>NZ_CP022529.1:0-303125 GCF_002237595.1 Labrenzia sp. VG12
GCAGATTGGCCGGTGGAGCGACGTCACCGCGGTCTTCACCCATCTCGATCGCTTGAGGGCTTCCTCGAGGTCGGCGATGGAGCGTCAATGCCATAGGCTGGCTTGGCCGATGTGGAGATGTCGTTCTGTGTGACGAGATCGCCATAGACCGTGATGGTGCCGAGATCGTCGTTGTTGTGGGCACCGCCGCCGGAGCCCTGGTCGGAATAAAGGGAGATCACGGTGTGATCGACCACGCCGTCGCCGTTCGAGTCCCCATAGGTGATGGAGCGGATCTTGGTGTGTGGCATGACGATACGGTCGCCTTCGTCCCGGTTGAAGTCGGTGATGACATCATTGCCGATCATGTCGACCCAGTGGTCGTGGATGTTGCGTTCTCGCCGGCGACCCCGTGCCAACGGATGGAACCGTCATCCTGGGTGTGCTCCTCGATGAAGCGTCCTTGGCATTGATCAGCGTCTGGAAGTAGAAGACGTCGCCGCCCGAACCGCCGGTTAGGACATCGTCCGCGGGGTCGGCTGATCGGGATAGAGCTTGCCGTTGGTGAGCTCGTTATCCGGATCGCCTTCGTCGCGGTCCGGTCATAGGCGACCGGCCCCTCGCGTCCGTCGGAGCGGGAGATCAGCAGATCGTTGCCGGCCCCCATTGAGGATGTCCTCGCCATGGCCACCGTCAAGCACGTCATTGCCGTCACCGCCATTGAGCTCGTCATTGCCATAGCCACCCTGCAGGACATCAGCCGCCATTGCCGTTGACGATGTCATCGCCAAGGCCGGCATTGATGGCGTCGGCCCCGTCCGTGCCGTCGAGTGTCTCGTCGGCGTCGGTGCCTTCAGTATATGTGGCACCGGTGGTCAGTTCGCCGTCATGGTTGAAGCCGAAGCCATGCGAGGGCCTTGGCCTCGTCGGGAGCCGTGATGCAGCTGCTGGAAGGCCGGCTCAGATCGTCCTGGGCGAGGGCCTCAGGGCAGCCGTTGCAAAGGCCGGATCGACTTCTCCGGCCAGCGCCGCCATGTCTTCCACCTGCAATCTGCTCGTCAAAGACCATGACATCGGAGATGGTGCCATCAAATTGCTGCCCGGCCGTTTGCGTGTCGGTCTTGCGCCAGGCGCCCGACGCTCCCACGACAGGGCGCGCTCATTCATGTCGAGGCCCTGTTAACTCGGGCTCGGCAGCCACAAGGGCACCGTTCAGATAGACCATCAGCCCGTCTTCACCGAAGGTCACCGCAAGGTGGTAGGTGGTGGTATTTGCGGCGATCTCGACATTCTGCACCTTGAGGTACTCTGACTTGTCGTCGGATTGCTGGCGGATATAGAGCTTGTTGTTGCACAGATAGGCGGTGATATGGCCGCCATCTTCATAGCCGCTGCCATCCTTTGAAAAGAGTGCCTGCGAGCCGGTGACCTTGTCCGCATTGAAGGTAAGGGCAATCGTGCCATCAGTCAGGTCGAGTGCATCCGGATTGCCCGCCTGAAGGTAATCTCCCCAGTCTCCTGAGAACTCGTTGTCGCCTGCGATGGCAAAGACAGGTGTCATGCCATCGGGCAGGGGCAGGTCATCAATGCCTGGTCCATCCGGCAACGCTGGTTCTTCTGTTCGCGCCTCGCCCATCTCGATGGGTTGCAATGCCTCTTCGAGATCCGCAATCGACCTGACGATGCCATAGGCTGGCTTGGCCGATGTGGAGATGTCGTTCTGTGTGACGAGATCGCCATAGACCGTGATGGTGCCGAGATCATCGTTGTTGTGGGCACCGCCCCCGGAGCCCTGATCGGAATAAAGGGCAATTACCGTGTGATCGACCACGCCGTCGCCATTGCTGTCGCCATAGGTGATGGACCGGATCTTGGTGGTGTGTCCCTCGATGACGATACGGTCGCCTTCGTCCCGGTTGAAGTCGGTGATGACATCATTGCCGATCATGTCGACCCAGTGGTCGTGGATGTTGGCATTCTCGCCTGCCACCCCGTGCCAGCGGATGGAGCCGTCATCGTTGGTATGTTCCTCGATGAAGCGTTCCTTGGCGTTGATCAGCGTCTGGAAGTAGAAGATGTCACCGCCCGAGCCGCCGGTCAGGACATCGTCCGCCGGTATCGGCTGATCGGGATAGAGCTTGCCGTTTGTGAGCTCATTGTAAGGATCGCCTTCATCGCGGTCGGCATCATAGGCAACCGGTCCTTCGCGTCCGTCGGACTGGGAGATCAGCAGATCGTTGCCTGCTCCGCCATTGAGTATGTCCTCGCCATGGCCGCCATCGAGCACGTCATTGCCGTCACCGCCATTGAGCTCGTCATTGCCATAACCGCCCTGCAGGACGTCGTTGCCGCCATTGCCGTTGACGATGTCATCGCCGAGCCCGGCATTGATGGCGTCGGCCTCGTCCGTGCCGTCGATGGTCTCGCCGGCGTCGGTGCCTTCAGTATATGTGACGCCGGTTGTCAGCTCGCCGTCATGGTTGAAGCCATAGGCCATGGCGAGGGCCTTTGCCTCATCTGACCCATGATGGAGCTGCTGGAAGGCGGGCATCAGGGCGTCTGGGCCAGGGCCTCAAGGGCAGCCGTTGCAAAGGCCGGATCGACTTCGCCGGCCAGCGCCGCCATGTCTTCGCCGGCAATCTGCTCGTCGAAGACCATGACGTCAGAGATGGTGCCGTCGAACTGCTGATGCGCCGTGTGACCGTCGCTGGAGCGCCAGGCTCCCGAAGCGCCGACAAGGAAGGCGCGCTCGTTCATCTCCAGGCCTTGTTTGAATTCGGGCTCGGCGGCCAAGAGCTGGCCATTGACATAGACCATCAGACCGTCGTCGCCGAAGGTCACTGCGAGATGATAGTCGGTGTCTTGAGAGATCTTGAGATCGCTGACCTTCAGATATTCGGTGCTGTCGTCGGACTGTTGCCGGATATAGAGGTAGCCATCCTTGAGCCAGACGGTCAGATGACCGCCATCGTCATAGCCGGATCCGTCCTTTGAGAAGAGCGCCTGCTGTCCCCAGACATGATCAGCATTGAAGGTGAGCGCTATGGTGCCGTTGGTCAGGTCAAGCGCATCGGGATTACCGGCATCAAGATAGTCCCCACGTTCTCCGGAGAACTCGTTGTCGCCGGCAATGGCAAAGACAGGTGTCATGCCATCGGGCAGGGGCAGATCGTCGACATCGGGCAGATCGGCCGGTGGAGCGATATCTCCCCGGTCTTCGCCCATTTCGATGGGTTGCAGTGCCTCTTCCAGATCCGCAATCGACCGAACGATGCCATAGGCGGGTTTTGCGGATGTGGAGATGTCGTTCTGGGTGACGAGATCGCCATAGACGGTGATGGTGCCGAGATCATCGTTGTTGTGGGCACCACCCCCGGAGCCCTGGTCGGAATAAAGGGCAATCACGGTGTGATCGACCACGCCATCGCCGTTCGAGTCCCCATAGGTGATGGAGCGGATCTTGGTTGTGTGTCCCTCGATGACGATACGGTCGCCTTCGTCCCGGTTGAAGTCTGTGATGACATCATTGCCGATCATGTCGACCCAGTGGTCGTGGATGTTGGCGTTCTCACCCGCCACCCCGTGCCAGCGGATGGAGCCGTCGTCCTGGGTGTGCTCCTCGATGAAGCGTTCCTTGGCATTGATCAGCGTCTGGAAGTAGAAGACATCGCCGCCCGAACCACCGGTCAGGACATCGTCCGCCGGGATCGGCTGATCGGGATAGAGCTTGCCGTTGGTAAGCTCGTTATAGGGGTCACCTTCATCGCGGTCGGCATCATAGGCGACCGGTCCCTCGCGTCCGTCGGAGCGGGAGATCAGGAGATCGTTGCCGTCCCCGCCATTGAGGAGGTCCTCGCCATGGCCGCCGTCGAGCACGTCATTGCCGTCGCCGCCATTGAGCTCGTCATTGCCATAGCCACCCTGCAGGACGTCATTGCCGCCATTGCCGTTGACGGTGTCATCGCCAAGGCCGGCATTGATGGCGTCGGCCTCGCCCGTGCCGTCGAGTGTCTCGTCGGCGTCGGTGCCTTCAGTATATGTGGCACCGGTGGTCAGTTCGCCGTCATGGTTGAAGCCGTAGGCCATGGCGAGGGCCTTGGCCTCGTCGGAGCCGTGATGCAGCTGCTGGAAGGCCGGCATCAGGTCGTCCTGGGCGAGGGCGGCGAGGGCAGCGTCTTCAAAGGCCGGATCGACTTCGCCAGCCAGCGCCGCCATGTCTTCGCCGGCAATCTGCTCGTCGAAGATCATGACATCGGAGATGGTGCCGTCGAACTGCTGGGACGCGGTGTGACCGTCGCTGGAGCGCCAGGCTCCCGAAGCGCCGACAAGGAAGGCGCGCTCGTTCATCTCCAGGCCTTGCTTGAATTCGGGCTCGGCGGCCAAGAGCTGGCCATTGACATAGACCATCAGACCGTCGTCGCCGAAGGTCACTGCGAGATGATAGTCGGTGTCTTGAGAGATCTTGAGATCGCTGACCTTCAGATATTCGGTGCTGTCGTCGGACTGTTGCCGGATATAGAGGTAGCCATCCTTGAGCCAGACGGTCAGATGACCGCCATCGTCATAGCCGGATCCGTCCTTTGAGAAGAGCGCCTGCTGCCCCCAGACATGATCAGCATTGAAGGTGAGCGCTATGGTGCCGTTGGTCAGGTCAAGCGCATCGGGATTACCGCATCAAGATAGTCCCCACGTTCTCCGGAGAACTCGTTGTCGCCGGCAATGGCAAAGACAGGTGTCATGCCATCGGGCAGGGGCAGGTCGTCGACATCGGGAAGATCGGCCGGCGGCGCGACGTCTCCCCGGTCTTCACCCATCTCGATCGGCTTGAGGGCTTCTTCGAGATCCGCAATCGACCTGACGATGCCATAGGCGGGCTTGGCCGATGTGGAGATGTCGTTCTGGGTGACGAGATCGCCATAGACCGTGATGGTTCCCAGGTCATCATTGTTGTGGGCACCGCCCCCTGATCCCTGGTCGGAATAAAGGGAGATCACGGTGTGATCGACTACACCATCGCCGTTCGAATCCCCATAGGTGATGGAGCGGATCTTTGTGGTCGATGACGATACGGTCGCCTTCGTCCCGGTTGAAGTCTGTGATGACATCATTGCCGATCATGTCGACCCAGTGGTCGTGGATGTTGGCGTTCTCGCCAGCCACCCCGTGCCAGCGGATGGAGCCGTCATCGTTGGTATGTTCCTCGATGAAGCGTTCCTTGGCATTGATGAGCGTCTGGAAGTAGAAGACGTCGCCGCCCGAACCGCCGGTCAGGACATCGTCTGCCGGGATCGGCTGATCGGGATAGAGCTTGCCGTTGGTCAGCTCGTTATCCGGATCGCCTTCGTCGCGGTCCGGGTCATAGGCGACCGGTCCCTCGCGTCCGTCCGAGCGGGAGATCAGCAGATCGTTGCCGGCCCCGCCATCGAGGAGGTCCTCGCCATGGCCACCGTCAAGCACGTCATTGCCGTCGCCACCATTGCAGCCCTGGAGGGTCATTGCCGCCATGGAGGCCGTTGACGCCATTGTTGACGATGTCGTCGCCGAGCCCGGCATTGATGGCGTCGGCCTCGTCCGTGCCGTCGATGGTCTCGTCGGCATCGGTGCCTTCAGTATATGTGGCGCCGGTGGTCAGCTCGCCGTCATGGTTGAAGCCATAGGCCATGGCGAGGGCCTTGGCCTCGTCGGAGCCATGATGCAGCTGCTGGAAGGCCGGCATCAGGTCGTCCTGGGCCAGCGCCTCAAGAGCAGAGGTCTGGAAAGCCGGATCGACTTCGCCGGCCAGCGCCGCCATGTCTTCGCCGGCAATCTGCTCGTCGAAGACCATGACATTGGAGATGGTGCCATCGAACTGCTGGGACGCGGTGTGGGCATCGTCGGAGCGCCAGGCGCCGGAGGCCCCGACCACCAGAGACCGCTCGTTCATGTCCAGGCCCTGCTTGAACTCGGGCTCTGCCGCCACGAGTTCCCCGTTCAGGTACACCAGCAGGCCATCTTCGCCGAAGGTGACGGCAAGGTGGTAGTCGGTGTTGGCCTCAAGGTTCAGGTCCTTGATCTTCAGATACTCGGTTTTGCTGTCAGACTGCTGACGAACGAGAATGGTGCCGTTGTAGACCCAGGCAGTCAGATGACCGCCGTTGTCATAGCCACTGCCATCCTTGGAGAACAGCGCCCGGCTGCCTTCCACGGTATCGGCATTGAAGGTGAGGGCGATGGTACCATCGGCAAGATCCAGGCTGTCCGGATTGCCTGCCTCCAGGTAGTCCCCGCGTTCACCAGAGAACTCGTTGTCGCCGGCAATGGCAAAGACAGGTGTCATGCCATCGGGCAGGGGCAGGTCGTCGACATCGGGCAGATCGGCCGGTGGAGCGACGTCACCGCGGTCTTCACCCATCTCGATCGGCTTGAGGGCTTCCTCGAGGTCGGCGATGGAGCGTACAATGCCATAGGCTGGCTTGGCCGATGTGGAGATGTCGTTCTGTGTGACGAGATCGCCATAGACCGTGATGGTGCCGAGATCGTCGTTGTTGTGGGCACCGCCGCCGGAGCCCTGGTCGGAATAAAGGGAGATCACGGTGTGATCGACCACGCCGTCGCCGTTCGAGTCCCCATAGGTGATGGAGCGGATCTTGGTGGTGTGGCCCTCGATGACGATACGGTCGCCTTCGTCCCGGTTGAAGTCGGTGATGACATCATTGCCGATCATGTCGACCCAGTGGTCGTGGATGTTGGCGTTCTCACCCGCCACCCCGTGCCAGCGGATGGAGCCGTCGTCCTGGGTGTGCTCCTCGATGAAGCGTTCCTTGGCATTGATCAGCGTCTGGAAGTAGAAGACATCGCCGCCCGAACCACCGGTCAGGACATCGTCCGCCGGGATCGGCTGATCGGGATAGAGCTTGCCGTTGGTAAGCTCGTTATAGGGGTCACCTTCATCGCGGTCGGCATCATAGGCGACCGGTCCCTCGCGTCCGTCGGAGCGGGAGATCAGGAGATCGTTGCCGTCCCCGCCATTGAGGAGGTCCTCGCCATGGCCGCCGTCGAGCACGTCATTGCCGTCGCCGCCATTGAGCTCGTCATTGCCATAGCCACCCTGCAGGACGTCATTGCCGCCATTGCCGTTGACGATGTCATCGCCAAGGCCGGCATTGATGGCGTCAGCCCCTTCGGTTCCCTCGATGGTCTCGCCGGCATCGGTGCCTTCCTGATAGGCCGCACCGGTGGTCAGTTCACCGTCATGGTTGAAGCCGAAGGCCATTGCGAGGGCCTTGGCCTCGTCGGAGCCGTGATGCAGCTGCTGGAAGGCCGGCATCAGATCGTCCTGGGCGAGGGCGGCGAGGGCAGCGTCTTCAAAGGCCGGATCGACTTCCCCGGCAAGGGCCGCCATATCTTCGCCTGCAATCTGCTCGTCGAAGACCATGACATTGGAGATGGTACCGTCGAACTGCTGGGACGCAGTATGGGCGTCATCGCTTCGCCAGGCGCCGGACGCGCCGACCACCAGGGAGCGCTCGTTCATGTCGAGGCCCTGCTTGAACTCGGGCTCGGCCGCAACAAGCACACCGTTCAGGTACACCATTAGGCCATCGTCGCCGAAGGAAACGGCAAGGTGGTAGGTGGTGTTCTCCGTCAGGGAGAGATCCTGTACCTTGAGATATTCGGTCTTGCTATCCGACTGCTGACGAACGAGCAGGCGTCCGTTCTGAACCCAGACGGTTAGGTGTCCGCCATCGTCATAGCCGGAGCCGTCCTTCGAGAACAGCGCGCGTGTTCCTTCCACGGTATCGGCATTGAAAGTGAGGGCGATGGTACCATCGGCCAGATCCAGGCTGTCCGGATTGCCCGCCTCCAGGTAGTCCCCGCGTTCTCCGGAGAACTCATTGTCGCCTGCGATTGCAAAGACCGGCGTCATGCCAGCGGGCAGGGGCAGGTCATCGACAGCGGGCAGATCGGCTGGTGGCGCGACGTCTCCCCGGTCTTCACCCATCTCGATGGGTTGCAATGCCTCTTCGAGATCCGCGATGGAGCGCACGATGCCATAGGCTGGCTTGGCCGATGTGGAGATGTCGTTCTGGGTGACAAGATCGCCATAGACCGTGATGGTGCCGAGATCGTCGTTGTTGTGGGCACCGCCTCCGGAGCCCTGGTCGGAATAAAGGGCAATTACCGTGTGATCGACCACGCCGTCGCCATTGCTGTCGCCATAGGTGATTGAGCGGATCTTGGTGGTGTGGCCTTCGATGACGATACGGTCGCCTTCGTCCCGGTTGAAGTCTGTGATGACATCATTGCCGATCATGTCGACCCAGTGGTCGTGGATGTTGGCGTTCTCGCCAGCCACCCCGTGCCAGCGGATGGAGCCGTCATCGTTGGTATGTTCCTCGATGAAGCGTTCCTTGGCATTGATGAGCGTCTGGAAGTAGAAGACGTCGCCGCCCGAACCGCCGGTCAGGACATCGTCTGCCGGGATCGGCTGATCGGGATAGAGCTTGCCGTTGGTCAGCTCGTTATCCGGATCGCCTTCGTCGCGGTCCGGGTCATAGGCGACCGGTCCCTCGCGTCCGTCGGAGCGGGAGATCAGCAGATCGTTGCCGGCCCCGCCATTGAGGAGGTCCTCGCCATGGCCACCGTCAAGCACGTCATTGCCGTCGCCACCATTGAGCTCGTCATTGCCATAGCCGCCTTGGAGGACGTCGTTGCCGCCATTGCCGTTGACGGTGTCATCGCCAAGGCCGGCATTGATGGCGTCGGCCCCGTCCGTGCCGTCGAGTGTCTCGTCGGCGTCGGTGCCTTCAGTATATGTGGCACCGGTGGTCAGTTCGCCGTCATGGTTGAAGCCGTAGGCCATGGCCAGGGCCTTTGCCTCGTCGGAGCCGTGATGCAGCTGCTGGAAGGCCGGCATCAGGTCGTCCTGGGCGAGGGCCTCCAGGGCAGCCGTTGCAAAGGCCGGATCGACTTCGCCGGCCAACGCCGCCATGTCTTCGCCGGCAATCTGCTCGTCGAAGACCATGACATCGGAGATGGTGCCGTCGAACTGTTGATGCGCCGTGTGACCGTCGCTGGAGCGCCAGGCTCCCGAAGCGCCCACCAGGAAGGCGCGCTCGTTCATGTCGATACCCTGCTTGAATTCGGGCTCGGCTGCCAAGAGTTGACCGTTGACATAGACCATCAGGCCGTTTTCGCCGAAAGTGACGGCGAGGTGATAGTCGGTATTGGCGGTCAGATAGAGGTCGGGAACCTTTAGGTACTCGGTGCTGTCGTCTGACTGCTGACGAACGAGAAGGCGACCGTTCTGAACCCAGACGGTCAGGTGACCGCCATCGTCGTAACCTGAGCCGTCCTTGGAAAACAGCGCACGCGTTCCATCAACAGTGTCTGCATTGAAGGTGAGCGCCACGGTGCCGTTGGTCAGGTCAAGCGCATCTGGATTGCCCGCGTCGAGATAATCGCCTTTCTCGCCGGAAAACTCAGTATCGCCTTCAATGGAAAAGACAGGAGAAAGGGTGCTGGACGCAGCAGTCGATTGCATGATTTTGACCTCCCACAAGGTAAAAGAATCCCCTACGCCGGCTTGCCCACGGCGTTAAAAAGTATGGTGCCCAAGTGATTAATTTCAGTGGTGTGTTGTTATGGGATTAATGTATTCGCCTCAATTTGGCGAAAAAATTGATCAAATAAGGCGAAAAAATTGCAATAATTAGATAATAATTTGTTGGAAGTATTTTAAGTAAATTTTTAACAAATTGAATTTTGTTAAGCGTATGATTTTTAAGGCGTAATCGATTTGCTGGTGTGAAGCTGGATAATACTTAGAGAATATTTTTGATTTCTGGCAGAAGACTGAAAACAGGTGGTGCTGTTCCACTGCCTGAAAACTTTTTGAAGGTTTTTTTCACTCGGGAAGGCGCCGGATCAACTGCGGGCGGTTGAGTGCCGGTTGTGGTCTTCGGGGGGCATGAAATCCGTGTTCGAACGCGGCTTCCGAGCTCTGTCAGGACTGACAATGGTCTTTACGGCGATGAAGCGGCAAGCAGCGGTGCTCGATTGCTCTCGATTCGACCGGCTCAAGCTGCGTTGTCTGTTAAGAAATATGAGCGGTTAACCCAGAGCAAAGATCCGAAGGAAAACCCGGCCATCTCGGCCGGGTTGAACTGCGGGCAGGCGGCTTAGCTCTCCAGCTTCACCCAGGCAGCGTTCCTTGCAGAAGATCGCACACAGGCGTCAATGAAGCGGACGCCTGACAGGCCGTCGCCAATTCCGGGCACGAGCGTTTCCATGTTCTTGCCCTGGCTGTGCGCTCGGATCGCCTCAGCCGCGTCCTTATAGAGATTGGCAAACCCTTCCAGATAGCCTTCCGGATGGCCTGGCGGGATACGGGTTGCGGAGCCAATGCTGTCCAGCATGCCCGCTCCGCCGCGTGTCAGGATCTGTTTTGGTGCGCCGAACGGGGTGTAGTGCAGGTAGTTCGGGTCTTCCTGGTGCCATTCCAGGCCACCCTTGTCGCCATAGACACGGATCTTCAGATTGTTCTCGTTGCCCGGAGCTACCTGCGAACACCACAGCATGCCGCGAGCGCCGCTGGCATAACGCATCATCACGTGACCATTGTCATCAACCTGCCGGCCCGGCACGAAGGATTGCAGATCCGCGGCAAGGCTTTCCGGGGTTTCTCCGGTAATGAAGGCAGCCAGGTTGAAGGCATGCGTGCCGATATCGCCGGTGGAACCGCCGAGGCCTGTCCGGGCAGGGTCAGTCCGCCAGTCGGCCTGCTTGTTGTTCTGTTCCACGGTGAGCCAGTCCTGCGGGTATTCGACCTGAACGACCCGAAGCGTCCCGATATCGCCTTTGGCGACCATCTCACGGGCCTGACGGACCATCGGATAACCGGTGTAATTGTGTGTCAGGAAGAACAGCGCGTCTGAGCTTTCCGCCGCCTTGGCGAATTTCTTTGCGTCCGCGAGCGTCGAGGTCAGCGGCTTGTCGCATATGACGTGAATGCCGCGTTTCAGGAATTCCTTCGCCGCCGGATAATGCATGTGGTTCGGCGTTACGATCGCCACGGCCTCGATACCGTCCTTCAGCCGTGCTTCCCGTTTGGCCATGTCTGCGAAAGAACCATAGATCCGGTCTTCCTTGAGGCCGAGCGCGCGTCCGGACTCCAAGGCCTTTCCCGGGGTTGAGGAAAGCGCACCGGCCACAAGCTCATAATCACCGTCGATCCGCGAGGCGATGCGGTGGACAGCGCCGATAAAAGCGTCCTTGCCGCCACCGACCATGCCAAGCCGGATCGGGCGCGTCTGCGTGTTGTCTTTGCCTTCGATGGCCATGGTGTTCCTCCTGAAGCTTTGATGATGCGTCGTTCTACGCACTGTAATCGATTACATAAAGAGTTTACATACCCAATTGCGTCCTCCTGAGGAAGCGCTTTGGTGCTTTGTCGGAGGATGGGCCACTTGTTCCGGAGACTGCGGCCGGTCCGTCGAGACGGACCTGTCAGTCCTCCTCAGTGTCTGGTCCGAAAGTGCTCTAGGACGCAGTTTCATCGTTCCTGGCACGAACCCGCCCCCTCTCGGTTGTCATCCCCGCGAAAGCGGGGTCCCAGTAAACTCATGAATCGGCTCTATAAATTTGGATCTTACCTCACGGTGTCCTGGTTTCCCGCTTTCGCGGGAATGACAAATGTGAGTGAAGCATTCGCCCCGGCCATCTCTTTCGGGTCAGGCTCTCGGGATGAGGCAGAAAAGTGTGGTTGCTTCCATGCAATAGTCGCTTGCGGCGTCTCAAACTGGTCTCAGCTTCACCCGATCCCCAGCATTTTGCGGTTAGCGGCCTCATCGCTGCCGCCGCCGGCAAAGTCGTCAAAGGCCTTTTCCGTGACGCGGATGATATGATCCCGAACGAATGCCGCGCCTTCGCGTGCCCCGTTCTCGGGGTGTTTCAGGCAGCATTCCCATTCCACAACAGCCCAGCCGTCAAAGTCGTTGGTGGCCATCTTGGAAAAAATAGCGCCGAAATCGACCTGACCGTCTCCGAGCGAGCGGAACCGGCCGGCCCGCTCCACCCACGGCTGATAGCCGCTATAGACGCCTTGCCGTCCGGTCGGATTGAACTCGGCATCCTTGACGTGAAACATGCCGATCCGGTCCCTGTAGATGTCGATATTGTCCAGATAATCGAGGCATTGCAGGACGTAGTGGGACGGGTCGTAAAGCATCTTGCAGCGCGTGTGGTTTTCCACGCGCTCCAGGAACATCTCGAAGGTTATGCCGTCATGCAGGTCTTCGCCCGGATGAATTTCATAGCAGACATCGACCCCCATATCGTCTGCATAGTCGAGGATCGGCCGCCAGCGTTTGGCCAGCTCGTCAAAGGCAGTCTCGACGAGGCCTGCAGGACGTTGCGGCCAGGGATAGAGATAGGGCCAGGCCAGAGCACCTGAAAAAGTTGCGTGAGCCGTGATGCCGAGATTGCGGCTGGCAGCCAGCGCCAGTTTCACCTGATCCACCGCCCAGGCCTGTCTGGCAGCCGGATTGCCCTGTACATGGGGGGCTGCAAAGCCGTCAAACGCGGTGTCATAGGCCGGATGAACGGCGACAAGCTGTCCTTGAAGATGGGTCGAGAGCTCCGTGATCGTGACCCCGTTCTCCTGCGCTATGCCGGCAAATTCTTCGCAATAGGTTTTGGAACTGGCCGCCTTTTCCAGATCGATCAGCCGGCCGTCCCAACTCGGCACCTGAACACCGAGATAGCCGCAGTCTGCCGCCCATTTCGTGATCGAGGCCCAGGAGTTGAAGGGGCCTCGTCCCCTGCAAACTGGGCGAGAAACAGGGCAGGGCCTTTTATCGTTTTCATGGAGTGCCTCCCGAAAATGGGCAAGGAAGGGAAAAAAGAGGCCGGGTCCCATCGCACCAAGTCCCGGCCTCAAGGTGGCTCGCTGTTTAGAACGGCGAGTCTGGGAAGTAGTAGCTTTCGGCGTTCTCTTTCGTGATCAGCGTCGCACCGAGAATGTAGCGGCCGGCAACCGGTCCGTTGGACTTGAAGGCCTGAACCGTTGCATCCATGGCGGTTGCGATCATTGCCGGCGGATAAAGAACGTCGACCGGGATCAGTTCGTCACCATCCATGATGCCCTTGATGATCTCTTTCATGCCGGCGCCGCCGACGACAAACATGCCGTTACCGTCACGGCCGGCCTGTTTCAGGGCAGCAACAACACCGATGGCAATGTCGTCATCCTGTGCCCAGACGGCATCGATGTCCGGGAAGCGGGACAGGAAGTCCTGCATCACTTCAAAGCCGTCGTCGCGGTTCCAGTTGGCGTGTTTGTGGTCAAGCACATTGATGCCGGATCCCTCGATTTCCGCCATGAACGCATCGAAACGCTCGTTGTCGATCACGGTCGGAATGCCCCGCAGGACGACGATGTTGTCACCGTCTTTCAGGCGGCCCTTCATGTATTGTGCGGAAACGCGGCCGAGTTCCGGGTTGTTGCCAGCAACATAAAGGTCTTCGATGCCCGGCTGGCTGAGACCACGGTCAACAACTGTGATCCAGGCACCGGATTTCTTGACGTTCAGAACCGGGTCGGTGAGCGGCTCGGATTCAAACGGCAGAACAACAAGGGCATCGATCTGGTGGACGGAAACCAGATCTTCCAGCGCGCTGGCCTGGGCTTCCGGGTCCGGGGAGTTGACCAGGATCAGGTCCACATCCGGATAAAGCTCCTCGAGCCGTTTTTCAGCCTGTTCCGCGTGCCAGTTCATGCCGGCGGCCCAGGCATGGGTCGGTGTCGGGTAGCTGACGCCGATCTTGATCTTGTCCTGGGCAATCGCGGTTCCGGCGAAGGCCAACAGGCCAACGGCGGCTACTGCGCCCAGAGCTTTTTTCATAAACATCGTTTCCTCCTCCAATGTCATTCCGTTTGGACGCACCTCTCCCGTCCGGTGCGAGCCGGTTCAGATTTGGGGACGGGTCCCTATTCGGTTGAGTTCAGTGCGGGCGGCCTACTTGCTCTTGCCGAGCTTCCAGTCGCTGCGCTGCAGAAGAACCGCAACGATGATGATCAGGCCCTGCATGGTTCCATTCAGGTAGTTCGAGATCAGATCGGTGAAGTTCAGAATGTTGCCGATGGTGGTCAGGATCAGCGCACCGAGGATGGTGCCGCCAATCCGGCCATAGCCGCCCTTGAGGACCGTGCCGCCGATGATCACCGCCGCGATGGCCTCCAGTTCCCACAGCACGCCGGTCGATGCAGAAGCTGAGCCAAGGCGCGGTACATAGATGATGGTGGCAAAGGCGACGCACAGACCCTGGATGACATAGGTGAGCGTTTTCACCCGGTCGACATTGATCGCGGAGTATCTGGCCACCGCCTCGTTGGAGCCGATTGCCGTGCAATAGCGACCGAAGGCCGTCCGGTTCAACAGCAGCCAGCCGCAGATGGCGACACCGATGAACACCCAGACCGGATAAGGCAGGCCGAGAAAGCTGTCGTAATAGACCGGCCGGTAGGTGCCCCGGATGTCAAAGTTGAGCGACAGTGTGCCGCCATCGGCGAAATAGGTCACCAGCGAGCGGTAGATGCCCATGGTTCCAAGCGTGACGATAAAGGCCTCGATTTTGCCCTTGGTGGTCAGAGCACCGTTGATCCAGCCGGCACCAACACCCAGCACAAGGGCGCAGCCGCAGCCGAGCAGAACTGTTGCAACACCCGTGCCCATGGTTTCAACCGCACTGTTCATGATGATGATCATGACACCGGCTATGGCGGCTGCCATGGAGCCGACGGAGAGATCGATGCCACCGGCAGTGATGACGAAAGTCGCACCGACGGCAATGATGCCGATAAAGGCCGACCTAGTCAGCAAGTTGGTCAGATTGCCCTCGCTGATAAAGGCCGGGTTCAGCAGGAAGCCGATGATACACAGGATCAACAGGGCAAGGGCCGGCCCGATGGTCTTGAAGTCCACGGAAGGCCGCTTGGCCGGCTTTGCCGCTTGCTCGTTGGATGCGGTCATCATGGTCAATGGAGGTCCTCACGTTTCAGCCCGGCGGCATAGCGCATGATTTCGTTTTCGTTGATATGATCGCCCGTCAGGACGCCGGTGATCTGGCCTTCGCGCATCACGACGACCCGGTGGCAGATGCCGATGATTTCCGGCATTTCGGATGAGATCACGACGACCGACACGCCTTCCGCGGCGAGCGCGGCAATGAAGTGATAGATCTGCTGTTTGGTTCCGACATCGATGCCCCGTGTTGGCTCGTCGATGATGACGATCCTGGGATCGCATTCCATGATCTTCGCCAACAAGAGTTTCTGCTGGTTGCCGCCCGACAGCTTCCCGACGGTGATGTTCCGGTCCTTGGATCGGACGTCAAAGCGACGAATGGCCCGGCTGAGAGCGTCTTCTTCCACCTTGCCGTTCAGCACAAAATTCTTCACGAATTTCGGCAGGGCGAACAGGGTGAGATTGGGTTGCATCTTCTTGTCGAGCAGCAGGCCTTTTTCTTTCCGATCCTTGGTCAGATAGGCAAGGCCCAGATCACGCGCTTCTGCGACGGAGAGGGGGCTGGTGTCGCGGCCAAACAGCCTGACGGAGCCGCTTTCAATTGGGCTCAGGCCACAGATCGCCTCAAAGACGGCTGTCCGCCCGGAACCGATCAGGCCGGAAAATCCAAGGATTTCCCCCTTGCGCAACGAGAAGCTGACAGGGCCGATGCCTGGGGCAACAAGGCTGTCAACTTCCAGCGCAAGCTGGGCATCGACATCGGCTTCATGCATCGGTGGGTAAAGGTCAGAGAGTTCCCGGCCCACCATCATCTGAGCCATCATGTCGGGCGTCAGCTCGGTGGAGGAACGCGTGTCGATCCATTGGCCGTCACGCAAAATCGTGACCCGATCGGCAATCGCCTTCACTTCATTGAGCTTGTGAGACACAAAGACGATGCCGACACCGCTTTCCTTCAGCTTTTCCACCTGACGGAAAAAGACTTCCGTCTCTTCTTCGGTCAGGACGGCGGTCGGCTCGTCCATGATCAGGATGCGGGCGTTGCGACTGACAGCCTTGACGATCTCAACCATCTGTTTCTGGGCAATGGTGAGGTCGGAGATACGGTCTGTCGGGGCAATATCGAGACCGATTTCGTCCAGATAGGTCTGAACGGCGGCCCGCATGGTGGCCTTGTCGAGAAAACCCTTGGACCGAATTTCGCGACCCAGGAAGACGTTTTCTTCGACTGTCATCTGTTCGGCGAGGTTGAGTTCCTGGTGGATGAGCACGATGCCGAGCTTCTCGGCTGCCCCGTTCGGGGGCAGGGCGGTTTTCTGACCGTCCAGGCGAATCTGGCCGGAGGTCGGGTCGTGGAAGCCGGACAGGATTTTCATCAGTGTCGACTTGCCGGCGCCGTTTTCGCCGATCAGTGCATGCACCTCACCGGACCGCACATCCATGCTGACGCTGAAAAGCACCGGGACGGGGCCGAAAGATTTACTGATGTTGACGGCCTCGATGACCGCCGTCGGTGTGGACGCTTGCGCGTTCATGTTCTGAATCCTCCCGGGCGAAAATGTTCTCCTCCACATTCACGCCATGATGTTTGTGTAAACGTTTTCATAGATCATGTAAACCTTTACATTGAGCTGTGAAAACCTTTTCACAAGGTGCGATGCGCTCTATACAGCATAGATGGCGTTGAGAATCAGGGCTTTATTCCCGTCTTGCGCTGCACCATCGCGGGACCGAAAAAATGAGCGAACCGGTAGACCGGCCGGCCACCATTGAAGACGTTGCAAGACTTGCGGGCGTGTCGATCGCGACCGTCAGCCGGGCCTTGCGATCGCCGGAGAAGGTCGCCGAGAGCACGCGCAAGAAGGTCACCGCCGCGATTGCCCGAACCGGTTACACCGCCAACGCGATGGCGCAGAACCTGCGCATGCAAAGGTCGCAGATGGTACTGGTTCTGGCCTCCTCCATCGCAGATCCCAACTTTGCCGGTATCCTGACCGGGCTGGAAAAGGCCGCTGCGGACCGGGGCTACGGAGTGCTGATCGGCAATACGGAGGGAACCACCGGGATCGAGCAGTCTTATATGCGTTTCCTGTCGACCGGCATGGCCGATGGGCTGGTGCTGCTCACAGGGCATATTCCGGTGGCCGGAGAGCCCCAGGCACCACTCGCCTCCTTGCCGCCCATCGTTGCAACGGAACGTCCGCTGTCCCGTACGGATGTGAGTTATGTCGGAGTGGATGATGTTGCTGCTTCAAAGATGGCGACCGAGTACCTGATCTCGCTGGGGCATCGGCGCATCACCTACATTTCGGGCGGACCTTCGGATGTGCGCAGCGACCTGCGTCACTCCGGCTACCGCCAGGGGCTGAGGGAATCGCCGGAGGCCCTGCGGGACTGGCGTGTCGACGGGGAAGGCACTGCCGAAAGCGGGCGTGCTGCCGTGGAGCGCCTGTTCATCAAGGACGATCTACCGACGGCCTTCTTTTGTTTCAACGACAACACCGCAATTGGCGTCATCTCGGCCCTGCAGCTTCGGGGCTATCGGGTGCCCGAAGACTTCTCCGTACTCGGTTTTGACGACATTCCCTTTGCCAACAATTTCACGCCCGGACTGACCACGATCCGCCAGCCGCGACACCATATCGGCGAAAAGGCGATGACGATCCTTCTCGACCGCCTTGCCAACCGCAGCCTCGAAAACCAGACCCATCTGCTGCATGGCGACCTAATCGTGCGCGAAAGCTGTGCCGGCGTGTCGCGAGGTCGCTCTTGATGGAGGGAGGTAGGAGGCGCCCGCCCGATAGGCGCCACCCAGTCACGCGCTAAGGGTCTTTTGGGCATGCTCCAGGCCGGTGACCCGGGCAAGGAGCTCGTTGGTGACGGCTCTCGTCCCCATGTCACCGCCGAATTCCATCGGCCTCAGCGCGTTGTCGTGAAAGCCGCTTTCGACCGCATCATTGATCAGCTCCGCAGCGTCGGTGAGTGCCGGTCTGTCGAGCTTTTCCGCCAGGTAGTCAAGCATGAGCGCGCCGCTCAAAATGGCAGCCAGCGGATTGGCCTTGTCCTCGCCCATGATGTCCGGCGCACTGCCATGAGCGGGCTGGAACAGGCCAGTTGTATCGCCGATTTCGCCACAGGCAGCCATGCCCATCCCGCCAACGAGGCCGCCGGCCAGGTCGGACAAGATGTCGCCGAACATGTTTTCCATCACCAGCACGTCGAAATCCCACGGTTTTCGAACCAGGTCGAGTGCCATGGCGTCGACGTAGTTGTAGCCAACCGGCACGCCCGGGAAGCCCGTTTTTACCTCGTCGAACAGCTGACGGAAGAACGCCATCGATGTGAACACGTTGGCCTTGTCCACGCAGGTCAGATGACCCGGCCGGCCACGTTCCCGGCGTTTTTCAGCAAGGCGGAAGGCAAAGTCGTGCAGCTTGGTGGTGGTCGCACGGGTGATCCTGAGGATATCCATGACCTCGTCATCGCTGACCACAAGGCTGCGCTTGTGAGCGGCAGCGGAATAGAAGAGGCCTTCCGTCGACTCCCGCAAGATGACCAGGTCGATGCCGGCGGCTCTGGGATCGGCAAGACGCTGCGGCGCATTCGGATAGGCCTTGACCGGGCGGACACCGGCATAAAGTCCGAACCGGTCGCGCAGGCGCAGATGTGGCGAGATCTCCGTGCCATCCGCGTGTCGAATGGACGGCAGGCCAATGGCGCCCAGAAAGATCGCGTCGGCCGCTTCCGCGCGCTCTTCCCCATCAGGTTCGATGTCGCGGCCGGTCTCTGCGAAATAGCTGGCACCGGCCAGGATTTCATCGTAGACGGGAAGCGGTTGCCCGGTTTTTTCAAGAGCCGCTTCCAAAACGGTCATGGCCGCTTCGGCCACGTCGACGCCGATACCGTCACCTTTGATCAGGGCTATTTTCATCGGAAAATCCTTAAGTCCAATCGACGTCGAACCGGTCGACAATCTGTTGTGTTTGGGCCGCGCTCAGGGCGTTTAAAGGCGCGCCACGCAGCAAAAGGGCGAGCCGGGCGCTTGCCTCCAGCTCTTCGGTGGCATTGACCGCTGTTGCCAGATCCTTGCCCGCAACGACCGGGCCGTGATTGGCGAGGATCACCGCGGAACGCTTGCCGTCGAGCTGCCGGACTGCCTCGCCCATTTCCGGGTCGCCCGGTACGAAAAACGGCAACAGTTTAACCTTTCCGAGCAACATGATGCCGTAGGCCGTAAGCGGCTGCAGAACGTTGTCCGGATCGACATCTGCAAGGATCGACAGGGCAACGGAGTGACAGGAATGGAGATGCACGACTGCGCCGGTCTGCTGGCGGGTCTCGTAAAATGCCGTGTGCAGCGGCAGTTCCTTTGTGGGGGGATCGCCGGAATGAAGCACACCCGACGCCGACAGGTGACTGATGCGGTCCGGTTGCAGGAACCCCATTGAAGAACCGGTCGGTGTCACAAGCAAACTTCCATCCGAAAGGCGTACGGAAATATTGCCGGTGGATCCATGGCTCAGACCGCGGTCGAAGAGGGATTTCGACAATCTGCAGATCTGTTCGCGGCTGTCTGCGATCTCGCTCATTGGGCGCCCTCCAGCACCGCAAGCGCTTCGGAAAAGAACGTTGGTCCGCCGAAATTACCGGATTTCAACGCCAGTGCGAGTGGCCGCTCGGCGACCTTCAGCGCAGGAACGCCGGGGGCGATCCTTGGGCCGATTTCCAGGCTGTTGGCCTGTAACCCGGAAACGACGGCACCGGATGTTTCACCACCTGCAACGACGATCCTCTTGACGCCTGCCTGGGACAATGCGGCCGCCAGGTTGGCAAACAGGCGCTCGATTGCCGCAGCGCTCCGCTCGCGGCCAAACCTTTCCTGCGCCAGCGAGACGACTTTCGGATCGGCGGAAGAATAGATAAGGGGCGGGCGCTCCTGCTTGAGGGTCCACTCGACCAACTCCTGCAGCGACAGTCTGTCGGCGATGATGTCGTCGGCAACAAGCTCTCGCGACGGGGCCTGGTCCTTGTAGACAGCAACCTGTTCCCGGGTTGCGGTGGAGCAGGAGCCGGACAGAACGACCGCCTCGCCCGAGACGCCAGCCCAGCCCGAGTTCGACGCCTCAAAGCCGAAATTCTGCGGCAAGCCGAGCGCAATGCCGGAACCTCCCGTCAGCAGTTTCCGCTCTGCGGCGGCACGTCCGAGCGTTCTCAGATCATCGTCGCGAATGGCATCGACGATCATCATCGCCTTTCCTGCCTTTCTTGCCTCTCCGTCCAGGTCGTCAGCGCCGCGCCACACTGCGTCGATGGGCACATGACCGACAGACCAGGAGGTCTGCCGTTGCAGGACCCGTCGCAGATCCGGATCGTACATCGGTGTCAGCGGATGGTTCTCCATGCCGCTTTCATTCAAAAGCCTGTCCTTCACGAACAGGTGGCCCTGATAGACGGAGCGTCCGTTTTCCGGAAAGGCCGGACAGACGAGAACATTGGTCTCGCCGAGCCGGTCAGCGAGCGCTTCGGTCACCGGGCCGACATTGCCCTTGTCCGTGGAATCGAATGTCGAGCAGATCTTGAAGACAATCTGCGTGCAGCCCTGATCAAGCAACCAGTCGCAGGCCTTAAGCGATTGGGTTATCGCATCGCGCGCCGGTTCCGTACGCGACTTCAGGCTGATGATGCCGGCCTCAACGCCGTGTCCGGATGGATGGTCCGGAATCCCGACATACTGGACGGACGGCATGCCTCCTTCCGACAGCATCAGGGCAATGTCGGACGCTCCGGTGAAGTCATCGGCTATGACACCGAGTTTCATGATCCAATCCCTTTCAGCGGTCCGCGGTCCAGCCGGACAATGTGATCCGGGCCGTGTGAGGGGAAAAGCTCACGCACCAGGGGGTCGTGCCCCGGAATGACCAGGTCATTCGAACTGGCGAGGGACTGGATGATCGAAAATCCTCTGAACATGTCGTCCAGGTCGACGACAATCGGGAAAGGTTTCCCTTCCAGAAAATTCTCGTAGTAGTGCGAGGCATCGGAGGCAAGGCACATCCAGCCTGCGTCTGTCAGAACGCGTACGACCTGAAGGCCCTTGCTGTGACCGCCGGTCCTGTGCACCGTGACGCCTTCACGAACGTCGCCGTCGCCGTCGTGAAAGATGACGCGGCCCGAATAAAGCCGTTGCACGGCCTCGCAGACATGGTCGGCCGTGAAAGGGGCATTGAGCGTGCCGTGGCACATGCAGGGCCCTGTGGCGAAGGCCATTTCTGCAGCTTGCAGGTGAATGGTCGCATTGGGAAAGTGCTTCAGGCCACCAGCATGGTCATAGTGAAGATGCGTGACGATGATGGTGCCGATATCCTCCGGCTGGAGACCGAGAGGTGCCAGCGCCTCCACAGGGTTCAGCCGGATGGGCCGGCCGCGCCGGTCACCTTCCTCGCTGTCATATCCCGTGTCGACCAGAAGGACGTCACTGCCCCGGCGAAGAACCCACATGAAGTAGTCCATGTCATGGGGCTGGTCGTGATTGTCATCGAACAGAAAGCTGTCCTTGCGCGTGCGCGCATTCCGGTCTGCATATTTGACTGCAAAAACTTCCCAGGGTGTCATTGGGCTACCTGCAAATATGTGCGGACCGTCTTCTCCCGGATCATGTCGGCAACCGCGGCATCAAAGCTCAGGAAATGTGCCGTTTGAAGATGAGCCTTGAAGGCCGCTTCGTCATCATAGATCTCGTAGAGAAAAACGTCGTGAGGTCTGGCCGCATCGCAGCAGACATCGAATTGCCGGCAACCGGGCTCCAAACGCATGGAGGCCTGGGCGTTGTCGATCATGAGGGGCATGAAGGCATCCATCTGCCCCTCCTTGATCTGAAACAGCACTGTGACTGCGAACATTTCTTGCTTTCTCCTCACCGGAACAGATGCACCATACCCATGGAAACGATGGGGAAGTAAGTGACGGCGAGCAGGGCTGCGATGGCGGCTGCGTAAAGCAAGGCCATTTTCCGGGCGATCGATAGCACCCCGACGCCCGAGATCCGGGACGCGACATAGAGCGTTGCTCCGACCGGTGGCGTGAACAGGCCGACCGCTACGTTACAGGTCATGATCACACCGAGATGGACCGGATCGATACCGAAGGCCTGGGCCGTCGGCAGGAACAGCGGGGCGGTCAGAAGGATCGCCGGCACCGGATCCAGCACCAGGCCGAGCACCAGAAGGACGATGTTGACCAGCAGCAGGAACATCCAGGGACTGGAGGAAAAGTCCTGCACGAAGCCGACCAGGATCTGCGGCATCTGCTCCAGGGTGATCAGCCAGCCGAGCACGGTGGTTGCACCGATCACCACCATGACGACGGCGCTGGTGACGAAACTGTCGATCAAAAGACGCGGCAGGTCCTTAAGTTTGAAGTCCCGGTAAATCACGGTGGTCACGAAAAGACCGTAGACCACTGCGAGGGCGGCGGCTTCGGTCGGGGTAACCCAGCCGGTGAAGATCCCGCCCAGGATGACGACCGGCATGAACAGTGCCGGAGCCGTGCCGATGAAGGAACTGGTCAGTTCCTTGAAGGTCGTGGTCCGTCCGCCCGGGTCGCAATTGGTCGATTTGCCGACATAGTAGCAAACGGCCATGAACATGGCACCGAAGAGTATGCCGGGAACCATGCCGGCGATAAACAGGTCCGCAACCGAGACATTGCCGACAAAGCCGTAGATCAGCATCGGGATCGACGGCGGGATAATGATGCCGATGGTCCCGGCGGCTGCCACGAGCCCCGCCGCGAATGCGGTGTTGTATCCCTCGCGGGACATGTTCTTGATCATCACCGAGCCGATGGCGGCGCTATCTGCAATGGCAGAACCGGAGATGCCGCCGAAAATCATGGAAGCGCCGACAACGACCATGCCGAGCCCGCCGGCCATGAAGCCGAAGGCGGCACGTGCGAAACCGATGATGCGCAGGCCGACACCGCCGCGGCTCATCATTTCACCGGCAACGATGAAGAGCGGGATTGCAAGAAAGTGGTTCGGTTCGACCCCGCCGATGAAATTCAGGAAAAGCGCCTGCAGCGGGTAGCCGAGATCGAAGACGATAATAGGCAAGACGGCCGTGATCAGGATCGCCCAGACCAGGGGAATGCCGAGAAAGACAGAGGTCAGAAAGACCGCAACGACAAAGAGCAGGATCATGACAGGGCCTCGCCGCCATCGGAATGGGTGGCATGGGGCACAACAGGGTTCTTGATGTCATACACCATGTTGTAAAGGTGGAAGATCAGCGACAGCGTCATGCCGGCGGGCATCGAGGCGTACAGCAGTCCGACCGGCCAGTAGAGCACGGTGGTTTTCTGCGCCCAGGTGTGGGCGGAGATGTTGTAGCCGGTATAGATCAGGCTGATCAGCAGAACGGCGATGATGACGTCGATCCCGATGGACAGGATCCGCTGACCGGTATGCGGTATCAGCTTCTCGACAACTTCGGTGACCCGCATATGGGCGCCGCGTGCGATCGCGGCCGCACAGCCGAAGAATGTGCTCCACAGCAGCAGGAAACTGGTGACCTCAAGTGACCAGGCAAGGTCGAAGCCGGCAAAACCGCGCAGCGAAGCGTTGCAGAACACCAGGGCCACGATGGCAAAGCCGCCAAGCGCCAGGCAAAAGTCGACCATGTGGCTGAGCCAGCGCAGCGCAGCCGGATAATGCTCTCGGTAATCCAAGGCTCTTCTCTTTTTAAGAAAGGGCCGGAACCCGAAGGTTCCGGCTAGGTTCACTCAGAATGCTTGATCAGTTCTGAGCCGGGAGTTTTTCGCGGATGGCAGCGGCATCTGCGAGGATCTTGTCGACGGCTTCGGCGCCATAGACATCCTTGGCCTTGGCGTAGACCGGTTGGACGGCCTCGCGGAACGGTCCGATCTCCGGAACGCTGACCGTCGCGCCGGCTTCCTGCATTTCGGTCAGCTGGCTGTCGACGGAGCTCTTGACGAGGTCACGGCTGAAAGCTGCGGATTCAGCCGCCGCTTTCAGAACAGCTTCCTTGTCCTCATCGGAGAAGGACTGCCAGGTTTTTTCCGCAATCGTCAGCGGCAGCGGGCTGTAGACGTGCCGGGTCAGGGTGATGTTCGGCGCGACTTCGTAAAAGCGCAGGGACTTGATGGTGTCGACCGGGTTTTCCTGGCCGTTGACAATGCCCTGCTGGATCGAGATGTAGACGTCGGTGATGGGCATGACGACGGTCTGGAAACCGATGGCTTCCATCGACCAGCGGATCATGTCGTTCGGGAAAACCCGCATCTTCATGGATTCCGCGTCTGTCGGAGACGCCAGCGGTTCATTGGTGGTGAAGCTGCGGAAACCGGCTTCCCAGGTGCTCAGAACCCGGAACCCTTTTTCCGGAAGCTTGTCGAACTCGCCCTGAAGCCACTCGGAATTGTCGTAAAGCTCCCAGCCCTGCTCGTAGGTGTCGACCAGGAACGGCATCGCCGTCAGGTTCAGCGAGGGCAGGTGGGTTGCATAGCTGCCGGTTGCGGAGACGGTGAAATCGACACCGCCGAGCTGCAGAAGCTCAATCGCCTTCGGGTCGTTGGCCAGCTGGCCGGACGGGAAGATCTGCACTTCATAGCGACCATCCGTGTACTCGGCGACTTTTTCAGCAAACACCTCGGCCGCCGCCTGGCGGGAACCGCCGGGATTGTCCGTGTGGCTGAAGCGCAGCGTTTCGGCGGCTTCGGCGCCTCCGATGCCGGCGGCCAGGATCGCCGCGCTCAAAAGCAGGCGGTTGAGTGATTTCTTGTCAAGCATTTCGGTCTCCTCCGACGGCCGCTTCAAGGCCGTATCGATTTACACATTCGATTGCGTATACGTAAATCAATCCCTTGTCAACTTGGCGAATGTCGACTATCAAAAAATCCATTGTTCGCCGGAGACCCGGTGCAATACGCGGGCTAAGCTGCAAGGCAGCCCTGGATCAGGAGTTTGAAAAAAGATGAAAAACGGCGCGGACACCTTGCGGGTTGCCTGTCTGGGGGCCGGATACTTCGCGCAGTTTCACTATGACGCCTGGCGGCGCTGCAATCGTGTGCGCCTGGTCGGGGCTTGCGACAACGACCGTGACAAGGCCAAGGCGACCGGATTGACCGCGTTTGGCGAGCTGGACTGCATGCTGAAGATGGCCAAGCCTGATCTGCTCGACATCATCACGCCGCCGTCGACACACAGGGCCGCCATCTGTCAGGCCATCGATCATGGCGTGAAGGCGATCATCTGCCAGAAACCGTTCTGCACGTCCCTGGAAGAGGCGCGGACTGTGACGGAAATCGCCGAGGCGGCCGGTGTCACCATCGTCATTCACGAGAATTTCCGGTTCCAGCCCTGGTACCGGACCATACGCCAGGCCCTCGACCGGCAACTGATCGGCGATCTGTTACAGCTGACCTTCCGTCTGCGCACCGGAGACGGACAGGGACCTAGAGCCTATCTCGATCGGCAGCCCTACTTTCAGGAAATGCCAAAGCTGCTGATTCACGAAACCGGTGTGCACTGGATCGATACGTTTCGTTATCTGCTTGGCGAGCCGGCCGCGGTTTACGCAGACCTGCGCAAGCTCAACCCCGTGATCAAGGGGGAAGACGCCGGGTACTTCATCTTCGACTATGACAATGGCGTGCGTGCTCTGTTCGACGGCAACCGGCTGCTGGATCATGCCGCTGAAAACTGCCGAACGACACTGGGAGAGGCTCTGGTTGAAGGCACCAGGGGCACGTTGTTGCTGCAGGGAGACGGGTCTGTTCACGTTCGTCATTTCGGTGATCGGAAGTCCACAGTTCTGCTGGCTGCACAGGACTGGTCCGGCTTTGGCGGTGACTGCGTCAAGAATCTGATAAGCCATGTTATTGACGGACTGCTCGACGGAACGCCGCTGGAGAACGAAGCGCGGGACTATCTCAAGGTGATCGCCATCGAACAGGCAATCTACGAGTCGGACAGTTTGGGACGGAAAATCCGGGAGCTTGGCCATGCTTGAAGCGCCAAAACAGAAAACCATCACCACCCAGGCGATGGAACAGATTCGCCAGCTGATCTTTGACGGCGAACTGGCTGCCGGGTCTGATCACCTTGAAAGCGAACTGGCCGACCGGCTCGGCATGTCGCGCACACCGGTGCGCGAAGCCACCTTGATGCTGGCCCAGCAGGGGCTCCTGGAAGTCCGGCCGCGCAAGGGCGTTCGGATCGCGACCCTGTCCCTGACAGACATGGAAGAGATCTATGCCGTTCTGACCGAGCTGGAGGCGCTGGCCGCCGAGGAGGCGGCCGAAAAGGGTTATGCCGATGAGGATCTGGCGGCCCTGAAGCAATCCATTGAGGCGATGGAAGAGGCGCTGAAACGCGAAGACCGGGAAGCCTGGGCGCTGGCCGATGATGCGTTTCATGCGGAACTGGTCCGCCTCGGCGGCAATTCGCGTGTCCAGTCCATCGTGTCGATGATGGCCAACCAGGTCCGCCGTGCCCGCGCCATGACGCTTTACATCCGGCCGCTTCCGGTCAAGTCCAACGATGACCACCGGGCGGTTTATGACGCCATCAGCAAGGGCGAGTCTGAAAGGGCGCGGGACTGCCACAGAAGCCACCGCCAGCATGCCCGTGAAGTCCTGATCGAGCTTTTGAAGAAACACAAGCTGTTTCAGCTCTGAACGGGCCGTTCGGCGTTCCGCAGCCGAAGAGTGTCCAGGGACCTGCATCCCATCGCGCACAGCAAACCACCCGGCCGACAAGCAGTCGGGCGCGCAAAGGGCTAGAATTCTTCTGGTTTGTTTCTGTTTTTTTCCAGAAATAAACTCCGCCATTTGCATAACACGTATAACTCGGGTTTATTCCTTGAAGTATTGAAAAAGTAATAAAAGTTTTTACTCCCTCTTTTTGCCTAAATCTCACATAATTGTGACCTCCCTTACTTCTCGAAATGAAAACAAAAGGGCGGGAATCATGTTTTTGCCAGCAAAAAGCCAGCTCGGAATTCTGTGTGCGATCTTGACCTGTGGTCTGTCGGGGACGGGACTTGCGGAGGAACCGGAGCCAGTGGAACAAGGCCATCTCAACGCGCTTGTTCAGGAAGACCCCCAGGCAGCGTTTATCGAGGCCTTTGAGGCCGGGGATGAACTGACCGAAGCCTCTTTCTCCGCGCAACGGGGTGTCGGGGCCAAGGTCAGCCAGGACGGCCGCCGGTTCACGCGCATGCCGCGCGCTGACCTCAAGGCCTTCGGGGAATGGACCACCCATCTGCCCCGGCGCGAGACCGGCCCTGTCGCCCAGTCCTGCATTTCGTGTCATTCCGCGCCCTATGCCAACGGCGCCGGGTCCAACCCGCTCAATGGCGTGGTTGACCCGCTGCATATGGGCGATCCGTCCAAGTATCTGCACAGAAACACACCTCATCTCTTTGCGCTTGGCGCCGTGCAGCGTATCGCGGAGGAAATGACGGAAAGCCTGAAGGCGCAGGAAGCCAAGCTTGAACAGGAAGTCTGCACGCTCAATCAAAGCGCGACGATCGAGCTGCATGCCAAATCGGTCAGCTTCGGCACGCTGTCGGCCCATCCCATGCGCGACCCTCAATCCGGCATCTGCATTGCCGATTATGACCGGACGGCGGTCGAGGGCGTTGACGAAGACCTGGTCGTGAAGATGTTTGGCTGGAAGGGCACGCATTCCACGATCCGCGCCTTCACCCGCCACGCGGCCCACAACGAACTCGGCATGCAGGCTGATGAGCTTGTGGGCAGCCACGACGGCGACCATGACGGGGTGACCGGCGAGCTCACGGTCGGCGACCTGACGGCGCTTTCGATCTACATGGCGGCGCTGGAGCGGCCGGTCTCGAAACTGGAACTGCATGAAAAGGGCATACTGTCCCTTGAGCCCGACGAGAAAGCCCGCATCGAACGCGGTGAGAAGGTCCTGGCGGAGGCCAAGTGCACCGGCTGTCATCTTCCGGTGATGAAGGTGTCCACGCCGCTCTTCAGCGAACCGAGCCTGCAGGAGGGGTTTCGCGAGGACGTCCTGCCCTCCGGACAAAAGGCACTGGACGCAGGGCTGTCAGGCGACACGGCCATCTGGTTCGACCTGACCAAGGATGTGCCCAACAACCATGTCGAGATCGGCGGCAAGACGGTCAATCTGGGTGCTTTTCCGACGGACGAGAACGGCTCGGCCCTGATCGCCTGGTATTCGGACTTCAAACGTCACGATATGGGCCCGAAACTGGCCGATGCGGTCGATGTGCACGGCTTTGGCGCCTCCGTCTGGCCGACGGCGTCACTGGCGGGTGTCGGCTCCACCGGTCCCTGGCTTCATGATGGCAACGCGACCACGTTGGAGGAGGCCATCCTGGCCCATGGCGGTGAAGCAGAAGCCAGTCGTTTGGCATATGAAGCGCTGGAGGAAAGCGACCGCGCAGCGCTGATCGCCTTCCTTGAGAACCTGATCCTCATTGATCTGGATCCGGAAGACGAGGAAGAGGATCACGCCGGCAACACGGCCGCCGAGCCGGCAACCATGCGCAGGGCGTCGCTGATGGTCGACGTCGTGCCGCCGGTCAAGCCCTAGACCCGGGAAAAGGCCGGCTTTTTTGAAAACCGGCCTTTCCACCCCTGTCTCCGTCATCCCATGGCTTGACCATGGGAACCCTGCCGTTGAACCCGTTGACTGCCAGGCTGTGCTTCGAAGGTCGGTCACGGCCTGGATTGCAGGATCAAGTCCTGCAATGACGAAGAAAAGGGGGCTGAAACACCTTCTTTGTCATCCCCGCGAAGGCGGGGACCCAGTAACCATCTGGGTTTGCCGTAAGACATCCAACGCGGGCGTTGGGCTTCTACTGGGTCCCGGCTCGCGCTGCGCTTGGCCGGGATGACAAGGGGGCAGGAAGAACGGGCCTTCTGGTGATACGACCTGCTCGACCAGACGAAGGTTTCTTAGACCCAAAAAAGGCCCCCCCGCACGCTCCAACCCCTCCTTTGTCATCCCCGCGAAGGCGGGGACCCAGTAACCATCTGGGTTTGCCGTAAGACATCCAACGGGAGCGACGGGCGTTTACTGGGGCCCGGCTCGCGCTACGCTTGGCCGGGATGACAAGGGTGGGCAGGAAGAACGGGCTATCTCGTGAACCGATTTGCGCGACCAAACGAAGATTGCCCACGCATAGAAGGCACGCTGATTGCCCCGACCTCTCCATTGTCATCCCCGCGAAGGCGGGGACCCAGTACTCACCGGGATTTGCCGTTGGACGTCCAGCGCGGTCGCCGGGCGTTTACTGGGTCCCGGCTCGCGCTACGCTTGGCCGGGATGACAGCAGTGAGGTTGCCAGGGCAGGGAAACTGAATGCCACGACAGCGGAACTTGTTAGACCACCTATCCGCCCTGCCAGACCTTGATCGCCTCCACCGGGTAAACCAGCATCAGAACGTTCAGTGTGAGATTGTCCCGGATCACCCAGAGTGCCAGTAATTCAAAGACGATGGCCGTCAGAATGGTCACCCAGACCGGCATGCGCCAGGCGAAGAAGAAGCCGGCGAGCATCCAGATAATGTCGAAGACCGAGTTGAGGACGCTGTCGCCGGTATAGCCGACGGCGATGGTGGCCTCCCGGTAGCGGTCGATGATCCACGGGCTGTTTTCCGCAACTTCCCAGGCGGCCTCGATGAAGATCGCCCCGAGCGCCCGTTCGCAGACGGAATGCCGCCGGAAGGCGAGCCACAGCACCCAGTAGAAGATGAAGCCGTGAATGATATGCGAGAAGGTGTACCAGTCGGCGATGTGCTGCGAGGACCCAGCCAGATCGTCCGCCGGGGTCCACAAAAGCACATAGCCGCAGTCACAGATCGGGATCCGCCCCATGGCCAGAAGAATGGCGGCGGTGGCGGCAATCATGAGGATGCCGATGATCAGGCATTTGCTGTGGCTCATATGCGGGTTTGCCTTTTTGGTTTTGAGCTTGCGGGCTTTGCAGCCGAGTCGATGTCTCTATTTCTTTTCGCTCAGAAATTTCAGATATGTTCTAAGTCGGTTTGAGCATTTCTCGCTGCGAAGCTCCGAGCCCTCGTAGGGCAGATTGATCATGTAATGAATGGTTGCCGTCGGATGTGGGAAAGAACCATAATCGCAATATCCCGTATCAGTGCTAGGGTCTTCCAACCTTCTCTGCGCCATAGCTAGTGTTAAACCACTTTGATACGCGCTTACTGCTTCGAAATCCGCCATTGAAATCTTCGCATCAAGGCAATTAAAGACACGCCCATCTGGACCTGAAAAAAGAATTACATTTTTGTCTTTTGGAAGTGTCACGCCAACGGTGGCTACCTCTTCAATGATACTTAGCCAGGCCGTTGGACAACTCGAACTGGCTAAGGACTCATTTGCTTCCGAAAAAGTGAATCCGGTCGGCGCTAGTAGGAAAAGAGTAAAACTTGCAACGAAAATAGACGCGGCTATGGGGCGCGTTGAGGGTGCAAAGATCAATTTGAAATCCCCGAAATCTGTCATTCGTTCCAGTCACGATCAATTGTTTATGCCTTCGAGACACCTTGAGACTGGAAAAAACCATGCTTTCCTTTTATGACCTTGCGCCAACGAAACATCAATCCGTCCGGCTTTTGTGAGTGAAGGCGCGCACCGGGTTTCCCGCAGCGTTGGCGCAGCCTCGCCGGACCGGCGGATCAGGAGATCTTTATGGCCAGTCAGAACGGTGTTGCGCCCTACCAGGCCCGGCGCACCTTTGCGATCATTTCCCACCCGGATGCCGGTAAGACCACGCTGACGGAAAAGCTGCTCCTGTCTGGTGGCGCCATCCGGGCCGCCGGTCAGGTCCGTGCCCGCGGCGAACGCCGCCGCGCGCGCTCGGACTGGATGAAGATCGAACAGGAACGCGGCATTTCCGTCTCCTCGTCGGTCATGACCTTCGAACGCAAGGGCATTGTCTACAATCTGCTCGACACGCCGGGCCACGAGGACTTTTCCGAAGACACCTACCGCACGCTGACCGCCGTTGACGCGGCCATTATGGTGATCGATGCCGCCAAGGGCATCGAGACCCAGACCCGCAAGCTGTTCGAGGTCTGCCGCCTGCGCGACATTCCGATCATCACCTTCGTCAACAAGATCGACCGCGAGGGCCGTCACGCCCTGGAAATCCTCGACGAGGTCCAGGAAGCGCTGGCGCTGGATGTCTGCCCGCAGACCTGGCCGGTCGGCATGGGCTCCGATTTCTTCGGCGTCTATGACTGGCAGAACAAGAAGTTCCATACCTCCGAAGGCGAGCGCGGCGGACCCTATGCCGAGACCAAGACCGTCTCCGGCCTCGACGACGAGATCCTGACCGGCACGGTCTTCGACCGCATCATGGACGAACTCACCGAGAATGTGGAACTGGGCGCGGAAGGCTACACGGCCTTCGACAAGGAAAGCTTCCTGGAAGGTCATCTGACACCGGTCTTTTTCGGGTCCGCACTGCGCGATTACGGCATTGAGGAAATCCTCGACTTCATCGCCGAATTCGCACCGCCGCCGCATTCCCAGCCGGCCACCGGCGGGCGCACCATCATGCCGGAAGAGGACAAGGTTACCGGCTTTGTCTTCAAGGTCCAGGCCAACATGGACCCGAAGCACCGCGACCGGATTGCCTTCATGCGCCTGTGCTCCGGCACGTTCAAGCGCGGAATGAAGCTGAAACACGTGCGTGCCGGCAAGCAGATCGCCGTTTCTGCGCCGATCTTCTTCTTCGCCGAAGAGCGCGAGATTGCCGATCTCGCCTATCCGGGCGACGTCATCGGCGTGCCCAACCACGGCCAGCTCCGTGTCGGCGATACGCTGACGGAAGGCGAGAACATTCATGTGACCGGCCTGCCTGCCTTCGCCCCGGAAATCTTGCGCCGCGTGCGTCTCTCCGACACCATGCGTGTCAAGCAGATGCGCCAGGGCCTGCAGGATCTGGCCGAAGAAGGTCTGGTTCAGATCTTCAAGCCGGATCTTGGCTCCAACTGGATCGTCGGCGTTGTTGGCGCCCTGCAGCTCGACGTGGTTGTCGACCGGCTGAAGGCGGAATACGGCACCGAGATCGGCTTTGAGACCGTGCCATATACCACGGCGCGCTGGATCGAGACCGACAGCCAGACCCTGCAGAAAATGCTGGAAGGGCATCGCATGTCGATTGCCAACGACCGCGACGACAAACCGGTGTTCCTGTTCAAGAATGCCTGGGAAGTTGGCCATGTCACCGAGAAATTCCCGGATGTGACCTTCCGCGAAACCCGCGAGATCGTCTACGAGGCCTAGGCCGCTCATGTCGTTGTCTCTTCGCCCGGTTGCACCCGGTGATCTCGATCTCGTCTGTCGTCACCGGGAAGAGATGTTCCGGTCTGCGGGCGATGGGGAAGACGTTCTTGAATCCATGGCCGGCCCTTACCGGGACTGGCAGGAAAAGAGCCTGGGCGACGGCAGCTATTACGGCTTCATCGCCGAACAGGAAGGTCAGGCCGTCGGTGGCATCGGGCTCATGGAAATCGCCTGGCCGCCGCATCCGCTCCATCCGGATCAGGCGCGGCGCGGCTATGTGCTCAATCTTTTTGTCGAGCCGGACAGACGCGGTCAGGGCATCGCCAAACGCCTGATGGCGGAAGCGGAGGCCGAGTTCAGTCGCCGAGGTCTTGCATTTGCCATTCTGCACGCCACCCAGAAGACGCGGCCGCTTTACGAAAGAGACGGCTGGGTGCAGACGTCCGAGATGGCAAAACGATTGCCAGTGCTTTCCTGACCCTATTGAACGACATTTTCCTTCGGTTTTTCACGAACTTGACATCGCGTTCCGCAAGGGTGCCAAATCAGGGGCCAATCTAGCCTTGCGAGCAACCAGTCTGGGACGGGCCGTATCATGATCACCTTGCCGGAACTTGCGGCCGACGCACTGGGCGATTTCCTGACCGCCTATGTGCAACGGCGCTTTGGCAAGTCGGAACCGGAACTGGCCGAACTCGTGCCTTCGCTCGCTCGCATTGCCATGGAATGTATCGGCAACAGCGATGCGCTTTATCACAATATCGAGCACACCATGCTGGTCACCATGGCCGGTCACGACATCCTGCGGGGCAGGGCGCTGCACACACACATGGCGCCGGAAGACTATGCCCATGTCATCGTTGCCTGCCTGACCCATGACATCGGCTATGTGCGCGGCATACTGCCGGAGGATACGCCGGACGGCTACGTGATCAACGAGGCCGGAGAAACGGTGAAATTGCCGCGCGGGGCTTCGGATGCCGCGCTGACGCCCTATCATGTCGACCGTTCCAAGCTCTACGTGTTCGAGCGCCTGACCGGCACGGGCCTTCTCGATCCGCAGCGCGTCGCCAACGCGATTGAGGGGTCGCGGTTTCCCAGCACGATCCCGGACGCACACGAGGCATTGTGCGAGGATGCCAATTTGGTCCGGGCCGCGGATTTCATCGGCCAGCTGGGCGATCCCCATTACATCCGCAAGGCCAATGCGCTCTATTTCGAATTCGAGGAAGCCGGCCTCAACCGGCAACTGGGCTATGACACGCCGGCTGATCTGGTGCATCGCTACCCACAATTCTACTGGAATAGCGTCGCCCCCTATATCCAGAAGGCAATCCAGTATCTGAAGGTCACGGCCTCCGGCCGCCAGTGGATCGCAAATCTCTATTCCAACCTGTTTCTCGCCGAACGCGACATGGCTCTGCTTGGGCCGCAACGGTAGGCCCGCCGAACCGGTAGCCGCAAATTGCGGTATGACGGCTACCGACAATGCACTGTGATGCTTCCTCCGACCCTGTCCGTTTTGTCATGCAATTCCGGTGGCCCTGCTGGACGCATCGCCATAGGATGCCGTCAAAAGGGAAAGTCGATCCCGTCATACAGCTTTGGATTGAAGGAAATTGCCCGTGTCGGCGACTTCGGAACCGGTCACCAAACTTAAGCCAAAATCCATTGTGGCCGCTGCCAGTGGCAATGTCCTGGAATGGTACGACTTCACGGTCTACGGCTTTCTGGCGCCAACGCTGGCGACACTGTTTTTTCCCTCAGAGGACAGGTTCGCCTCACTCCTGTCAGCGTTTGCAGTGCTCGCCGTGGGGTATGCTGCACGGCCGATCGGTAGTGTGATCTTCGGTCATATCGGCGATCGCATCGGTCGCAAGACGGCGTTGATGATTTCCGTGCTGATGATGGGGGCGGGCTCGCTCGCCATCGCGGTCCTGCCGACCTATAACCAGATCGGGGTGACCGCGGCGCTTCTCCTGGTGGCCATCCGCATCGTTCAGGGCATCTCTGTGGCCGGCGAATACACGGCTTCCGGAGTCTTGCTGGTGGAGCAGGCGCGCCCGGGCCGAAAGGCGCTGACAGGTGCCTGGGTGGCCTTTGCCATGATGTGGGGCTGTGTGCTGGGATCGGCGGTCCCGGCCGCCTTCAGTTCGGTTCTGAGCAGCGAACAGATGACAGACTGGGGCTGGCGGTTGCCTTTCCTGATCGGTGCGCTGGTGGCGATTTTCAGCGCGATCCTGCGCCGGCATCTGACCGAAACAGTCGTCGCGGCGGATGAGGCCTTCAAACCCTCGCCGATCTGGCTGAGCCTCAGAGACCATCTCGGACTGATCCTGCAGATGGTTCTGCTGTTGATCCCGACCTCGGTCATCTATTTCGTGATCTATGTCTACGCCGTCTCCTATCTCGGCAGCGAACCGGGTGTTTCATCGGCTGACGCACTCGACATCACCACGATCAACCTGATCATCATGGCCTTGTTCGTGCCGGTCTGCGGCTGGGCGGCGGACCGGTTCGGTCTCCGCCCGGTCTTTCTTGCCGGTGCGATTGCCACACTGGTTCTCGCCGGGCCGTGCTGGTGGCTGATGCACGACAAAACCGTCGGCCTGGTCTTTCTGGGACAGTTCGGCCTGACCCTCGCCAGCACCGCCGGCTGGGCCTTGTCGATCACGGCGCTCACCCGCATGGCGCCCGATCATCTGCGCTGCAGCGTTGTCGCCCTTGGTTACAATTTCTGTCTGGCGATCTTCGGTGGCACGACGCCGATGGTGGCCACCTATCTCGTCAGCCGGACGGGTGACGATTTTGCGCCGGTCTATTACATGATCGCGGCCACTCTTGTGTCGCTTCCCGTTATCTGGCGGTTGCCGAAACTGATTGGAAAGAAGCAAACCTCAACCTGACGTATGCTGTTTTCAGGCGGACGCCGCATCTTCTGTTGGAAGACGAATTTCATCGGCGCTGCAGCGAATATGACATTTTTATCGATGAATATTTAGACGATCAAATAACTTATATCGCGATTTGTAACTAAGTGTAGAGGGAGGGATGGAGTTATTTAACGATGCTTCCTAAGCATTTGTTGTCTCAAGGTTTTTATTAATTGAATGAAGAGTGTTTGCTCAATAAGATTGATCTAAATTCACGAATGCGAAAGTTCGTTGTTCTGCAACTAAGGGGTGAAAGCTCGCGTGCGCCACGAACCTGTCAGGCACGGTTCGCCACATGCCCCTCAGCCGGGCACGGGAAATTCCGAGGCGTTTGAGATCAGGCGCCTCTCACGGCCGTTCTGGGCCACGATCCTGATCAGCGCAATCAGCCTCATGGCCTTCGTGTCGTTTCTGTCCTACACGCTCGACCGCAACTCCATCGTCTCCTCCGAGAAGATCTTTTCCGCCATGTTCGGCGATCGGACAGAGCATCTGTCCGACATCACGCTGGAATATGGCTACTGGAACGACTCTGTCGAGAATCTCGTTCCCGAGGTCAATATGGGCTGGGTGCGCGAAACCTTCGTGAACTACATGCAGGCCGAATTGCAGATCGAAGGCGTACATGTCTTCGACGGTGCAGGTGTGCCGACGCTCCATGTCATCAAGGATATCGTGAGAGATGCCGATTTGCAGGCCCGCTACGGATCGTCTTTGGGAGAGCTGGTTGCCAAGGCCCGCGAGACCGAGAAAAACAAGGCGCCGAAACCGGCGACCGGCCTGATTGGTGATATCGCGATGCTGTATCTGGCCAGCGCCGTGCTGATCACCGGATACGATGAGGAGAGTGACACCAGCACGGATCACATACTGGTTTTCGCTCAGCCCATAAGCGAAGAAACACTTACTGAATTGTCCGGCAAATATGGGCTGCCGGGGCTGAAACTGACGGAAGACCCGCCAGATCTCTGGCAGGCCGGCTTCGAAATTCGGTCTATCGGAGGGCAGACACTCGGGTACTTTGTCTGGAACCCGACGCTGGCCGGTCATCGCATCCTGCCGCTTCTGGGGGCGGGTTTTCTGCTGGTCTTTGGCTGCATGTATCTAGCCGCACGCCTGTTTTTCCGACGGGCCAGCGAGACCGTTCACGAGCTGGAAACCGCCAAACTGGAGGCGGAGAAAACACGCGAGATGCTGGCAAACCAGGCCAGGAGCGACCCGCTGACGGGCCTTGGAAATCGTCGCATGCTTGACGAAAAGATCGCGCGGCTCCTGGAGCAGCGGCCCCTGCCTGACGGACATGCGCTGCTCTATGTCGACCTCGACCGCTTCAAGGACATCAACGACACATATGGACACGAGACGGGCGATCTGGTTCTGCAATACGTCGCCGAAGCCCTTCGGGACCTGGCCAATGCGGATGACACGGTCATTCGCCTGGGCGGCGACGAGTTTGTCATCGTGTTTGGGCGCGCCAAGCGGGAGCAGGTGCTGTCGGCCGGGCGCGCCATCGTGGAACAGCTGAGCAGGCCGATAAACCTGGACGGTGCCACCTATTCCTTCGGCGCGAGCGTTGGCATTGCCTTTTCGGAAAATCCGTCGGAATTGCTCCGGCAGGCCGATGTTGCGCTTTATTCTGCCAAGCGGCGGGGGAGGGGGCAGGTGGCCGTCTATTCGGCGGACTTGCTCGACTTTCGGCATGTGCCGATCCAGTCGGACACCAAGCACGCCTGATCTGGCGGCTCGGGAAAGACCGGCCGCGTGGCGACCGGTCTCAAGGCTGTGTGTCAGGAGGCCCGGGCGGAGGGCAGCTCGATGTCGATGCCGAGCGTGGTGACATCGCCGGAACGGTCCATTTCAAGGCGCACGGAATCCGGATCGATTTCGACCCTCTTGGCGACAACGGCGAGAATGTCTTCCCGCAGGCTGGAAATCAGAACCGCGTCGGAGCCGTCATCGGCCCGTTCATGCGCCAGGAGTATTTGCAGCCGGTTCTTGGCAACGGAGGCGCTTTCGCCCCTTTTGCCAAAGAGGCTCAGGAGGTTCATGCGGCCCTCCCTTTGAAGATCTTGCCAAAGAGGCTTTTCTTCTCTTCCGGGATGGTGACCGGGATGTTTTCTCCCAGGAGCCGTCTCGTGGCTTCCGTATAGGCCTTGGCCGCCGGCGAGTTTTCGTCCGACAGGGTGATCGGCAGGCCGACGTTGGAGGCTTTCAGCACGTCCTTGCTTTCCGGCACCACGCCGATCAGCGGCACGGACAGGATGTCGACCACATCATCGGTGGCCAGCATGTCGCCAGTCTTGGCGCGTTCCGTGTCATAACGCGTGATCATCAGGTGCTTGGGCATGCGGCCGCCGTCTTCGGCGATCTTGGTCTTGGCATCGAGCAGGCCGATGATCCGGTCACAGTCACGCACCGACGAGACTTCCGGATTGGAGACGATGATGGCTTCGTCCGCATGACGCATGGCGAGCGTGGCACCGCGTTCGATGCCGGCCGGGCTGTCACAGATCACATAGTCGAAATACATGCGCAGCTCGCTGATGACGCTGGCAACGCCTTCTTCCGTCAGCGCATCCTTGTCCCGCGTCTGGGAGGCTGGCAGCAGATAGAGGTTGTTCAGCTTCTTGTCACGCACCAGGGCCTGCTTGATCGAGGCTTCGCCGCGGACCACATTGACGAGATCGAACACGACCCGGCGCTCGGCACCCATGATCAGGTCCAGATTGCGCAAGCCGACATCAAAGTCGATGGCGCAGACCTGGTAGCCCTCTTTGGCAAGCGCCGAGGCGATGGCGGCGGTGGTCGTGGTCTTGCCCACTCCGCCCTTGCCCGACGTGACCACAACGACAGTGGCGTTGCTCATGGTGTTCGTCCTGTTTTTGTTGTCGGACCCGTCGCCCGGAGGCGGCGGGAACCGGGGTTAGTTCAGTTCTTCAAAGACCAGGGTCTCGTTTTCGAAACGGATCTGCGCAGGCGCGTTGCGCAAGGTGCTCTCGAAATCGTCAGCGACCTTGTAGAGGCCATTGATGGACACCAGCTCCGCATCCAGCTTGGAGCAGAAGATGCGTGCGCAGTCCTTGCCGGACACGCCGGCGAGTGCCCGGCCGCGCAGCGCGCCGTAGACATGGATCGATCCGCCGGCGATCACTTCCGCACCCGAGCTGACCGAGCCGATCACGGTGACGTCCCCGTCCGGGTGCAGGATGCTTTGTCCGGATCGCACCGGTTCGGTGATGACGATCGACGATCCGCTGGCAATGCTGGCGGGCGCGGCCGGTTTTTCGGGAGTGTCCGGCGTGCCGTTGCCGCCGGCTTTCGTGCCTTTGGGCGCGGGTGGTTCAGCCTCACCTTCAAACACACTCTCACCGGTCTCGGATGCCTTGGCTGTCTGCGCCGCGGCGGTCTCTTCGTGTTCCGATTTTGCTTCTGTCGGCGTCGGCACGTCGATGTCGGACGCAAGCCGGCCACCGGAAAAACTTGGCGGCATGCCGGGTTTGAGCCGGGTGCCGGCAACGCCGTCAATGCCCATGACCCGGATCGACCGGTTGCCCAGTTCCTCCAGCAGCTGCTCGAGTTCCTCGATCGGGATCTTGCTGCCGCGCACGTCGAGAATGATCGGCCGGTCGATGAAGAAGCCCGGCGAGCGCGCAATGATGCGGTCGATCTCCTGAAGCCACCCCGTGAAAGGCGGTTCCGGGCTCAGAACGATGGCAATGAAGGATTTTCCCTTGAACTTCATCCAAAGAGGTCCGGCGGCGTCAGCGGTCAAAGTGATTTGCTTGAATAAACCTATCATTAACCGTACCGCACAATTGGGCAGCCCGTCGTTTTCCACCGATATCAATTTTCACTAGGTTTTTCAGATAATTGGTGGATTGCCTAAGTGTTTTTGGTCAGGGGCGGAGACAAAGCATGGCAGTCTTGCCAAGGCCATGCCTGTGTTTGCCGGCTGACGAGCCAGCAGGAAATTGTTTGCCGGTGCACAAGTTAACTCAGATTCCGTAAAGTGCTGGATTTTCGCTATATTGCAGTGCAGTATTGAGCCTCGGGTAGTCGGGGCGCTCTGCGTCTTTGGGGATTTATATGAGTAATTTCAGTGATGTGATGGGATATCTTGGTTTGAAACCGGCCGAGGCGGCCATGGCTTTGAACGTTCCTGAATCTGATATTGTTCGCTGGTGCAGCACGGATGAGGCGCCGCCGATCCATATCTGGCAGGGCCTGGTCCGCATGCTCGATGAAGTCCGCATTGCAGCCGAAGAGGCCGCCAAGTCGGCCGATCTCGATCATCTGGAAGCGGCCGATCTCAACCGAGTCAACCTGATGGTGCCCGGCCAGGCTGCAGCGGGATTTGCCGGTCCGAAACGGGCCGCGACCGCGCTCGCCGTGGCAGCGCTTGCACGGGTGTTTGTGTAAGGACCGGATTGCGCGACAGATGTGAGCTGAAGCTCTTGCGCACAGATCGAAGAGCCATCGTGCCTCTTTGGTGAACCGGAAAAGTCTGCTAACTAGATTTCCGGGTCATTTATCCGCTGGCCTCCGGCGTTAGGCGTGGGACGGCCACGGGGCGCCTTTTCCCTCATCATGAAGTCCGTTTTTGCGGCGGGCTCGATCTGAACCCGAACAATAGGCCTTGCCATGTCAGCAACGCTCAAGGGACTTGCCGCAGCGCTCATCGCGTTTGCCCTGTTTTCCACCCATGACGCCCTGATCAAGGCGCTTGGGTCCGACTATCCGGTGTTCCAGATCATCTTCTTTTCCATGCTGTTCGCCTTCGTGCCGATGATGATGATGATGATGGCGGACAAGGCGGAGGCAAATTTCCGACCCAAGCACCCCTGGCTGGTTGTCGCGCGCGCCGGGCTTGCCATCATTGCCATGTCCTGTGGCTTCTATGCCTTCACGGCTCTGCCCCTGGCCGAAGTCTATGCCTTGCTCTTTGCCATGCCGCTTCTGATCACGGCCCTCTCGGTGCCGCTTCTGGGAGAGACTGTGCGGGCGCAACGCTGGGCTGCCGTGATCGTCGGTCTCATCGGCGTTTTAATCGTTTTACGTCCCGGCGTGACGGAGCTCTCTCTCGGCCATATGGCGGCGCTGACGGCTGCCTTTGCCAATTCCCTGTCGACCATTCTGGTGCGCAAGCTCGGCGGCAAGGAACGTCCGGCAGTCCTGATCCTTTATCCGATGATCCTGTCCATGGCGGCCATGTCGATGACCCTGCCGGCGGTCTACGTTCCGGTCGAACTGGTGGACCTTGGCCTGATGGCCGCGATCGGGTTTTTGTCCGTGATCGCCCAGTTCTGCACGATCTCTGCCTACAAGGCCGCTCCGGCCGCCGTTGTCGCACCGCTGCAATACAGCCAGATCCTGTGGGCAACCTTCTTTGGCATGCTGTTCTTCTCCGAAACGCCGGATCTTTATGTCGGCATCGGTTCGGCAGTGATCATCGCCTCGGGCATCTTTGTCGTCTGGCGCGAGAGCCGGGAGAATGTTTCCGAACAGACGCCGGTTCTCAAGACCGCCAACCCGCGCTTCGACACTGGGCCGCAGGTAAAGTAGGGCGGGGAAAGCCGTGTTGTCCGCCTTGGAACGGCAGCCGCACCCATCAACCTCATCCTGGGGCGCCGCGTCGCGGCGTCTCGAAGGAGCGGCCGTTTGCCAAGCCCGGTCCGAACCGGAGCAAGCCGCGGATCCTTCGAGACGGCCCTGGCGGTCCTTCTCAGAGACTGGCCCGAAAGTGATCTAGGACGCAGCTTTCATCGTTCCTGGCACGAACTCGCCCCCTCTCGGTTGTCTTCCCCGCGAAAGCGGAGACCCAGTAACCTCATGAATCGGCGCTATAAATTAAGTCTACCCTCAAGGAGTCCTGGTTTCCCGCTTTCGCGGGAATGACAAATGTGACTGAAGCATTCGCCCCGGCCATCACTTTCGGGCCAGACTCTGAGGATGAGGTTGTCGTGTGCAGAGCCACCATCCAATGGAATTGGAAAACTCAGTCCAGCCGTTTCTTGAACCGGAGCGCGGCGACGATCAGCCCCAGCACGAAGAAACCGCACATCCACAGGACGTCGCGGTGCAGTTCGACAAGGCCTGCGTCCCGAAGAACGAAACCACGGATCATGCGCATGAAATGCGTCGCCGGGAACGCTTCGGCGATATATTGCGCGATCAGCGGCATGCCTTCGTAGGGGAACATGAAACCGGAGAGCAGGATCGACGGCAACAGAACGAAGACCGTCATCTGGGTCGCCTGCAGCTGGCTCTGGGCAATGGTCGACAGCACGAGGCCGAGCGACAGGCTGGCCCCGATGAAGAGCAGGGTGCCGATGAAGAGATCCACCATCTTGTCACCGAAGGGCACATTGAAGAGCACATGCCCCAGGCCGAGGATGATGACGGTCTGCAACAGCCCGATGAAGATATAGGGGATGATCTTGCCGATCATCAGCTCCATCGGCCTGACCGGCGTGTTGATCAGCATCTCCATGTTGCCGCGCTCGCGCTCGCGGACAATGGCGGCGGAGGTGAACATGATCATCGTCATGGTCAGGATGATGCCGACAAGGCCCGGCACGATGTTGATGGCGGTCCGCTGTTCCGGATTGAAGAAAAGCGCAACTTCAAACGTGGGCGTCGAGCGGTTGGGAGCCTGCCGGTTGAGCTCCGACAGCGGCATGCTGCGCAGGGACTTGATTGCGCTGGCGATCATCGTGTCGGAGCCGTCAACGATCCACTGCGCCACCGGCCGGCTGGTTTCCTCATCCGTGGATGGCGGTGTGCCCAGCCCGACGGAGGGTGAGCGCGCAATGCGTTGGGAGAGGTCCGGGGGCAGGATGAACGCCGCCCGGACCCGAGCCGCCTTGATTGCCTCTTCGGCTTCCTCCACCGAACTCAGGCGTTCGGTGACCTCAACCACGGTCGTGGCCTCGACGATCTGGATCAGGATACGGCTGAGACCGGTCTGGCTCTGGTCGACAACCGCGACCGGAATGTCGCGCACATTCGTATTGATGGCATAGCCGAACAGGATCAGCTGGATCAGCGGGATCATGATGACCATGCCGAAGGTCATGCGGTCCCGGCGCAGCTGGGCCAGTTCCTTGGAGAAGATCGCACCGATGCGCGAGAGGGATCTGATCATTGCCGTCCTTCTCCCGTTGCCGTCACGAAGACATCTTCCAGGTTCGGCCGGACCTGTTCGATCAGTGTCGCACCGTCTGTTTCCGGCCGTTTTTGAAGAAAATCGGCCGGATCGGGAACGTCCTGCCTGACCAGAACGCGCAGCCTCGCCCCCAACTGGGCCGCGGCCATGATGCCGTCCGTGCCCAGCAGATGCCTGCGGATGTCGCGCAGGTTCGGTCCTTCGATTTCGACCACATTGGCGCCCATGCCGGCCATCAGCTCTTTCGGCGCGCCGTCCGCCCGTTTCTGCCCGGCCTCCAGGATCGCGATCTTGTGGCAACGTTCCGCTTCGTCCATGAAATGGGTCGTGACCACGATCGACGTGCCACCATCAACAAGGTCGAACAGCTGTTCCCAGAAGTGACGGCGGGATTCCGGATCGACGGCAGAGGTCGGCTCGTCCAGAAAGAGCAGTTGTGGTTCGTGCAGGACGGCGGTCGCGAGCGCCAGTCGCTGTCGCTGGCCGCCACTCATCTTGCCGGCAAAGCGGTTGCCCAGGTCGCTCAGCTCATAACGTTCCATGACCTCGCCGATGCGCTGCTTGCGCTTTTTGGAAGAAAGGCCGTAGATCGTCGCCATGAAATCGAGATTTTCCCGGACCGTCAGGTCGCCATAAAGCGAGAAGGCCTGGGTCATGTAGCCGATCCGGTATTTCAGGGTCTCCGCATCCTTGGGGACGGACAGGCCCAGCACCTCCACCGTACCCTCGGTCGGTGTCAGCAAGCCCGTCAGCATGCGCATGGCGGTGGTCTTGCCGCAGCCATTGGGGCCGAGAAAGCCGTAGATCATGCCGCGCTCGATGGTGAGATCCAGGCCGTCGACGGCGCGGAAGCCCTTGAAGCTTTTCACCAGGCCCTCGGCCCGCACGACAATGTCGCTCTCCGGCTCCGTCACGGCAGCACAACCTGGGCCGGAACGCCATTGGGCAGGTCCTTGGCGCTGTCCGGCAGCTGGACCTCCGCCACATACATCAACCGGGCCCGTTCGGACTGGTTGAGGGCGTAATAGGGCGTAAAGGACGGCTCGGAACTGATCCAGCGCACGGAACCCTCGATGGGCTTGTCCAGCCCGTCCACCTTGACCTGAAGTGTGTCGCCTTCGTTGATCTTCACCCTGTGCGGTTCGGGCACATAGACCCTGGCATAGGGCGCTTCGCCCGCCAGCATGACTGCGACCGGGCTGCCGACCGTGACCCGTTCACCGAGGTTCCAGGGCAGGTTGTCGAGCACGCCGTCACGCGAGGCGGTGATGGTCAGGTCCTGGAGCACCTTTTCCTGGGTGGCAAGGCTGGCTTCGGCAGCGGCCAGTTCCGCCCGGGCGATGTCCAGATCCTCCGGGCGCGTGCCGATGACAAGTTCCTTCAGTTGCTGTTCGGAGCTGTCCAGGCTGGCCAGCGCCGCATCCCGGCTCGCTCGGGCACTGTCGAACTGGGCCTGGCTCGTAGTGCCGCGCTCTGTCAGGTCCTGGTAGCGCTTGAAGCTGGCTTCCGCGTCGACCAGTTCGGCCTTGGCGCCGGCAACGCTGGCGCGGGCCTTGGCGATATCTTCTTCCCGGGAGCCGTTTTCCAGTTTCAGAAGGTTGGCTTTTGCCTTTTGCACTTCCGCGCGCGCCTGGTTGACGACGGCCTGCTGTTCGGCCGGGTCGAGCTGCGCCAGCACGGTCCCTTTTTCGACAAATGTTCCCTGGGCAACGGGCAGCGCGATCAGCACTTCGCTTGCCGTTGCCGTCAACGCCACCCGGTCCCGCTCGAGATTGCCGAGCGCCACATTGCCGTCCTCGCCAAAACACGCGGCAAGTAGAAGGCAGGCAAGACCGGAAGCGGCAAGGCGGGCGAGGGGCGAAGACATGGCATCCTCCGGTAAAATCGGCGGCTGATGGGACAACCCGGTTGAGTCGTGTCCAGACCTTAGCGCGACTTCCAGGAGAGGGCCATCCGTTGGCGGCTTCAGGATTTTAGCTACGCGAAGTAAGCGACAGCCACGGCTTCCTCCTGAAGAAGCGCGTCAGCGTTGTCTCGCAGGCACGTCCTTATTTGGAATGCCGGAAACCTAATTGGTTTTGTGCTCGCTATTGCTCGTGCTGATTTGCCGGGTTCCGGATTGGCGTGCAGCTTTACTGCACTTGCCCGGAATGACGAGCTGGGCGTTTCAAAAAGCCGAGCCGGGAAGCGCCCGGCTCTTTGGGATCGCGGAACTCCTGGCGTCAGCTTGCCCGCTTGAAGATGTTGTACCAGCGCTTTTTCGGCACGGTGATGGCCCGCTCCAGAAGCTCGGCGGCATAGAGACCGGCGTTTTCGCGGGCCTTGGCAACGCCGCTGACAAGTTTCGGATCGAGATCGGCGAGGCCTCCGCCGAATTCCATCATGTCGCGGAAGGCGGCCCGTTCGACAATCGGGGTCATCAGGACATCGATGTTCTGCGCCGACAGGAAGTCCTGCACGGCCTTCATGGCGCGGGTGGTCACGGCCGCATTGGTGCGGGTCAGCACCACACAGTGCTTGATGTCGTGCCGGACGATCTTTTCCAGCTTCTTGATCAGGGAGAGGATCTTGGCGCCGCCGCGGGCATCCATGGACGATCCCTGGATCGGCACCACCACCAGGTCCGATACCGAGAGCGCGTTGGCAACGATCAGGTTTTCCGTGCCTTCCAGATCGACGATCACGTAGTCGGAGTGTTCAGCCGCGTAGGTGACCTGTTCGGTGATCGAGGCCGGCGACACTTCGCTGACAACGCTGATGCCCGGACAGGTCCTGGGAAGCTCGGCCCACTTGGAGATCCATTTTTGCGGATCCGCATCAAAGATGGTGACACGTTTTCCCCGTGCCGCGACTTCTGTCGCCAGCAGCAGTGCGGCGGTGGTCTTTCCGGCGCCGCCCTTTGCGTTTGCGAAGGAAATGACTGGCATCTTGGCTCTCCTGACCTGGCCATGCATTGTCTAAATGAGGGTCCTTCTTGGACTTATCTCCCTGTCACTCTTGGATTTTTATGGTTACCAAATTCTTAAATTCGCATTTTGCATCAAGGTTATTCAGTGCCCTGCCGTCCTTGTGGATAAAACGCGCAGTTTTTCTTGGTACAATTTGCAAGGGTGAACGGAAACGTGCCGAATGTATTGAGTGACGTGGTGGCGCGTCCGGCCTGATCACAGCTCTGGCAGCTGATGAAAGCAGATCCGCTGGGGGCAAGGATCAGCAGTGGTTTTTGATCTGCAGCCGATTGAAAGCCTCAGGGGCGATGCTTAGGGTAGGGCCGACTGCGTGATTTGCCGAACAAAGGACGTCCCATGCTGCACAGGATCATCAAGGCCCGCCATGCACAGGCCCTCGGTGCCCTGCTGCTTGGTGCTGTCATTGCAGTTGGCGGAAGCGCCGGACTGGCGCAGGCAGAGGCGCTGAAACCCTACAAGGACCGGCTGTTTCGCTACAAGAAGATCCACGAGACGCTTTATGGCGGCGATTTCCTGGTGGTGGAATACTCAAAGCAGCGGGACCTGCGCGACCGCGACGAGGTCGACGAGCGCCGGGTCTATGGCAATTACGTCTCCTACAAACCGAAGCGCAGCCGGGGCAGCGGCGAGTTGCAGGCCAATGGCCGTACCATCAACTACATGGGCACCGGCAAGTGGAAGGGTGGGGCAAAAGCCATCGTCATCTATATCCATGGCCAGGGCGGCAACCGCTTCCAGGGCATGAACGACGTTTCCTTTGGCGGCAATTTCAATCGCATCCAGAACCTGATGGTCCGCAATGGCGGTGCATATCTGACCGTCGATATCAAGAATTTCGGCAAGTCCGGCACGGCGGATGTCGCGGCGCTGATCCAGTATCAGAAGCAGCTCTCGCCTGGCGCCAAGGTGGTGGTGGCCTGCGGGTCCATGGGTGGCATCATCTGCTGGAACCTGGTCAAGAACGGCAATTACGCCAGCCTGATCAACGGCATCATGCTGCTCGGTTCGCCAAAGGATCCGAATTTCCTCAATTCCAGCGCTCTGCGCCGCAATGTACCGATCTATATGGGCCAGGGCACGCTCGACCGGGTCTACAATTGGGAAGACCAGGCAAATTTCTACAAGCAGATCAAGAACCGCGCGCCCAACTACCCGATCAGGTTCACCCTGTTCGACACCGGCACCCACGGCACCCCGATCCGCATGACCGACTGGCGGCTGGTGCTGAACTGGATGTTGGGGTGAACCTGAAAGTCCTGCCAGCAACCTGTCAGCATTTGGCTGCTGTGCGCTGCAGAACCATTGTCCTGGGCGAGTTTCTGCTCTTTATTTCGTTCCATTGATTTTCTGGTTCTAAGCCCAGTTGAAGGGCTTGCCCAATTTTGATGGAAAGAGTTGATGACCTTCGAGGACCATAGACCTGCTGATCAGACGGCTGGGACCAGTCTTAATGAAAAACTGTCCAACCTGCGCAGGAAGTCGATCAGCCACCTTCTGACCGGCCTCGGCAATGCCGTGATCGGCTATCTGCTGATCACCCATGCCTCTGATATCGCCGCGACCCTGAGCTTTCTTCCCGAGTGGCTGGTGACGGGCGCTGGCTATGTGAGCGCCGGGGTTGGCGTGCTCTACATCCTGCTGTCGGTCTTGAGCGCGGTCATGCTGTTTGTCGTCAGAAAGAAGCTCGCCGGCTTGCCACAGGAGGTATTGGAAAAGGCGAACGCTGGCGAGAGTTGATGGGCGGCTGTTGTTTCGGCTGGCGAGGAGTAAGCGCTTTTCGGCTGGACCTCTTCATGTTCGAACACCCTTCGCTGTTCTTTCAATCAAGGCGCAAGCTTGTGCGGAACGCTGATGGTCACAACCGGTCTCAAGCTTCTGTCGGCTAATGAAGGCCTTGTCCTTTTTCCGACACGATCCTTTGCCTTGATGGGCCTTTGATGAAGACCAAAGATCATGCGAATTCTGAAAGCCCTGTTTCTGACGGCCAGCGCTGGCCTGGGTGGCTTGGCGGTGGCCTATGCCAGTGGCCTGTTCGAGCCGCTGCAGGCGGCCTATCCGCGGGCGGTCTGGCCGGCGCTCGGGTCGTTTCAAACGATCTCGGGCCAACCGGAACCGCTGCACTACGCTTCGGCCCTGGCACCACTGAACCCGCGCGGGCAGGACCTGTTCGAAGACGCCGGCAGCCACGCCCTTCTGGTGTTGCGCGGCGACCGTATCGTGCTGGAAACCTATGCGGATGGTTATGGCCCGCACACGCGCTTCAACTCCTATTCGCTGATCAAGAGCGTTGTCGGCGCACTTGTGCTTCAGGCCGTGTCCGAGGGCAGGATTGCGAGCCTTGACGATCCGGTCAGCGCCTACCTGCCGGGTTTCGGTTCCGAGCGCTTCGGGCAGCAGAGTGTGCGCAGCTTTCTGGAAATGCGCAGCGGTCTCGATTTTGAACAGGAAAGCGCCGACAAGCAGGACCGGCTGGTGACCTACAATCCGTTTGGCAGGCTGGCGCGGCTGCACGCAGGAGGCCTTGGGTCGGTTGAGGACGAATTGCAGGTCCGCTCCGACCGGGTCGGGCAATTCGCCTACCAGAATGTCAACACGGCCGTGTTGGGGCATCTTCTTGAAAAGGTTCATGGCAGGCCGCTTGATCATTTATTTGTCGAGCGTGTCTGGCTGCCCGCAGGAGCTGCCCGGGCAGACTGGCTGCGCCACGGCGAAGAGGGGAGTGTCACCGCCTATTGCTGCCTCTATGCCACTGCGAGCGACTGGCTCAAGGTGGGCAGATTTCTGGCGCAAAACGGAACCCCGGAGCGCCCTTTCCTGTCGGAGGAGCTCTGGAACCTCTATTTCGGCACCAGACTTTCACCGAAGGCCCGCACCAAAGGGGCTTATGGGACGCATATCCGCCACAACGTCCTCGACCGCAAGGGCGAAGCGTTGCAAGGCAGCTTTTCCTACATGATGGGGCAGGGCGGGCAGATCGTTTACATGATGCCCGACAAGGATTTGGTCGTTGTCCGCTTCGGCGACCGGCACTCGCTGCTGCATTCAACGCTCTATTCGGTCTGGAACTCTCTTTAGACCGGAGACCGGTCCAGGCCCGTGGTTGCAGATGCCGGACGGCGATCAGTCATAGGTCCTGCGCGGCCTGAGCCTGAGCAGCCCCTCCGCCAGATGATCGAACACCACGCGAATGCGCCGGCTGGTGTGGAGTTCGCGGTGCGTGACCAGCCAGATCGGGAACGTGACCGGCTTGACGCCGGCAAAGGCAGGCACGATTTCCGGGAACCGCTCGGCGATTTCGTCGGCCATGATCGACAGGCCGAAGCCCTGCCGGACCAGCTCCCAGGCGACCACCCCGTTGGGAGAGCCCAGCCGGATGTTGCCTTCGCTGACATCCAGGCCAAACGCGCGCAGGTAGCCGACCAGTTCCTCGTTGTTGTCATAGCCGACAAAGTCGAGGCTCTTGGTATCATCCAGGGCCAGCGGCCGGCCGAACTGTTCGACATACGACCGGGCGCCATAGATCCGTGCAGGCGCGTCGCGCAGCTTGCGGGCGTAAAGATCCGGGTGGTCGGGAGAGACGTGGCGAATGGCGATATCGGCTTCCCGGCGGCGCAGGTCGCTGAGACTGTTGGTGCACAGGAGCTTGACCTCGATGCGGGGCGCCAGGTCGCGCAGGTCCCTTAAGATATCGGGCAGGATATGTGCGGCCGTCAGATCCGTGGTCGACACCGTCACCAGGCCCTCGACCTGTTGCGCCTTGCCGGAGGCGGCCAGTGACACGCGGCTGGCCGCTTCTCCCATGGCCCGCACATGTTCGACCAGTTCCAGCCCGGCATCGGTCAGGATCAGCGACTTCGCGACCCGTTCGAACAGGGTCACACCGAGGGTTTCTTCCAGGGCCGCGACCTGACGGCTCAAGGTGGGCTGTGTCAGATTGAGGGCTCGGGCTGCTGCCGACAGGGAGCCTTCCTCGGCGGTTACGAGAAAGGCGCGAGCCTGGTTCCAGTCAAAGGTGATCGTCTGCCAATTCATGCAAATATGTATATCAACTAACCGGATTTTCGCAATTTATATTCGTTTATTTAGGGGTTATCTGAGAGGCGAAAGGATCGCACCATGAGCCTGCAGTCGTTGACAGTCCAGCTTCTCAAAATCGGTTTCTCCGTCCTGTGTTTTCTCGCATCCCCGGGCGGTGGACGGGACATGGGCCGGGAATTCCTCGAGCTGATTGGCCTTCGCAATCGGGGTTCCGGCAATAAATGACGTTGGAAACTCACAAGCCGAAGATACCCGTCTATGAGCGCTGGTTCGGTACCTGGCAGATTTCCGTCAACCGGCGCGGGTTTTCGGCGGACGATCTTCGCCAGGCCTATGATGATCAGGCCCCCATGTGGACCGGCAAGCTGATGAAACTTGGCTTTCTGGAGGCATACCGGAAGGTCATGGCCGAGTTCACAGAGGGGGATGACCTGGTTGGCGGCACGCCGTTTCGTGTGCTGGATTGCGGGGTTGGAACCGGAGCCTTGTCCGCAGCTTTTGCGCATGAGGTGGCACAGCCGTTTGATCTGTCGGCCGTGGATATTTCGCCAAGCATGCTGTCTGAAGCGCGCAGGAACCTGTCGGACCTCAATCTGCGTTTTGACGGGCAGATTGCCGACATGCACAGCCTGCCCTTTGAGACAGACAGTTTTGATCGGGTCATTTGTGCACACACGGTCGAGCATCTTGGCTCTCCGAAGGCAGCGATCAGCGAAATGTGCCGTGTGCTCCGGCCGGGCGGCAAGCTGCTTCTGGTGGTAACGCGCAAATCGGCGCTTGGAGCCTACATTCACCTCAAGTGGCGCACGCAGCGTCTGGACCCGGAGGTGGTCAAGACTTGGCTGGAACAGTGCGGCCTGAAAGACCTTGAAGAATTGCCGGTCGGGACCGGAGCCTGGACACGGCTCTGGAGCACGGCGATTGCCGGGAGGAAAAACGAAGCAGCGTCAATTGCGCTGCAAGACAACTCAGCTGCGCCGTTTCGACGAACAGCATGATATGGAAAGATACACCATGGCCATCACATGGACGAATGACATGACACCTTCGACAAGGTTCTGGGACAAGGCAGCCCGCAAATATGCGGCGTCAAAGATCAAGGATCAGGCCGCATACGAGAAAACGCTCGAGCGGACCACGGAACACCTGGGGCCGGAAGACCACGTTCTGGAGCTTGGGGCCGGCACCGGGTCGACCGCCCTTCTTCTGGCAAAGAACGTGAAGTCGTTCCTCTCCACGGATTTCGCACCGGGCATGATCGAGATCGCCAACGAGAAGCTGGCGGCCGAGAGAAACAGCGGTGTTGCCCATGAGGGGCTCAGCTTCCTGACGGCGGACGCATTCGATGAACGCGTTCAACTGCCCGAGGAACAGGGCGCAGGCTATGATGCGATCCTGGCCTTCAACTTCTTCCACCTGGTGGAGAACCCGGACGACCTGCTGGCGCGTGTCCGTGATCTGTTGAGACCGGGCGGCCTCTACATTTCCAAGACGGTTTGCCTGAAGGACCGTGCCTGGCTGTTCGGTCCCATGATCAAGGTTATGCAGCTCTTCGGCAAGGCGCCCTATGTGAGCATGTTCTCGTTCGAGGACGTTGAAGAAAAGATCCGCCGTGCCGGGTTCGAGATCATAGAAACGGGAACCTACCCGGAACCGCGCAGCCGTTTCGTGGTTGCCCGAAAAGCCTGACTGGTACAGCTGGCGGTTGCGGTGCAGCAGGTGCGATGCTACGAGTTAGATCCCACCTAAAACGCTTTTCCTGAAAGCGCCTTCATGCTTGTCCGCGACCGCGCGTTCTTCGCGTCCATGTTCCTCACGGTTCTGGCCGACCAGATCCTGTTGTTCCTTGTGCCGCTGGTGATCTTTCAGATCACCGGCAACGTTGCCTGGTCGGGGCTGGCCTTTTTCTTCGAGACCCTGCCGCGTTACCTGACCTTTCCGGTCGCCGGGATCCTCTGTGACCGGATCTCGCCGATCCTCCTGCTCAGGATCAGCCGGGTCCTGAGGGCCGTGGCCTGCATTATCGGCATTACCGGGCAGATCCTCTTTGGCGGCGTCTGGTGGCTGATCGGCCTGTCCGCCGTCGTCGGTATTCTGACCACTCAGGGCATGCTGGCGCTGGAGATGGTCCTTGTCAGGGCTTTTGCCGACCAGCGCTTTGAAAAAGTGGCAAGCTACGGCCAGCTCGCCTCGCAGATGGGCGTGGTGCTGGGGCCGCTCACAGCGGCCTATCTGATGGCGTTCTGGCCCTGGGAAGCTGTTGTCGTGCTGGCGACGGTGCTGTTCCTGCTGGCCGACCTGGCCTTCATGCTCTGGCCCGGACAGGCACGCATGCAGGCAGCGCCCGGCACCGGGGAAAGACGTCACCCGATTGCGGACCTGAAACACGCACTGGCCCTGATCTGGCGTCTGCCTGGCCTGATGCAGGCCATCCTGCAGGCCGCCGGTGTCAATCTGATCATAGGGGCGACCCTTGCAACGGCTGCTGCGATGGTGACCGGTTTCTTCGCCCAAAGCGAGCAGGTCTATGCCTGGCTGCAGGTGGGCGGTGCCCTGGCAACGCTGGCCGTTCTCACCTTGACCGCACATGTGCATCTGGGGCTCAGGACGCTGGGTCTGACCGCCTATGCCCTGATCTGCGTTGGCGCCATCCTGACCGGGCTCGGGGCGCATCCGCTTGTCTATGCCCTCGGTTTCCTGCTGATTGCGGGTTTCGACAAGATGTTCAACATCTATGTGCGAACCTTGCGCAAGGAGATCATTCCACCTGCGGAATTCGGCAAGACCACCGGCGCCATCATCTGCCTCAACAACCTCTCGCAGCCTCTGGCAGGGCTGATTGTGGCCGTGTTTGCCGCCGGCGACGATGCCAGGGCCGTGCTGCTGGGCCTGGCCGCCGTCATGGCGCTGCTTGGTCTGGCAACCTTTCGCCGGGCCTGAACCCGCTCAGCTCTCGTGATCGGCGGCGTCTGCCCGAATGGTCTTGATATCCTGAGAAGCCGCCCATTGCTGGATGTCCTCACGGCGCAGGGCACAGGCCATGAGATCGGGGAACTGGTCCGGTGTGGCGGCAAAGACCGGGACACCGAGCGCAGCGATGGTCGCCGCCATCTGGGCATCGTAAAACGGATTGCCTGTATCGGTCAGCGCGAGCAGGACAATGACATTCACGCCCTGTCCGGTCAGTCTTGCAATTCTGGCGACCATCTCCTTGGCGTTGCCGCCTTCATAGAGATCGGTGATCAGGACGAGATGCGATTTGGACGGTTTTTCAATCTTGTCCTCGCAATAGGCCACGGCCTGATTGATGTCGGTGCCGCCTCCGAGCTGTACCCCGAACAGCACTTCCACCGGATCTGAAAGATCGTCGGTCAGATCGAGGACTGCCGTGTCGAAGCACACCAGTTTTGTTTTAACGACCGGCAAGGAGGCCATGACGGCCGCAAAGATCGAGGCATAGACCACGGAAGAGGCCATTGAACCGGACTGGTCGACGCACAGGACAACCTCGTCGAGATCGACGATCCTGCGCTGCCGCCGCATGAAGCCGATCAGTTTTTCGGGCACCACCGTGTTGTGCTCTTGCTGGTAGTGGTGCAGGTTCGCCCGAATGGTGCGGGACCAGTCGATATCGGCAAAACGCGGCCGGAAGGTGCGTTTGGATTTGTCCACGGCGCCGCGTAACGCTTCGGCGGTGCGCCTCTCCAGCCGTTCCATCAGCTCTGCGACCACTTTGGCGATCACCTCACGTGCGGCGTCCTTGGTCTTGTCCGGCATGACACCGCGCATGGCAACGAGATCGGCCACCAGATTGACGTCCGCTTCCATCACCGCCAGGAATTCCGGTTCCAGCAGCATCTGTTTCAGGCCGAGCCGGTCGAAGGCGTCTTTCTGAACCACCTGAACAACGGAAGAGGGGAAAAACTCTCGTATTTCGCTGAGCCAGCGGGCCACTTTCGTCGCGGAACCGCCAAGGCCGCCGCGTTTGCCTTTACCGCCCTTGCCGCCTGATCCGCCGTCTTCCGGGTTGTAAAGCGCGCTCAGGGCGGCGGAGAGGCGCTGATCGCGCCCGGCCAGCCCGTCGTCATCGCCCCCCAGCGCCAGGCGCCACCGACGTCCACGCTCATCCATGTGCCTCTCCCTTGAGCAGTCGGGTCAGGATGTCCAGATGGGCCGGCCAGCGGGTCTCAGCATCTGGTGTCGCAATCATTTTTGATCCGCCGGAAACCGAATTGCCGAACAGGGCATCCATCAGTCGTCGCCGCTCGGTCTTGTCCATGCTTGCAAAAACGCGTCTGAACAGCGGCAGGAACTCCGTGAAGTCGTCTTCCTCCAGCGTGAGCAACCAGGTATCGACGCAGCGGCGCAGGCCGTCGTCATACAAGAGACGCTGGCCGGCGCCTTCCAGAAACCCGGCAAAATAGGCGGCCGCGTCCTGGACAGCGGTGCCGGGGGATAACATGCGTGCCAGCAGATCGACCGCAGCGTCCGAAGACAGAAGATCAGCCTCATAAAGCAGCCGCGCGGCAAGCCCGGAGATCAGCCGGTTGGCCTGGGGCTCTTCGATGATCGCCTCCAGCGCCTTTTGCCAAATGCCTTGCAGGTCCGGCTGGTCGTCCAGCAGCCGGATGGCTCCGTCGGCGCCCTGGATCTGGCTGCGCAGGGCCTGCGAGGCTTCGGCATCGAGATTGCGCACTGCATAGGGCAGGGACAGCGCGGCCTGGGTGGCAATCCGATCGAACAGCGCATGGAGCCGGACGGTATCGATCTCGCGGGCCGCGCCGTAGCGCAGGATGTCTGCCAGGGCGGGCAAGGCCGAGAGCATCTCGCTGCAATCGGAAGTCTGGCCCGCGCGCGCGCCAAGCAGACGGACGCCTTCATCTGCGGCATCACTCAACTGCGCCGTCATCGCGCCGAACACAAGGTCAGCCAGGGCGCCGAGCGCATGACTTTCCCGCAATCTGGATTTTGTCTTGCCGGACGCAGCCTGTTCGATTGATGCACCGTAGACAAGGTTTTCCACCAGCTGCACGGCATGTACCGGTTCCCAGCGCAGCACCCAGCGTTCCCGGAAGGTGCCGCGGCTTTTGCCCGGATCTAATGGACGCCCCCAGGGCACATCGAGAATGCTCAGCCGATGCAGCAGCGTTGAGCGGAACAGGCCGCTGTCGGAGCGCAGGTCCAGAGACAGTTCCCGTTCCAGGGCTTCGGGTTTCAGCCGTGCCTTCTTCTGCTGCCTTTGCAGGTCCTCAAGCAGCGGCGCCAGCGGCACATCGTCCGGTATCGCACCGGTATCGGAACCGATCAGCAACTCGGCCGATATCGTGTCGAAAATCAGCGGATTGCCGAAACACAGGCAGGAAATTGCCGCTTCGCGCAGCTCTTCATAACCCGGCTGCGGCCGACCGCGCACGGCGGCAAGTGACACCGCCAAACGTTCGGTTTCGATCAGCGACGCGGTCGAGACGATCTGGCCCTCGGCCCGAAGGGCTTTGGCGATGCGTGCGATCCAGCGGGTCGTTTTGTCGTCGCCGGGCGTCTGCCACAGATGCAGGCACCATCCGGGCGCTGCAACGCCAGCGCCGTAACCGCTCGATGTGGCCAGGCGCGGCGCCGTCCAGGGAGCCCAGGTGGCGGCGATCTTGACCTTCGACGCCCCCTTGAGCAAGGCGCGGTCGGCCTTCGCTGTGTGTTTGGCCTGAAGCGCGGGAACATGCCAGGCGCCGCAGACCACGGCGACCGGACCGTCTGCCTGCTTCAGTGACTTGCCAATCTCAAGGCGCATATGCGCTTCGCGCGCCGCTTCACGGCCCGGCAGCTCACCGGCATGCGCGCGAAGAGTGGACATGGCATCGGCAACCGCCTCGAATACCGGGCCTGGGGCCGGGTTTTCTTCGATGACGTCCTGCCACCAGCTTTCGCCGTCCTCGTATCCGGCAGCCTCTGCCAGCGCGCCGATCGGGTCGCGGCGCAACTGCTGGTCCCTGTCAGAAAACGCGTCGTCCCGGTCGGCCAGTTGCAAAACATCGCCTGTTTCTTCGGCATCGCTGTCCTGCGCGCTGTCTTCGGCCTCGTCGGGCTGGAAATTCCAGTAAACGGGCAGATCGATAAAACGCACCGGCACGTGATTACACACCGCCCAGCAGACGGCCTGGTATTCAGGGGAGAATTCGGCAAACGGCCAGAAGGCGGCTCGCTCCGGTTCGTTGACCGGATACGCCAGCAACGCCACGGGAGGTTTCATGGAGAGGCTGGCCAGGGTCGGCAGCAGGGCACTGAGGTCGGCAGGGCCCTCCACCAGCACTTCGGCCGGCCGCAAATCGTCCAGCGCGTCAAGCAACCGCCTTGCAGAGCCGGGTCCATGATGCCGGATACCGAAATAGGAGACGTTGGCTGTCACGAGGTTGCCGTCCTGTTTCCGTCAGACCAGCTCGGTAAGGGCCTGATAATAATCGGCGTAATCCCTGCGCTTTTTCAAAACGGTCTCGAGATATTCCTCCAGCACCACCTTGTCCTGCACTGGATCCTTTAGAACGGCGCCAAGAACATTCGGCGCCAGGCTGCCCGCCGTCAGGTCTCCGCCACCGAAAAAGGCGGCATGGCTGAGACCGCCCACCGTGACGGCAATCGCCTCTGCGGTCGACAGCGTGCCGGAGGGTTTCTTCAAGGTGGTTTTGCCGTCCAGTGTTTCCCCTGCGCGCAATTCCCGGAAGATGGCGAGGAGCCGTTTGACTTCCTCCGTCACGTTCTTTGGTGCGGGCAGATCCAAGGATCGGGCCATTTCGCCGACACGCTTGCTGACGATGGCAATCTCTTCGTCCATGTCGTCCGGAAGCGGCAGCACGACGACGTTGAAGCGGCGCTTGAGGGCGGCAGACAGGTCATTGACGCCTTTGTCGCGGTCATTGGCCGTTGCAATCAGATTGAAGCCGCGCGTGGCATAGACAGCCTCGTTGAGCTCCGGGATCGGCAGCATCTTTTCCGAAAGAACCGTGATCAGGGTGTCCTGAACATCGGACCCCATGCGCGTCAATTCTTCCAGGCGGCAGAGCTTGCCCGTTTCCATGGCGCGGTAAAGCGGTGTCGGCACCAGGGCGTCCCGGCTGGGTCCCTTTGCCAGGAGCTGGGCATAGTTCCAGCCGTAGCGAACCTGGTTCTCGTCGGTTCCCGCCGTGCACTGGATAACCAGGGTCGAGTTGCCGGAAACAGCTGCCGCCAGATGCTCCGAAACCCAGGATTTCGCCGTGCCGGGCACTCCCAGAAGCAACAGGGCCCGGTCGGTTGCAAGCGTCGCCACCGCGGTTTCGATCAGCCGGCGGTTGCCGACATATTTGGCGCTGATTTCGGTGTCGCCGGCTTGGCCGCCCATGAGATAGGTGATCACCGCTTGCGGAGACAGAACCCAGCCTTCCGGTTTGGGTTTGGTATCGACAGCCTTCAGGGCCGCAATCTCGTCGGCGTAAGTGACTTCGGCAGGTTGCCGCTGGATGTCGCTCATAAGGGGTCTCCCGGTGTCAGGGCGGCGTTGAATTGCAACATGAGCAAGGACGCGTCCGTCCGGCTCTTGCCCGCCTCTAGGAACAATTGAATGAGGTTTTGCGCGGCACGCTGGTCGGCAATCAGGCCAAGCTGGAACAGCATGTGTTGCCGGCCGGTGGCGTCAACGCTCTTGCCATCGTCGTTCGCTTCGGATTTCACGGACTTGAGCAGCATCTTGACGGCGGGGGCCGCGATGAGTGTCTCGCCATCCAGACGGCCGAAATTGCCCTCCGCGCAAAACAGCACCCCATCCAGGCTATTCGTGGCCTGCCGCAGGATCTCCGGCAGATGCCGCCACCGGTCAGCAGCAGTCAGCCGGTCCAGCAGTGGCTGCAACAAACCGGCTCTTGCCGACACTTCCGATACGATGCGCTCGGTGAGCACGCGGATTGCGGCCTCAGAACCGGTCCGGGCGACCTGGCAATTGAATTCGTAATCCGCACGGTCGTTCCCGAAGTTCCAGCTTGAGACAAGGGTCTCCGCAGTCAGGCCAAGAGCTGCCGCGAAACCGGGAAGACTCACCGTTTCAAACAGTTCGGTTCGCCGGGCCTGTTGTGCGCCGGTCTTGAGTTTCCGGACCTTCACGATGGTCTTGCGGTTGATCAGGCCCTTTTTGGCCAGTTCGTGGAAATCTGCCAGCTCGGCCGCATTTTCCGTTTCGTCCAGTATGCCGCCAAGCCGGGCCAGCAAGGCGCCGGCAAGGGCCTGAACCTTGGACGACCGGTCCTTGTGATAGAGCTTTTCCAGATAGGTACTATCGGATTTGGAAAGTCCGGCCGCGAGCGCAGCAACACATTTGAGACGTTGTTCCGCAGGCAGGTTTTCAGCCTTGGCCTCGACCAGTCGCAGCGCCTCCTCCGGAGCCTTGAGGCGAAGCGCTGCAAGTGCATGGCCGCGCTCTGCCGGCAGGAAATCATCCCAGGTCTGTTCGTTCAAGGTGTCTGCAGCCAGCTCCGGGTCTCGCTCGTTCCAGCTGTCCCATGGAGCATAACACGCAGGCAGGTCGTCGAAGCGGTCCGGCATGTAGTCCGCCGGATGGGTCGTGAACCCGCGCAGGGCCATGAAGTGCAGAAGCTGCGTCTTCTGCGCGTCCGACAGTTTGTGCAGCGTGAAAAAGCGTCTGAACAGGACCCGGCAGGCATCGGGCAGCGGCGGGAGATCGAGCTTCGGCAAGCTCGGGAATGGCGCCAGGGCACCGGCCGGCGCGGCGCGAAACGCGACCTGGTCCGCCTGGGCGGCAATTGCCAGCAGGGCCAGCTCTGGCTGGTCCAGCCCGGAAAGAGAGGTGCGTATCTCTGCCGGGACCACGTCAATGCCGGACCCGCCGACCATCCAGCGGCCCTTGATCTTGGAAAGGGATTGCAGGAAATCAGTCATCCAGCTGGACCCTTCCCCAGTCGGTCCGGGCACTGAACAGTCTCAGGCGCCGTCCGTCCCAAAGTGCAGCGGTTTGATTCAGTTCCATGCCGGCAAACTGTTGGGCCGGAGCATCCTGGACCGGAAGCGTATGCGCCTCGTCGCTGGACTGCCACCAGACGGCCTTGCCGGATCTGAAAAGGCGGCCATTCGGCAACAGCAGCGGCGTTTCAGATGTCCAGGGAGCGATGTCCTGCTGGATCAGAAAGGGCTGCAATGGATCGCCTTCGGGAGCGGCCGGCCATGGCAAATCGTTTTCGCCGCCAGGCTGTCGTGTTGCCAGAACCGCGCGCAACGGCGCCCGGGCGGGATAGAAGATCAACTCGGCTTCAAACTGTTCGCCGGGCGCAAAGGCGCTTGCGCGTTTGCCCAGACTTGCCGGAATATAATCCAGCAGGACGGCGAAAGCGGGTCCTTTGCCAAGATTCATCAGCCAGGTGGCCTGGCTCACCAGCCCGTCGCGCCGGGTCGAAATGTCTTCACCGACCACTTCCCACCGGGATGTGACCTTGAGGGCATCCTGATTGTCGATCAGGCTGTCCCGTGTCTCGGATGTTGAAATGGCCCGCCGCAGTTCCTTGTCTTCCGGTGCGCTGCGCCATGCCCTTAGCAGAAGAACGATTTTGCCCAGTTCCTGAAGCACCGTTTCCAACCGTTCTTCGGTGGGCAGTTTGATGATCCGCGCCGGTAATTCGTCGAGGCGGCCTGCGAGCGCCTGAGCCTTGCCATCGACCAGACGCGCGGCAATCGCCCTGCAGCGGTTGCTGCAGTCGTCTAGAAATCCGGCAAGACCGGTGCGAAGCTGATCGGCGATCCATTGTTCCAGGTCGTCGGCGGCTGCGATCAACGCCGCTCTGGTGTCTTTCTCCCGCTTTTCGGCAGCCGCCTTTCGGCGAGACTCGGCTTGTGGATCCTCGGTTTTTTCGGCAACCGGGATCCTGGCGGCCGTGAGCGACTTGCCTGTTCTTGAGAGTTCCGGTTTTGTCGCTGCGCCTGATGTCCGTCGGCGCCCCAACCAGTCGTTGACCCATTCCGGAACATTGCCTTGCTGAAAGGCCTGAGGATCGTCGACATACATCCACATCAGCGCAAGGGCATGCTTGCAGGGGAATTTGCGGGACGGGCAGGTGCACTTGTAGCCGTGGTCTCCGGTGTCAACGACCGTCCGGTATGGATTGGCCCCAGACCCCTGGCACTCGCCCCAGATCAGCTGGTCGGCGGTGGAGATCTCGCGCAATGGCCACTTGGACGCCTTGGTCAAGCCATTCGCTGCTTTCAGCGACGACTGGTCCGGTGCGAGCGCGGTAATGACATCGTGTGTCAGTGGCATCGGAGGGAAAAACCTTTGAGGCGTTGCCAGGCAAATGGATGATGTCACGAGATCCGGGGAAACACCCGGAGGCGGGTATTAGGTAACAATAACACTGATGAACATTCGCGATTTAGGCAAAAATCGCTGTGCTTGTAAATCGCGCCTTCCGGAAAATCTGTGGTTGAGCAATGTCTGCGGACAGCAGTTGACATCGGCCGAAAGTGCGTTGTGTTTCCTTGCGCCTTTTTCGCGTCTAAAGCGCCTGGCTGTCAGCCATTGAGAGGCCGGCCTGCCGGACGAGCTCGGCGATCTCGGACAGCTGACCGGCAAGCGGACTGGATTTGCGCCAAACCATGCCGACGGTGCGCTTTGGTTCAGGTGCCTCGAAACGGGAGATGGACACAGACGCCGATCGTGTTTCGACAGGCACGGCCATCTCCGGGATCAAAGTCACGCCCATGCCGGCGCTGACCATTTGCACCAGCGTTGACAAGGAGCTGGCATCCAGCATCTCGCGCGGCGGTCCGGAGGGCATGTTGCAGAACGTCAGCGCCTGATCGCGAAAACAATGCCCCTCTTCCAGAAGCAGCAGGCGCATCTCCCTGAGACTGTCTGCATTCGGCAGCGGCGCATTTGCCTCGCGTGCGGAGCGCAACAGAACAAAGCGCTCGTCGAAGAGCGGTGTTTCCTGCAAGGAGTGTTCCGAGACGGGGAGGGCAACGATAGCGGTGTCGAGCCGGCCTGCCCCGAGTTCTTCAATCAGCTTCGGCGTCACGGTCTCGCGCACATGGATATCGAGCTCCGGATAGCGCGCAGTCAGGTTGCCGATGACCTTCGGCAACAGATAGGGCGCCACGGTCGGGATCACCCCGATCCGGAGCCGACCGACCAGCCGGTCCCTGGAGGCACGGGCCAGATCGCCAAGCTCGTCCGCGGACCGCAATATGTCCCTTGCGCGCTCGACCGCCACTTCACCAAATTGGGTCAGCTGCACCTGGCGGGCGCCTCGATCAAACAGGGCAGCCCCAAGAACTTCTTCCATTTCCTTGATCTGCATGGACAGCGCCGGCTGCGAGATCGCGCAGGCTTCTGCGGCGCGTCCGAAATGACCGTGATGGGCGAGCGCTTCAAAATAGCGGAGTTGCTTGAGCGTGATATTGATCATAATTTTTTCTTATCAAATCAATCAGAAAATTCAACTTCTTCTGATTGAAAAGCTTTGCTACTTTAGAACTTGTAAAGAGTGGGACGGCAGCCTCTGGTGGTTCAGCGGCAGCCTGAAACCTGCTCTTTTCCTGAGAATTTGAACCGTCGTGGCCCGTATCCCCTGCCTGGTCCCGCGGCGTTTCCCGTCGAATGCCCCGTCCGTCTGTCAAATTGCTGACACCGGATCGGAGTTGTCTAAGCCGGTGCCAAGCACCAACAATCGAATTGGAGAGGAAAATGGACGCTAAGGTCGATAAATCTGGCGGTTGCCCCGTGATGCATGGCGGCAATACCGCAATGGACAAGCCTGTCACCAAATGGTGGCCGAATGCCCTGAACCTCGACATTCTGCACCAGCATGGTGCCCGCACCAATCCGATGGATCCGGACTTCAACTTCCGCGAAGCGGTCAAGGGGCTGGACCATGAAGCCGTCAAGGCCGACGTCCGCGCCCTGATGACCGACAGCCAGGACTGGTGGCCGGCTGACTGGGGCCACTATGGCGGCCTGATGATCCGTCTTGCCTGGCACTCCGCGGGCTCCTACCGCATGCAGGATGGCCGTGGTGGTGCCGGTTCCGGCAACATCCGGTTTGCTCCGCTGAATTCCTGGCCGGACAATGCCAGCCTCGACAAGGCCCGTCGTCTGTTGTGGCCGGTGAAGAAAAAATACGGCAATGCGCTGTCCTGGGCCGACCTGATCATTCTCGCCGGCAACATGGCTTACGAATCCATGGGCTTCAAAACCTTTGGCTTCGGCTTTGGCCGCGAGGACATCTGGGGTCCGGAGACCGACGTCTACTGGGGTTCTGAAAAAGAGTGGCTGGCACCTGCTGAAAACCGCTACGAGAGCACCGACGATGCTTCGTCCCTCGAAAACCCGCTGGCAGCGGTGCATATGGGTCTGATTTATGTGAACCCGGAAGGTGTCGACGGCAAGCCGGATCCGGCCAAGACCGGTGCGCATGTGCGCGAAACCTTCAAGCGCATGGCCATGAACGACGAGGAAACCGCGGCCCTGACCTGCGGCGGTCACACGGTCGGCAAGGCGCATGGTGGCGGTGCAGGCGAAAACATCGGTGTCGAACCCGAGGCAACCGGCGTCGAAGCGCAGGGTCTCGGCTGGGCCAACCCGGACCAGGACGGCAAGGCCTCCAAGGCTTTCACTTCGGGCATCGAGGGTGCCTGGACGAAAGAGCCGACCAAGTTCGACATGGGATATTTCGACTACCTCTTCAACTATGAGTGGGAACTGACCAAGTCTCCGGCAGGGGCGTGGCAGTGGAAACCGGTCGACATGCCGGAAGACCAGAAGCCGGTTGATGCAACCGACCCATCGATCCGTCACGATCCGATGATGACGGATGCGGACATGGCCATGAAAGTGGACCCGGTCTACAACGAGATCTGCCGGAAATTCATGGCGGACGAGGCCTATTTCCGCGATTGCTTTGCCCGTGCCTGGTTCAAGCTGACCCACCGCGACATGGGCCCGCGCGCCAACTATCTTGGTCCGGACGTGCCGGCGGAAGACCTGATCTGGCAGGACCCGATCCCGGCCGGCTCGACCTCCTATGATGTTGATGCCGTCAAGGCCAAGATCGCAGCCAGCGGTCTCAGCGCTTCCGAGATGATCGCAACGGCCTGGGACAGTGCCCGTACGTTCCGGGGCTCCGATAAGCGCGGCGGTGCCAATGGCGCCCGTATCCGTCTGGCGCCGCAGAAGGACTGGGCCGGCAACGAGCCGGAGCGTCTTGCCAAGGTGCTGGCGGCGCTTGAGTCGATTGCCGCTGAAGCCGGTGCGTCGCTTGCCGATGTGATCGTTCTGGCCGGCAATGTCGGTGTGGAGCAGGGCATCAAGGCCGCCGGCTTTGACGTTGCCGTTCCCTTTGCTGCAGGCCGCGGTGATGCAACTGACGAACAGACCGACGCAGAATCCTTCGAGGTTCTGGAGCCGCTCGCTGACGGCTTCCGGAACTGGGAAAAGGAAAACTACGCCGTCAGCCCGGAAGAGATGATGCTCGATCGTGCTCAGCTCCTGGGCCTGACCGGCCAGGAAATGACGGTTCTGGTCGGCGGGCTGCGTGTGCTCGGCGCCAATCACGGCGGCAGCAAGCACGGTGTCTTCACCTACCGGGAAGGCGCTCTGACCACGGACTTCTTCGTCAACCTGACCGACATGGCCAACAGCTGGCTGCCGGCGTCCGACGGAACCTACGAAATCCGTGACCGCAAGCTCGGCACCCTCAAGTGGACGGCCACCAGCGCCGACCTCGTGTTCGGCTCCAACTCGATCCTGCGGGCCTATGCCGAAGTCTATGCCCAGGACGACAATGCCGCGAAATTCGTCAAGGATTTCGTTGCCGCCTGGACCAAGGTCATGAACGCGGACCGCTTCGATCTGGCTGCGTAGGCCCGTATCGATATCCTTTGCGACTGGACGGCGCACCGAGTATTCGGTGCGCCGTTTTATGTTTTCGTCTTCGTCATTGCATGGCTTGACCCCGCAAGCCCTGCAATGACCTTTCGCGGATGTTTCAGCCTGAGGTCTGGGCGATGTCATGGATCTCATCGTCAAGCCACGGGATGACGAACGGCTGTCTCTTGGGCGGTCGAGCACATGGCAAGTTACAGCGACGCAATTTCGCACTGCGTCATATTGCAAAATCATCCGCAAGAACCCCTATTTGCCTTGAAAAGTCATTGTTCCGTCACAAGGTTCATGCTGCACTGCGAAGCAGGTTCAAGTTGTACTTGAGGCCGCGCTACGTGGTGGCCGGACGGAAATGCTGCGGCAACGGCCGGTCCTGAATGTCAGGAGCTGTGTTCATATGTTTGATTTGACGGGACATAAGGCCCTTGTTGTCGGCGTCGCGAATGACCAGTCCATCGCCTACGGCTGCGCCAGGGCGTTCCGCGCGCAAGGGGCCGATCTCGCAATCACTTATCTGAACGAGCGGGCCGAATCCTTTGTCCGCCCGCTGGCCGAACAGCTGGATGCTGAAATCATTGCGCCCCTGGATGTGCGCGACGACAGCCAGATGGATGCCTTGTTCGCAGAGATTGCAGGCAAGTGGGGCCGGCTCGATACATTGTTGCACTCCATAGCCTTTTCCAAAAAGGAAGACCTTCACGGGCGTGTGGTCGACTGTTCTGCGGACGGCTTTGGGCTGGCCATGGACATTTCGGTTCACTCTTTTCTCCGCTTGATCCGCCGGTCCGAGCCGTTGATGCCGCAAGGGGGAACCTGCATGACGGTCTCGTTCATGGGCGCGCAGAAGGTGGTCGAAAATTACGGCGTCATGGGGCCGGTCAAGGCTGCGCTCGAAGCGGCGACGCGCTATGCTGCTGCGGAAATGGGGCCGAAGGGTATCTCGGTCCATGCATTGTCGCCGGGACCGCTGAAAACCCGGGCTGCCTCCGGCATCGCCGAGTTTGACGCCCTTCTGAATGACGCGGCGTCCCGGGCACCGACCCATCATCTGGCGACGATCGACGATGTCGGCGCCTATGCCGCGTTCCTTGCCAGCCGAGAGGCCTTCAACGTCACCGGTTCCGTGCATGCCATCGATGGCGGCTACAGCATTCTTGGATAGGAGGTCCTGATGAAGGACATTTTTGATGCGTTTGAAAAGGGCCACAACGAGTTCCTGAACTCGCTCCAGGATGCGACTGCCTGGGGACCTTCGCAGCAGTTCACACGGTTTCAGGCACAGGCAACGGAACTCAGCAACCTCACCGAACTGATGGGCCGGGGACTGACCAAGCACCTGACCAATATCACCGAGGTGCACAAGACCCGCTGGCAGCAGAACATGGCGGCGCTTGGCAAGGCGATGGAAGACCTGGGAACCGCACAGAAGGACGGGTCGTATTCGGGCAATCTGGAGAGTTACTGGAAAGATGCCGCGCAGCGCATGGTGCTGACCATGGACACGCTCCGTCAGCGCGGTGACATCTTCCTGGAGCACGAGGAAGAGGGCTGTCCGCCGGTTCTCGTCTATGGCTACGAGGTCGTGCTGGAAGGCGCCGATCTGCCGAGGCCCTCCTGCTACAGGCTGTTGAAGATCATCCCGCCGAAGGATGCCGTGCACCGTGAACCCAAACCCTGGAAACGGCCCTATATCATCATCGACCCACGGGCCGGTCATGGCGCCGGCATTGGCGGCTTCAAGCCGGACAGCCAGGTGGGCGTTGCTCTACGCGATGGTCATCCGGTTTATTTTGTCGCCTTCAAGCGCATGCCGGAGAAAGGCCAGACACTGGCCGATGTCACCCATTCCGAGGCGGCCTTCGTGCGCAAGGTCATGGAACTTCACCCGGAGGCTCCCAATCCGGTTGTCACCGGCAATTGCCAGGGCGGCTGGGCGACACTTCTGCTGGCAGCCACCAATCCGGATCTTTCCGGCCCGATCATCCTGAACGGTGCCCCCGTCGCCACCTGGTCCGGGCGGGTCGGTGAAAACCCGATGCGCTACAACGCCGGTATCCTGGGCGGCACCTGGAACGCCATGTACTATTCCGATCTCGGACATGGCGTCTTCGACGGGGCCGACATCGTCCAGAATTTCGAATTGCTCAACCCAGCCCGCAACTATTTCGGCAAATATTACGATCTCTATGCCAAGGTCGACACCGAGCCGGAACGCTTCCTGGACTTCGAACGCTGGTGGGGCGGCTATTTCCTGCTCAACGAGGCGGAGATGAAGTGGATTGTCGAGCAGCTTTTTGTCGGCAATCGACTTTCCAAGAACGAAGCGCAACTGGAACCGGGCCGCAATGTCGACATCAAGCAGATCCGGGCACCGATCATTGTCTTTGCCAGCTGGGGCGACAACATCACACCGCCGCAACAGGCGCTCGATTGGATCCTGGACACCTACACCGATGAGCGTGAAATCGCCATTCGGGGCAGCGAATTATCTATATGATCCATGACCAGGTCGGACATCTCGGCATCTTTGTCTCCTCCAAAATCGCGAAGAAGGAACACACCGAGGTCACGTCGACGCTGAAGACCATCGAGGCCTTGCCTCCCGGTCTTTATGAGATGACCATCGACGACTATGAAGGCGAGATACTGGAGCGCGAATTCACGGTCAGCTTCCACGAACGCACCATGGAAGACCTTGAGGCCATAAACGACGGACGGGAGGATGAAATCCCGTTTGCCGCGGTTGCAAGAGCCTCCGAGCAGCAGGCGGAATTCTACGATGTCTGCGTTCGACCCTTTGTCCAGGTCGGTGTGACCGAACAGAGCGCGGAGCTGCGCCGTCAAACCCATCCGCTTCGGATGCAGCGGGCGATGATGTCGAGCCTCAATCCGTTCCTGCATTGGCTTCCTGACCTGGCAGAGCGCACCAAATCCGAGCGCGCACCGGTCGACAGCCAGAACCCGTTTGTCGAGCTGGAACGCGTCAACGCTGCTCTGATCGAGCAGTCGATGGATCTCTTCCGTGATCTGCGCGATACAGCTTACGAGAACATGTTCTTCACGCTTTGGGGCTCGCCTTTCATGCGCTGGTTTGGCCGCACGCACCAGCCGGGCCGCACGCTCAAACGCAAGGACGAATTGCGCAGCCTGCCGCCCGTTCAATCGGCGCTGATGCATGTCGAGGAAGGCGGTTTCCGCGAGGCGGTGGTCCGCATGCTGATCCTGCTGGCCGAAAGCCGCGGCAATGTGCGTCGTGACCGTCTCGAACGCTCCGCCCGGGTTCTGACCCAGGACGAACCGTTCAGGTCGCTGACCCCGGACGAACGCAGCTTCATGCTTCAGGAACAGACCTTGATCTGCGAATTTGCGCCTGAAAAGGCGATTGAGGCCTTGCCCAAGCTCTTGAAAACGAAACAGGAGCGGGAAACGGCTTCAAAAGTCGTGCGCTATATTCCAGGTGCAATCGACGAAATGACGCCGCATACGCTGGAAACCTTGCAGCGTTTCCACAAGGTGCTCGACCTGCCGCCGGTCTCCGGAGACATTACCGAGGATCCGCTGGCCGTCGGCGATGCGAAGAGTGAGCAGACCAATCCGGTCGCGGAAGATGTTCAGGAAGCGGTCGTCAAGACTCCGGTCAAGGCAGCGGCCGCAGCCGAAGCTCCGAAGAAGGCCACCTCACGCAAGCCGGCTGCCCGCAAACCCGCTGCGCGTAAGACAACGGCCAGCAAGACACCTGCCGGCAAACCCACAGCAACCCGTAAGCCGCGCAGCACACCCAAAAAGTCGGAAGAACCGGCTGAATAAATGAAAAGGGGCGTCCGGGCCTCTCGGACGCCCCACAGAGCCCCCCTGGAATTTTTATTGGAGTTCGGCTCTGATCTGAAACGATGTTCCGCCTAGCTGGCGAATGGCATGTTCGGTTTGTGCTCCAGGGAATATCGGGACGCGTCTTGGTAGAATTGCCAAGACAGCATAGCAAGAACGCCTCTCGTCACAAGCCTTGAGCCCCCCTTGAGGGGGAGAAAAACATCCGAAAAAATTGCAATGCTGAATTCATTGCGTTTTTTTCGATATGCAGTGTACTGAGCTTCTTCTCATCCTTCCGCTAGACTGCAAGAGCCCCTATGTTCGCCAGTGACAACGGTGTCGCAAGGCTGCGACTGGCTGGTGACTGAGCCGACGGAACCAAAGGAGTTCGGACAACCACATGTTCGACTGGGCCTATAAGAAGCGTCTGAAGGACGATCTGGAAAACTGGATTGCCAAGGGCTGGGTCAGCTCTTCAGGTGCGGCAGCGATCCTGAAGGATCAGGATCAGGACGACGGCCGTTCGAGACTGCCGATGGCCTTGGCCGGAATTGGCGTGATCTGCGTTGCCCTGGCGGTTCTGGCCTTTATCGCGGCCAACTGGGATGCGATCCCCAAGCTTGTGAAGCTGATCGGGATCGCCCTGCTTATTGTGGCAAGCCACGCGCTTGCCGCGGTCGCAGCCACAAGAGGCCGCTCCGGAATAGCAGATCTGGCGACCGGTTTTGCGACGCTGGTCTTTATCGGTGGCATGGCGCTTGTCGGTCAGATCTTCCACTTGCCGTCCGACTGGGCGGGGGGCGCCTTCCTGGTTTGCCTCGGCGGACTGGCCGGGGCCTGGCTGACCGGATCCAGAACCGCGCTGACGGTGGCGGCCGGGGCCGCGATTACGTGGCAGGTCATGCGCGCCGACATCGGGGCGCCCGACCTTGCTGCCTCACTGATCGGTCTGGTGCTGACCCTTGCCGTGTTTCTGCATCCGGTCTTTCATCCCTCGCGTCTGACGCGCTGGGCGGCGATCGCCTTGCTCTGGGTGACCTATGGCCGATGGTTCGGCGAGACGGCAGATATCCTGTCCGGGGGAGACGACGTTGTGGTCGCGATGCTGCTGGCCGGTGCCGGCGGGCTCAGCGTTGTCATGCTGCAGCTCGACGCCGTCGCCGATCTTTACGTGAAATGGTCCAGCGATCTGCCCGCGCGCGGCCACGGCCACTGGCTTATGGCCCGGTCGCTGCAGGATGTCGGCATGCTAGTCCTGTCGATCCTTGTGGTCCTGTCTCTGGTGCTGGTTCCTGAAATAGCCGATGACCTGTCCGGTGACGGCCTGCTTGCGCTGCCGGGCCTGCTTCCGCTTGCAGCCGCCTTGCTGCTGACGGCGGTCGGTCTGTTGCTGTCCTTTCAGACCGCAAAGGCGCGTGTGTTGTTTGCGGCAACCGGGCTGGCGCTGGTCTCGGTGCTGATGCCTGTGGTCACAACCAATGTCCTGCTGTTGGCCGCGGTTTCCCTGGCAGCCCTTATCGGGCTGTGCGCCCTTGGCACCTGGTACAACAACCGTTTCTGGATGCTCTGTGCCTATCTGGCCCTGACGGCCGAGGCGCTTTGGCTCTTGCAGGTCACCATCGGATCCCTGCTTGGCCAGTCGCTGTTTTTCCTGGTGGCCGGGCTGGTTCTGCTTGCCATGGCGCTTTGGCTAGCGCGTCTGTTCAGGCGCAGGCAGGCGCCCGCCACACCCGTCGTTGATACCGGGGAGGTGCGCTCATGACTGCGGCCGCCCACCCCTTGAGCGACAAGAAACCGTTTCTGTCTCCCTGGCTTCGCTGGGGGCTGCTGGCGCTGATCCAGCTCGGTTTGATCGCGATCCCGCTTGCAGATCGCCTGCAGGTGCAGACGAGCGGGGCCCTGGTGCCGCTTGCCGTCGTTCCGGTCGACCCGCGCGATCTGCTGCGCGGCGACTACGTCATCATCAATCTGGCCATCGCGCGTGTGTCGGCAGACCTCCCTGGCAGCGAGGACCTGCGCGTCGGCGACAGTGTTTTTGTGGAGCTTGACCGGCAGGGAGATGGCGCCGCCACCCCGGTTGCGCTCTCAACGGATCGATCGAAACTCGGGTCTCTGGCAATCGCCGGAACGGTGCAATCCGCCACAGCCGAAGCGATCCGGATCGACTACGGCATCGATGCGTTTTTCCTGCCTGAAGGCGAAGGCCTCGAGATTGAGCGCATGGATACGGACCGTATCCTGCTGGAAGTGGCCGTCACCAACGACGGCCGGTCCCTGCCGGTCAATCTTCTGGTTGATGGAAAACAGTTCCGCTCCGACGCGATCTTTTGACGTTTCGCCAAGAGGGGAGTATGAGCGCAGCACCCCTTTTCAGCTGAAAGTTCTCTATGACCGATCCTGCGCTCGACACTCTTCTGCTGCCGCTTGAAAGCGGCGAAGTCGATCTGCCAACCGGTGCGCGCTGCCTGTTCCTGCGCGCGCGGGCCGGACGGTCCCTTTCAAGCCTTTCCGACTTCGATGTGCTGTGCGAACAGAGTTTCGCTCCGGACCGGGACGCCTTGCAGAAAGCCGGCTTGTCCGTGGAAGCGGAAACGCAATCCGATGGCTTCGATGCTGTTTTCGTCCTGCCGGGTCGTCAGCGCCAGGAAGCGCGGGCCCAGCTCGCGAGAGCTGCCTCCAAGACCAGACAAGGCGGTCTTGTCATTGCCTGCGCGCCGAACACGGAAGGGGCCAAGACCCTTGAGAAGGATCTCGGGGACCTTCTGGGCGGCGCGGAAAAGCTGACCAAGAACAAATGCCGTGTTGTCTGGCAGTCGGTGGAACCCGGCCGGCTTGACCAGGAGCTGATGGCCGACTGGCTGACGCTCGACGCGCCGCGTCCGGTGATGGAGGGCAGCTGGACCAGCCGTCCGGGCATCTTTGCCTGGGACCGCATTGATCCGGCTTCCCGGTTGCTGGCAGATCATCTTCCGGAAACGTTGAAAGGAAAGGGCGCCGATCTCGGAGCAGGTTTCGGGTACCTAAGCAGGACCGTCTTCGAAAAGGCACCGAAAGTCACGGGGATGGATCTTTACGAGGCCGAGAAGCGAGCCCTTGATCTTGCCGAACAGAATCTTGCGGGCTTCAAGGGCAAGCGGGCGATGAACGGCATCTGGTCCGACGTGACCAAAGGGATTGAAGGTCCCTACGACTTTATTGTCTCCAATCCCCCCTTTCACCAGGCTGGCAAGGCCGATCGGGCCGATGTCGGTCAGGGGTTTATCCGGGCAGCCGCTGCAGGTCTTCGCCCCGGCGGAGAGTTCTTTCTCGTTGCCAACCGGCACCTGCCCTATGAGCAGACGTTGGGCGCCGTCTTTGGTGACGTCAAGCAACTGGCCGATGAAGGCGGTTACAAGGTCATCCGAGCCGTCAAGGCCAAGGGAGGGCGGTGAGCCGATGCCACAGGTGATCAATCCCAAGCAAGTCAGTAGGGCAATTAATGGAGCCATACATCGGCGCCCCTCTCCCCCCTGGAGGGGGAGATGTCACCGCAAGGTGACAGAGGGGGGGCTGCAGAACGTCCGCACAAACGACTTTGAGATCAACCGCAGCCGCCCGGTCCCCCCCTCTGTCCGCGACCGCGGACATCTCCCCCTCCAGGGGGGAGAGGGGCACAAGTGGCAAGGCTTTCATCTTTTGAAAAATTCACGTCGCTACAGACCGATGCCTTGCGCGGCTCGCACGGGTGCTCGGCGTCCTTTGTCTGGAGGCACGTCATGCGCCTGGTAAAACTCCTCGCCAATCTCGGCTATGGCAGCCGCAAGGAAATGCAGCAGGCGATCCGCAACGGCTGGGTGACTGACCGGGAGGGCAACCGGCTGAAAGCGGACACCAAGACGGCGCATGAAGACATTCTCTTCGACGACGAGCCGCTTGATCCGGCACAGGGCGTGGTGATCCTGCTGAACAAGCCGCTTGGCTACACCTGCTCGACCAAGGATCAGGGACGTCTTGTCTATGACCTGCTGCCGGATCGTTACCGCATGCGCAAGCCGGCATTGTCGACCATTGGCCGGCTCGACAAGGAAACCTCCGGGGCGTTGCTGTTTACCGATGACGGCACGTTTCTGCATAAGGTGATTTCGCCCAAGTCGGAAGTGCCCAAGGTCTATGACGTCACGCTGGACCGGCCGCTGACCGGGGACGAGGCAGCGCTCTTTGCCTCCGGCGAGATGATGTTGGAAAGCGAGGTCAAGCCGTTGAAACCGGCGGAACTCGAAGTGTTGGGAGAGAACAAGGCCCGTCTGACCCTGCATGAAGGGCGGTACCATCAGGTCCGCCGCATGTTCGCAGCCACGGGAAATCACGTCACCGACCTCTCCAGAACCCGTGTCGGCAGGCTCGGTGTTGATGGTCTTGACGAGGGCGGCTGGAAGATCCTGTCCGAAGAAGACAAGGTATTGATTTTCAGCGCCTGATGACTGGAACATCGCCCGACCAGATGGCCGGGCGATCATTTGTTGAATGTGATCAGGCGTTTGACCGGCTCAACACACGGATCCTGCTGTCGAATTCGCCCCGGTCGACATAACAGCCGCGCAGGTGACGAAAGCCGGTATTGGGGTCAAAGGCCGCCCGGCCGTGAAGGACACGCCGATTGTCGAAGATCACCATTTCACCGCCCTTGAGGCGCGTGGTGATGACGTAGTCCGGTGAGCGTGTCATCTGCATCAGCTTGCGATAGGCGCCGTAAAAGGTCTCCATCCGGTCGGCCGGCAGATCGAAGATGCCCGCGAGATGGGCGTTGAAATGCAGCTCCTGCAGATCACCGAACGGGTCCAGGTCGATCACCCTGTGGTGCCGGCGGATGTCATAGTCTTCGTCCTGGAAGCGGAACGGAACAGGCGTTTCCGCCAGCAGTTTGAAAGCCTCCGGATCCGCCGTCTTCAGGTCAGAGGCAATGGCAAAGCCGTCACAGAAGGTCGAGCCGCCGCCTTCCGCTTCATTGGCCAGGCAATGCAGGAACTGAAAGCCCGGCGGCAGTTCCTGGTTGGCAAGGTCCGTGTGCAGCGGCAACGCGTGCGACGTATAGGCAAGATTGTTGGGGTTCGGTTTCGACATGACCTCGAAAGTGGTGCCGAAATTGGTCTCGCGCAGGAAGCCGATGCGCCGGGCCATGGCCATTCCAGCCTCGGTGTCGTCCGCCATGCCGTCAACCAGCGCAAGGCCGGTCTTCTTGGCTTCGATAAGAAAGTCGAGCAGGGCGTCGTCCCTCGTCATCAGGTCCCTGGCCGCCGCGCGTGGCAGCGATGCCGGGTCGAGATCGCCCCGCCAGAGAACCGGATCGACCTTGGCCGGGTCGGCGAGGCCGACACCCGGGCGGTGCGCCAGAAGCCACTCTGCCCGATAGCGGCTGACATGGCCGTCGCCGGCCCACGTCAGCACGATGTCGCCATCATCCTGATCGGCGCGGTCGATGGTGATGTCCATCGGGATGCTGGTCAGGTCGAATTGCCGTTCCTGGGTCTGGGGATGAAAGCCGCTTGGGCAATTGTCCCGCAGCCAGAGAAAGGGAAAGTCTGCCTGGGTTCCGTCCGGCCAGGCAACATGAAGCACGCGGTCATCGCCGCGAAGGGTAAGGCTTGTCATTTTTTTGATCGTCCGTCGATGTCAGAATCTGGTGGCGTGCCGGGCACGCAAACATCAACAGCTGGCGGGGGGCGGCCACCACCAGTAGGCTTTTGCATGCGGATTGCCGGGGTTGCGCCCGAGAATTGCAAACATAAGGATCATGCCTGTTCGCGGGACATGGCCCGCAGATCAACGTTGCGCTGACGTTACATCAAAAGAAACACCCGGCAAAACAGATTTTGCCGGGTGTACATGTGTTTTTGAACGGGCTGTTTCAGGACCTGGAAGCCCTGGCCGCAAGCGCGATGGTGATATAGCTCCAGCCATTGACCAAGACCGAGATGCCGGCGATCAGGCCGAGCGCCCAGGCGGCGGAACTCGGCAGTTCCATCCAGATCATGCCGCCGGCCGCCAGGGAGACGATGCCGGCAATCAGAACCCAGACCCAGCCGTCATGCGGCTTCAGCTTGAAGGCCAGCAGGATCTGCGTCACGCCCTGGGCGATAAAAATCGCGGCAATCACAAGGGTCAGGGCGAAGGTGCCGGCAAGCGGGTTCACATAGATCACGATCCCGCCGATGACGGCGATGATGCCGGTAATCAGGTTCCAGAGGAAACTGGAAGTACCCTTGGTCTTGAAGGAATTGTAGATCTGCACAAGTCCGCCGATGAAAAGCACAGCGGCGATCAGGAAGACCACGGCAATGGACGTTGCCAGCGGTGCGGCGATCAGGATCATGCCACCGATCACAAGGGCCACCCCGAGTGCCAGAAACCAGCCCCAGTTTTCCTGGATCTTCTTCTTCATGTCTTCCACGGCCTGAACGGCATCTGTCATCTTGACCTCCTCACGCACCGGTTGAGCGTTCAATTCGGACACGGTAACCCCTTCGCAAATAAACGCAATATGCTGATGACAATCGAATGGACACGTGGCCGCGCGGACAAAGCCTTGACAATGTGTGTGTATATGCACACAAGGAGGGCATGGAAGAGGACGATTTTTCGCTTTGCGTTCTGGACAATGCGCGCAAGGCGGCGCGGGCTGTCAGCCGGCATTATGACCGGTTGGCGCGGCAGGTGGGTATGACGGCCGGTCAATTCTCGGTTCTGGTCGCAATCCGCCAGACCCGTCAGGAGACGACCGGAGAGCTGGCGTCCCGGCTGTCCATGGACCGGACAACGCTGGTGCGCAACATTGCGCTTCTGGAACGAAAGGGATTTGTGACGGCCGGCCCCTTGCGGGAGGGCAGGGGCAAAACCTATCTCCTGACCGAGCGAGGTGCCCGCCTGCTTGAAGAAGCCCTTCCGCTTTGGCGAAAGGCGCAGGGAGATGTCAGGGAACTGCTCGGGACGGAAGATTTTTACAAGACTATCGATACCTTGAAGCGCCTGTCGGAGCTTTGAGGCAAACCAGGCTGAGACAGATGATCGTCAGCCGTTTTCTGAATAGATGTGTGTAATTGCACATCGTAAAAGTGACAAGTGAGGTAGGGTATGCGCCGTGTTGTCGTAACGGGTTTGGGTGTGGTGTCTCCGGTCGGGACGGGCCTGGACGGGTTCTGGAAGCGGATCTCCTCCGGGGAAAACGGCATTCGCAAGATCAGCCAGTTTGATGCCGGGGACCTGGCTTGCCAGGTCGCCGGAGAAGTTCCCGCCAAATCGGAAGACGAGTTCGGCTTTGATGTCGATGCCGTGATGGAGCCGCGCGAACAGCGCCGGTCTGACCGCTTCATTCACTTTGCCATGGGCGCGGTCCAGGAAGCGCTCGCCCATGCCGGCTGGGAGCCGAAAACCGACCGGGACAAGGAACGTACCGGCACGATCATCGGCACCGGCGTTGGCGGCTTTCCGGCGATGACTGCGGGCACGCGGCTGGTGGATGAAAAAGGGCCACGCCGGGCGTCGCCGTTCCTGGTGCCGTCCTTCCTGGCCAATCTGGCAGCCGGCCAGGTTTCCATTCGGCACGGCCTCAAGGGCCCGATCGGTGCGCCTGTGACAGCCTGTGCCGCCAGCCTTCAGGCCCTTGGTGATGCGGCGCGCCTGATCCGCGGCGGGGAAGCGGACGTGATGGTGGCCGGAGGTGCAGAGGCCTGTATCGACAAGGTCTCCTATGCCGGTTTCTGCGCCGCCAAGGCCATGTCGTCCAAACGAAACGACGACCCGGCCCATGCCTCCCGTCCGTTTGACCAGGACCGCGATGGCTTCATCATGGGGGAGGGCGCCGGAATTCTCATCCTGGAAGACTATGAACACGCCAAGGCCCGTGGGGCGACCATCCACGCAGAGCTTTCCGGATATGGCACGAGCGCAGATGCTTTCCATGTCACGGCCTCTTCACCGGACGGCGAAGGCGGATTGCGGGCCATGCGCCAGGCGCTGTCGACCGCCAACCTGTCGCCTGCCGACATCGGCTATGTCAACGCGCATTCAACCTCGACCCCGGTTGGAGATGCGGCTGAAATCGCTGCGTTGAACACCCTCTTCGAGGGACGCGGCAAGGATCTGGCGGTTTCGTCTTCCAAATCCATGTTCGGTCATTTGCTCGGTGCTGCTGGCGCGGTGGAAGCGATCACCTGCGTCAAGGCGCTGATGAGCGGTCTGCTGCCTCCGTCTCGCAATCTGGAAAATGCCGACGATGCAATGCAGCGCTTCGAACTTGTCCCCGGCAAGGCGATTGCCCGCGAGGTCAACCACATCCTTACCAACGGTTTCGGCTTTGGCGGCGTCAATGCCAGCGCAGTGTTTTCACGGGTGTAATGGCTTGCCTAGCCGTTGTCCGGACAAATCGGAGCCTCCGCCCACACACTGGCTTCGCCACTTGTTCCAGTCTCCCCCCTTGAGGGGGAGATGTCTCCAATAGGAGACAGAGGGGGGGCAGCTTCTCCGCATGCAAGCCTTTTTCTGTATTTGAGGACCCGCTGCGCCCCCCTCTGTCCAGTTCCCGGACATCTCCCCCTCAAGGGGGGAGAGGGGCGCAAGCGGAAAGGCTCTGCGTGCCCCTGATCAAGAGAAGCGCAGCTATCGAAATGAAACAATAACCTGTCGAAATTGCAACACGTTGAGCCGTCATCCCATGGTCGAGCCATGGGACGACGGGGCTCGATCAAAAACTCCGCCAAGTTTCCGCCGGCGGTACCAGTCCACGATTTTCACTTGGCAATTCATAAATTCCCATTTATGAGAAAAATCTCAAATATGGGAATTGACATGAAAGACCTCGATCAAGACATCGGCCAGCGAATTGCCGAGCTGCGCCGTGCGCGGAATTGGCCGCTGGATCAACTGGCGGACAGGTCCGGCGTGAGCCGGGCGACCCTCTCGCGCATCGAACGTGGTGATACCAGCCCAACAGCCGTCGCGCTCGGGCAGCTCGCCCGGGCCTTCGGGCTTTCCATGGCGGACCTTTTCGGTTTTGGTGCGCCGACGCTGGATGCTCGGATCGCCCGTGAGAACCAACCGGTCTGGCAGGACCCGGAGACCGGATTTTGCCGCCGCAGCGTGTCACCGGCCGCGAGCGGCTTTCGCGGCAGCATCATCGAAGGTGAGCTGCCGGCAGGCCAGACGATTTCCTATTCGGTACCGCCTTTGCCGGACCTGGAACATCACCTTGTGCTTCTGGACGGTGCCCTGGTGATGACGCTTGGCGATGAACGACACGCGCTTTCACCCGGCGATTGCCTGCGCTTCCGCCTGAATGCCGCCAACGCCTATCACGCGCCCGGACCTCAAAATGCCCGCTATCTCCTGACAGTGATCACACCATGACTTTGCCTGACGCACACATTAAGAAATTTCAGCCTGAGGCACCGATTCAGCTGATGACACCGGAGGACGCCGAAACCTTGGTGCCTCAACTCGGCGCTCTGCTGACGGCCTGCGTGGAAGATGGAGCGGGCATCGGCTTTGTTCTGCCCATGTCTCAGGAGCAGGCGGAGGCGTTCTGGCAGAGCAAGCTGCCGTCACTGGAAGCGGGGGAGGCATTTCTCATGATTGCGCGTGACGGCAACGACATCGCAGGTGTCGTCATGCTGGCACTTGCACCACAGGACAATGGTCGTCACCGGGCGGAGGTCGCCAAGCTGATGGTGCATCCGAACCACCGCCGCAAAGGGCTCGCCCGCAAGCTGATGGCCGCGATCGATGGTCTGGCATTGTCCCTGGGCCGCTGGCTCCTGGTGCTCGACACCGTCACTGGCGACCGCGCCGAAACCCTTTACCCGACGTGTGGCTACGAGAAAGTCGGCATCATCCCGGACTATGCCTATGGCAGCCACGGCACGCTGGATGCGACGACCGTGTTTTTCAAGGACCTGCGCTGATCAGTTAAGCTCTCAGCCTTCCTCGCTCAGCATCTCCAGCTCCAGCCACTGTTCCTCTGCAGCATCCTTTTCTGCTGTCAGGTCAGTGATTTGCTGGGATATCTTGGCAAATTTGTCTGGGTTCCTGGCAAAGAGGTTCGGGTCGTTCATCTCGCCCTGAAGCGCTTCAAGCTGTGCTTCAAGTGACTCGATCGTGTCCGGTAACGTCTTCAGAAGATGCTGCTGCGTGAAGCTGAGTTTCGACTTCTGCTGCGGCTTGGCGGCCGAACCGTTTGACGTTGCGGCCTTTTCCTTCTTAGCCGGTGCCTGTTTTTCGGCCTTTCGGGCCGTGACGCCTTCGCCACGTTGCGCCAGCATGTCGCTATAGCCGCCGGCATATTCGCGCCAGAGGCCCTTGCCTTCCGAGACGATCACGGAAGTTGCGACCCGGTCGAGGAAATCACGGTCGTGCGAGACGATCAGGGCCGTGCCCGGATAGTCGGCCAGAAGCTCCTGCAGCAGGTCGAGGGTTTCCAGGTCCAGGTCGTTGGTCGGCTCGTCGAGCACCATCAGGTTGGACTTGTTGGCGAGCGCCCTGGCCAGCATCGCGCGGGCCCTCTCGCCACCGGAAAGCGCATGAACCGGGGTGCGGGCCTGTTCCGGCGAGAACAGGAAGTCCTTCATGTAGGACATGACATGCTTGCTTTCGTCGCCGATCATGACCATGTCGCCGCGGCCACCGGTCAGGACGGAAGACAGGCTGTCGTTCAGGTCGAGGTTTTCCCGCTTCTGGTCAAGCGTCACCATTTCGAGATTGGTGCCGAGCCGGGTTGATCCTGTATCGGGGGAAAGCTCTCCGGTCAGCATCTTGAGAAGTGTGGTTTTGCCGGCGCCATTGGGGCCTACAAATCCGATCCTGTCGCCGCGTTGGATCCGGCTGGAAAATTCCTTCACGATGGTGCGCTCGCCATAGGTCTTGGAAATGCCCTTGGCCTCGATCACCAGTTTGCCGGAAACTTCCGCCTCGGTCGCACTCAGCTTCGCAGTGCCCTGCGGGCCGCGATGCTCACGCTTCTGCTTGCGAAGATCGGCCAGTTCTCGCACACGCCGCATGTTGCGTTTGCGCCGCGCGGTGACGCCGTAAGTCATCCAGTGTTCTTCGCGCTTGATCTTCTGCGCAAGCTTCTGCTGGTCGATCTCTTCCTGTTCGAACACCTCGTCCCGCCAGGCTTCAAAATGGGCAAAGCCCTTGTCCATGCGCCGGGCCGTGCCGCGGTCGATCCAGACAGTGGCGCGGGAGAGATTTTCCAGGAACCGGCGGTCGTGAGAAATCAGCACGAGGGCCGATTTCAGGCTTTTCAGTTCGTCTTCCAGCCATTCGATGGCCGGCAGGTCCAGGTGGTTGGTCGGCTCGTCCAGCAGCAGAATATCAGGTTCGGGTGCAAGTGTTCTGGCAAGCGCCGCCCGGCGTGCCTCTCCTCCGGACAGGGAGCGCGGGTCTTCCTTGCCAGTCAGGCCAAGGACCTCCAGCAGGTAGGCGCCGCGATAGGGATCGTCGCCCTCCGTCAGGCCTTCGTTCACATAGTCGAGCACCGAGGCGTAGGTGGAAAGATCGGGGTCCTGTGGCAGGTAACGGACAGTCCGGCCCGGCTGGAAGAACCGCTCGCCCTTGTCCATGTCCACCATGCCGGCGGCAATCTTCAACAGGGTGGATTTGCCCGAGCCGTTTCGGCCGACCAGGCACAGCCGGTCGCCTTCGGAGACGGAGAGGTCAGCGCCGGTCAAAAGCGGGGTGCCGCCGAAGGTCAGGTGGACGTCGCGAAGCGTTAGGAGAGGCGGGGCCATGTATTTTTTGAACGGGTGCTCGGTTTGTGATCGGCGCCCGGTTTACTGGGCGGGCGAGGGCCGCGCAAGCGAAACGGAAAGGTGCTCTGACATTTTTGATCGGCCGATCCGAGATTTCCGCACTTAAATCGGATATAATGTCCAACAAGTGGACAGGGCTGACCACAAGAGCGCAGCCTTGGGGCTGCCGGGAGAAAGCTATATGTCTGTCTGGAACGCCGGTCCCGTCATCCGCGGATTGGTTCGCGGAACCCGCAGGATCTGTCTTGCTCTGGCTGTTGCCGCAGCCGGCACATCTGCCTTGATACCATTGGTCGACACGGCGCATGCCGACGCGGTCTATATCGGCAGCGGCGGTGTTGGTATCGCCTTCGGTACCGGCTATGGCTATCGAGGCGGGTTTTTCTTCGGTCCTGGTCTTTATGGACCGCCCTACCGTCCCTACGGCGCTCCCTATTATTATCATCCCTACGATATGCGCGCCTATCCCTACCGGTCGCGCGTCTATGTCAACCCACCGCGCCACTACCGGGGACAACCGCAGCGTGTTCCCCATACCAAGACCGGATTGGCGCCATTCACGCCGCAATGGGTTGCCTATTGCTCGCGGAAATTCAAGTCGTTCAACCCCAATACGGGGACCTATCTGGCCTACAGTGGAAAATATCGCTTTTGCCGCTGACTTTGAAACAAAATTGCGTGTCTGGCGGTCAACCTGTTTGACCAAACAGTAAAACTGCGGAAAAAATTTCCTCTCCTTGTCAGAATTCCGCAAAAACATCGCCTTTTTGCGACCTAAGTCGAAATGTGCCGTTGGGGGATGCTTGATTGCGCGCAAAGAGCGTGGAATCTTGTGCCCCATCGTTCCATTTGCTTCAACTATAAACCCAGAGGGGAGAGCGATATGTTCAAGTCCATGCGTGTGACAGCGTTGGCGGCTGCCTTGATGGCTGCCACATCTCTTACGGCAATGGCCGAGGTGGTCTACCACCGCGGCAATACGGCTGATCCGGAAACCCTGGACCAGCACAAGACCTCCACAACTTATGAGGCGCATATCCTGCGCGACCTTTACGAAGGTCTGGTGTCCTACAGCGCCGAAGGCAAGGTGATCCCGGGTGTGGCAACCGACTGGTCCGTTTCCGATGACGGCACCGTCTACACCTTCACCCTGCGCGACAACGCCAAGTGGTCCAACGGCGACCCGGTTGTTGCCGGCGATTTCGAATATTCCCTGCGCCGCATCATGACGCCGGAGACCGGTGCGAAATACGCAACCGTTCTCTACCCGATCAAGAACGCCGAAAAGATCAACAAGGGCGAATTGAAGCCGGAAGATCTCGGCGTCAAGGCGGTCGACGACAAGACGCTCGAAATCACGCTCGAGCAGCCGACCCCGTATTTCATCGACCTGCTGGCGCACCAGACCGGCCTGCCGGTTCACCCGGCAACCGTTGATGCCCATGGCACGGATTTCGTGAAGCCGGAAAACATCGTCACCAACGGTGCCTACACCCTGGCCGAGTTCATCCCGAACGCGCATGTTAAGGCGACCAAGAACCCGCATTTCCATGATGCGGACAACGTCAAGATCGACACCGTCTTCTTCTACCCGACCGAAGACCGCGGTGCCGCAATGCGCCGGTTCCAGGCCGGTGAGCTGCACACCAACAACGATGCGCCGACCGAACAGGTGGCCTTCATGCGTGAGAACCTGGGCGACCAGTTCCGCGTGGCGCCGTATCTCGGTACCTACTACTACGCCCTGAACCATGAAGACGAGGCTCTGTCCAATCCGGACGTGCGCCAGGCGCTTTCCATGTCGATCGACCGCGAGTTCCTCGCTGACGAGATCTGGGCGTCCACCATGGTCGCCGGCTATTCCTTCGTACCGCCGGGAATCGGCAACTACGGCGAATCCGCTTTCGCGGACTACAAGGACATGTCCCAGATCGACCGTGAAGAAAAAGCGATCGAGCTCCTGCAAAAGGCTGGTTATGGCCCGGACAATCCGGTCAAGCTGACCATCAACTACAACACTTCGGAAAACCACAAGAACACGGCGGTCGCGATCGCCGACATGTGGGCCCCGCTGGGTGTGGAAGTGTCGATGGTCAACACCGACACCAAGACCCACTATGCCATGCTGCGTGACCGTCAGGACTTTGACGTCGCCCGCGCCGGCTGGATCGGCGACTACTCCGACCCGCAGAACTTCCTGTTCATGGTCGAGAGCGACAACACCGGTTTCAACTACGCTCGCTACGAGAACCCGGAATATGATGCGCTCATGGATGAAGCTGCTGCGACGGTCGATCTGGAGAAGCGCGCCGACATCCTGAAAAAGGCCGAAGAGATGTTCATGCGTGACCTGCCGTTCATCCCGCTGATGTACTACGGCTCCATGAACCTGGTCTCCGACAAGGTCGCCGGATTTGAGGACAACCTCCTCAACATCCATCCGACCCGTTGGATGAGCATCTCCGAGTAACCTTCAAACCACAGAGCCGGCAGGGATTTCCCTGCCGGTTTCTGCAAGGTGGCGACAAAAGACCACCGTTTGAACAACAGGGGCAAAGCCTATGCACCGCTATGTGCTCGGTCGATTGCTCGGCGCAATCCCGACCCTCTTTCTGATTGTCACGATTTCCTTCTTCCTGATCCGGATCGCTCCGGGTGGCCCGTTTGACCTGGAACGGCCTCTCGAAGCCAAGGTCATGGAAAATCTGAACAAGATTTATCATCTGGATGAACCGCTCTGGAACCAGTACCTGCTCTATCTGAAGAGCATCGCGCAGCTGGACTTCGGGCCGAGTTTCTATTTCCGCGACTTCTCGATCAACGAGCTGTTCGCCCAGTCCTTGCCGATTTCCATCCAGCTTGGCCTGTCAGCGCTTTGCCTGGCGCTGGTGGTGGGCGGCATCCTCGGCATTGCAGCGGCGCTACGCCAGAACCGGCCGGCCGATTACACGGTCATGGCTGCGGCAACGCTCGGCGTGACCATTCCGAATTTTGTCGTCGCACCCATCCTGACACTGATCCTGGGGGTCTGGCTGGGCTGGCTGCCCGTGGGAGGCTGGAATGGCGGTGCCTTTGTCAACGTGATCCTGCCCGTCGTCACCCTGGCATTGCCGCAGGTCGCGGTGGTCGCCCGTTTGACCCGTGGCTCCATGATCGAGGCGCTGCGCTCCAATCACGTGCGAACCGCCCGGGCCTACGGTCTGACGTCCTACATGATCATCGTCGTTCATGCCCTGAGAGGGGCGATCCTGCCGGTGGTCTCCTATCTCGGTCCGGCAGCGGCTGCCTTGCTTACCGGTTCCGTGGTCATCGAGACCATCTTCGGCATTCCCGGTATCGGACGCTATTTCGTTCAAGGAGCCCTCAACCGCGACTATACGCTCGTGATGGGCACCGTGGTCGTGGTCGCCTGTTTTGTTATCCTGTTCAACCTCGTGGTGGATCTGCTTTATGCATTGCTCGATCCGCGCGTGCGCTACGATTGAGGAGGGCTGAGCCATGACCATGACTCTTGCCACGAACGAAGCGCCCGCAAAGGGACGCTCACTCTGGGACGACGCCCGCGACCGGCTTCTGGCCAACCGCGCAGCCGTCGCTTCCATGATCGTCCTGCTGGCGATCACATTGCTGTCGGTGCTGGGTCCGATCCTGTCGCCGCATGAATTTGACACTGTTTACCGCGATTACGTGAAGGTTCCGGCGAGCCTGGAAGCCTATCCCCGCGCAGAACAGGTCGAGCCGGGTTTCGCCACTGCGGTGAAGCGGGCACGTGTGTCGCTGGAAAGCTTTGAGCGCGACGGCGATCAGGTGATTGCCCGGATCAGCTCCAAGCGGGAAATCGACCCGCGTACCACGCGCTATATCGACCGCAGCGATCTGTTCAAGAATGCCGAGATCAGCGATTTCTCCGCAGACAACAAACAGGCGACGCTGAAGGCCGACATCAACTTCATGCACTTCTACTTCGGCACCGACGCCAACGGCCGGGACATGATGACCCGGACGTTCATTGCCGGCCGCGTGTCCCTGACCATCGGCCTGCTGGCGACCGTTGTCGCGATTTCCATCGGCGTGCTCTACGGCGCAACGTCCGGTTATCTCGGCGGCCGGGTCGACCAGATGATGATGCGTGTTGTTGACGTGCTCTATTCGCTGCCCTTCATTTTCTTCGTGATCATGCTGGTGGTGTTTTTCGGTCGGAACTTCATCTTGATGTTCATCGCCGTTGGTGCCGTCGAATGGCTCGACATGGCCCGTATCGTCCGCGGCCAGACACTGTCCATCAAGCGCCAGGAATATGTTCAGGCCGCGGAAGCCATGGGGGTTGCCGACGGTGGCATCGTTCGTCGGCATATCATTCCGAACACGCTCGGTCCCGTGGTGGTCTACATGACCCTCCTGGTGCCCAAGGTCATTCTCCTGGAAAGCTTCCTGTCCTTCCTGGGCCTCGGCATTCAGGAGCCCATGACCAGCTGGGGTGTGCTGATCTCCGAAGGTGCCAGGAACCTTCAGGGCGCCGCCTGGATGCTGATCTTCCCGTCGATCTTCCTGACATCGACGCTGTTCGCGCTGAACTTTATCGGCGACGGCCTGCGCGATGCTCTGGATCCGAAAGACCGATAGGAGGTGACCATGACACAAGACAGCAAGAAAGCGGTCCTCTCCATCAAGGATCTGGTCGTTGATTTCGAGACGGCCACCGGTACGGTCAATGCGGTTCGCGGCGTGGACATCCACGTCGATGCCGGGGAAACCGTCGCAATTGTTGGCGAGAGTGGCTCCGGCAAGAGCCAGACCATGATGGCTGCCATGGGGCTTCTGGCCTCCAACGGCCGCACGCAAGGGGAGGTGATCTACGAAGATCGCAACATCCTCGGCCTGCCGATCAGCCAGCTGAACAAGGTCCGCGGCAAGAAGATCACCATGATCTTCCAGGAGCCGATGACCTCCCTCGACCCGCTCTACACAATCGGCCGCCAGCTGGCGGAGCCGATGGTTGTCCATGGCGGATTGTCCTGGAAGGCGGCCAAGGCCAAGGCGCTGGATCTGCTCAAGCTCGTCAACATTCCCGAGCCGGAGCGCAAGATCAAGGCCTATCCGTACGAGATGTCGGGTGGCCAGCGCCAGCGCGTCATGATCGCCATGGCCCTTGCCAATGATCCGGACGTCCTGATCGCAGATGAGCCGACAACCGCGCTGGACGTCACCACGCAGGCCCAGATCCTGGACCTGCTCGCGGACCTGCAGAAACGCCTCGGCATGGCGGTGATCTTCATCACCCACGACCTTGGCATCGTCCGGCGGATCGCCGACCGTGTCTACGTGATGAAAACCGGCGAAGTGGTGGAGAGCGGCGAAACCAAGCAGATCTTCACCCAGCCGGAGCATCCCTATACCAAGATGCTGCTGGATGCGGAGCCGACCGGCCACAAGCCGCCGGTGCCCGACAGTTCCCCGGTTCTGCTCGAAGCGCAGAAGGTCGAGGTCGAGTTCGAACTCGACAGCGGCTTCCTCAAACCGAAGCATATTCTGCGCGCCGTCGACGATATCAGCTTCTCTCTGCGCAAGGGACAGACGCTTGGCATTGTCGGCGAGAGTGGTTCCGGCAAGTCGACCCTCGGACGCGCGGTGCTGAACCTGCTTCCGGCCGGTGGCCGGGTGGTCTTCCAGGGACAGCAGATCTCCGGCAAGGACCGCAACGCCATGCGGGCACTGCGCAAGGACATGCAGCTGATCTTCCAGGATCCGTTCGGCTCGCTCAGCCCGCGCATGACCGTGGGGCAGATCATTTCCGAAGGCCTCCTGGTGCATGAACCGTCGCTTTCGGCCAAGGACCGGGATCTGCGTGCCTGCCAGGCTCTGGAGGAAGTGTCGCTCGACCCGATCATGCGCAACCGCTATCCGCACGAGTTTTCAGGCGGCCAGCGCCAGCGCATTGCAATCGCACGGACCATGGTGCTGAAACCGGAACTGGTCGTTCTCGACGAGCCGACGTCCGCGCTCGACCGGACCATCCAGAAACAGGTGGTTGAACTCTTGCGCGATCTGCAGAAAGCGCATGACCTGACCTACCTGTTCATCTCGCACGACCTTGCGGTCGTTCGGGCGTTGTCTGACACGGTGATGGTGATGCAGCGGGGCAAGGTCGTTGAGGCTGGGTCCGCGGATGCGATCTTTGAAGCGCCCAAATGCGACTACACCAAAGAGCTGATCGGTGCGGCCATGCTGACCCAGCAACAGATGATGGAAAGCGCCTGAACCGCGAGCGGCGAGTGCCACTTGTCATGTTCTCATCCCGGTGCGCCTGGCGTGCCGGGATGTTTTTTTGGTGGCAGGTGGACCGGATCCAAAATCTGACCCAGACCCTTTCCAGAAGGCTTGAAGGGATCGGTTTCGATAACTTGTATTGGAAATAAGGGAAACCGGGCTCAGCGCCCGGTGAAACCTGCCGACTGCGCCGGTGGGGTCTCGACCTGTCCCTGCAGCTGGGTGATGTCGGTCCCGTAGAAATGCGGCGCCAGAAGCACGGCGCTGGACAGGATGTGAGAGCGCAGCGCCCGCAGGCTGGTATCGGTGTCCTGTGCCGCTAGCGCGTCGAATATCTCTGTGTGCGGGGTGACATTGGGCCGGCTCCACGAGGTTTCCGGCCGGGGCTTCGACAGCATCACCTGCTGAAGGATCATGAAAGTGCGCAGCAGCATCGGTTCGAGCACGGGCATCTGTGCGATCCGAAACAATCTCAGATGCAAGGCGCGATCGATTTCCGCGCAGCCAAACACGTCTTTCCGGGCGCGGCTTTCTTCAAACTGCCGATCGAGCTCATAAAGCTCGTCCAGCTGGGACCGGTTGATCAGCTTCACCGCTTCCGCGGCGCCCGTTGCTTCGATGTCCAGCCGCAACTTCAGCATCAGCTTGGCTTCGGTGAGGCTCGGATCGGTGACAAATGTTCCCTGATACCCACGACGGACAACAAGGCCATATTCCTGGAGCGACATCAGCGCTTCGCGGATTGTGCTTTGGGAGCAACCATAGTCCTGGGCAAGGGCCTGTTCGGTGATCGGACTTTCGGACGTCATTTCACCCGTCAGGATCTGGCGTTTCAGATCCTGGTAGACGGACTCGGACTTTCTGGCGCGCTTTCCTGCGCGCGCAGCGCCCGGCTCCTTCCTGCCCTCCGCAGCGACTGTTGCGTTCACGTCGTTGCCCCCCAATGGCATCGCGATCTATTGGCAACACACATCAAGACTGCAGCCGACGGCTTCACCGGCTGCAGTCTCATTCTCCTCGGTAACCGATCATACGCGTTTGCGAAGGAACGGTCGATGGGGCGTGCCAACTCTCTTCAGCCGCCTTGCCGGTTTCTGTACCTGACTGACTGGTGTCCCGACCGCAACTGCGGGGGCGTGAGGACAGGCTGTTACAGGCCGGTTTGTGTATTTGAACGACTGCGAAAAATAACAATAAATGCATTGTTCCGCCGTCATTATGCAAATGCAATCGCTAACTTGTGGGCATTGGTAACAAGTTCGCGAGCAGCTGTGCCAGCTCGGGAGAAATTGAGCCGGTTAACTATCAGGCAGCCTTCTCAAGAGCAGAAATCCAGTTCCGAAAGGCGATCTTCTCCAGAACGGCGTGAGAGAAGCCGCGGGCGTCGAACGTTTCCATCAGGCGGCCCAATCCGGTGACATCACCAAGATCTCTGGGCAGCATGCAGCCGTCGAAATCCGACCCGAGCGCAACGCAGTCCTCCCCCAGGCGATCAATGAGATAAGCAGCGTGATCTGCAATGACGGAGAGGGCCATGTCGCGGCCATAACCGCCGTCCGGCCGCAGAAACGCGACATGAAAGTTGATGCCCACGAGACCACCGCTTTCCTTGATGGCATCGAGCTGCTTGTCGGTCAGGTTGCGGCTGCTGGCGCAGATCGCATGGACATTGGAGTGGCTTGCGACAATCGGCCGGTCCGTGATCCGCGCCACGTCCCAGAACCCTTTTTCATTCAGATGCGAAACATCGAGGAGGATGCCGAGCTGGTTGCACGCCCGCACAAGGTCGCGGCCGGCGCCTGTCAGAGCCGGGCCGATATCGGGCGAGGCGGGATGAGCCATCGGTACGCCGTAGCCAAAGTCATTCTCGCGGCTCCAGACCGGGCCGAGCGACCTCAGGCCGCGGCGGTAAAGGTCTTCAAGGGCATAGAAATTCGTGTCGATGGCTTCAGCCCCTTCGATGTGGAGGCTGACAGCCATCTGGCCGGCTTCGATCGCCATGCGGTTTTCTTCAGCCGTCCGGCAGATGACAACGCTTCCCTCCGAGGTCGCTTCGATCCGCTCGGCGCGTTCGATCAGCCGATTGGTGAAATCAAGCGCTTCTTTCTGGGCAACCGGCTCATAGTTCGAGGGATCCTTCGGATCGAAAGGCCTGGAAAAATCCTGGTCGGGTTTCGAAGGCACGAATATTGCGAACAAGCCGCCGGCAAATCCTGCTTCATCGGCCCTAACCTTGTCGATATGACCACTGTCCAGGCGATCGAAAAAACTGATGTCCCGGCCTTTCATGGCTTCGATTTCGAGCTTCAGGAGCGTGTCGTTGTGGCCGTCGAAAATGGGAAAGGGCGATTTGAGTGCAGTGTCTGTCACGGATGAGCCTTGAAAACTGGGCGGCGTCGAAGCCGGAGGTGTCTGGTAATTTAGACACTCGTTGGGAGAATGTAAGGCGCCATAGATAATGTGACTTGAAACTGTTGGAAAGCTGGCTCAAGAAGGAGCCTGAATTTTCGCAGGTCCGATGAGAGATGCCATGAAGCGTAGTCAACCGCAGACCGAGACAGTTGCCGAGTTCGCGAGCCCCGGGCCCAGCCGCCGTGGTTTCCTGACCGGCGGGCTTGCTCTTGGAGCTCTGACCCTGGCTGGTTGCCAGACGGCCGACCTGGTGGGCCTGCCGGATCAGCCGGCATTGCCGGATGAAGAATTCGATTATGCGGCCGCTTATGCTGCGTTGCCGGATGGCGATTTCACCTGGCCGGCTATCAATTACAAGAAATTCGATCAGAAGTACTGGCGTCAGGTCGTGGAATACAAGACCCGCGAACGTCCCGGTACCGTTATCGTCGACCCCTACAACAACTTCCTCTATTGGACGCTTGGTAGCGGCAAGGCACTGCGGTATGGCATTGGTGTCGGTCGTGCCGGCTTTGCCTGGTCCGGTGAGGCTCTGATCCGAGTCAAGCGTCCGCATCCGATCTGGCGTCCTCCACGGGAGATGATCGCGCGCAAGCCCTCTCTTGAACGCTATTGGGAAAAAGGTTTCCCCCCCGGGCTGCGCAACCCGCTCGGCGCGCGCGCCATGGATCTGTGGCAGGGAGCGACAGACACGCTCTACCGCATTCACGGGACCAACCAGCCGAATTCCATCGGCAAGAGCGTCTCCTCCGGCTGTATTCGCATGTGGCAGCAGGATGTGATCGATCTCTTCAACCGGGTTCCGCTCAGAACCAAGGTCGTGGTCCTTCAGAAGGATCCGAACGCGGAAGCCTGAGCATCAAGCTGATAAATGGAATGGGCAGCTCTCCATCGGTGGGCTGCCCTTTTTTTTGAAGCTGCCGATCAGAACGCGTGCGCCAGCGCAACGTCGTGGAAGACGGCCGTGAAGTGGCAGACAGCTGCCGCCAGCACAAAGGCGTGCCAGATGGCGTTCTGGAAGGGAAGGCGTTTCCAGGCATAGAACACCGTGCCGACCGTATAGAGAAGACCGCCGGCCAGGATCATGTAGAAACCGAAGGTGGACGCATTTTCGATCAGCGGATTGGCTGCGAACACGACGATCCAGCCGAGACCGAGATAGATCGGGACGGTCAGTTTTTCCAGGCCCTGCAGATGCAGCAGCTTGACGATGGCCCCGGTCAGAGCGCCGGTCCAGACGACCGCAAGCAGGATGCCTCCTGTCCAGCCACCGATGATCATGGCGGCCAGCGGTGTGTAGGTGCCTGCGATCAACAGGAAGATTGCCGCATGGTCGAGACGGCGCAAGATCCCGGTTTTGTGGTCGCGGGCAAACATGTTGTACAGCGCGGAGCAGATCAGCATGGCCATCAGACAGGCCGCATATATCATCACGGTGACCTGGCGGGCGGCGTCGTCCGTGTCCCACAGGGTTACCGCCAGAACGATGGTTGCCGTCAGGCCCAGGCAAATGCCGATGACGTGAATGGCGCCATCAGCAACAAATTCGGCGAAAGTCAGCGGCCTGTTGGTCGACATGGGGGATCCTTGCGTGTCTGCTGCGCCGGTCGAAGCCTGAGGGGCAAAGTTTCAACCGGGCGCGTTCGTATTTGGGCAAAGCAATACACGGCCATGTATCAGCATGAAGGCAAAGGTTTAGGAAAACGTAATGGTGCCTGGTTGCCGTTGCGGCACTTGCTCAAGGTCCGGAGACTTGCTTTAAATTTAACCATCTCGTGCCTGCCAGTCCGGATTTTCAATCATGAGCAATCATCTTTTTGACGCCCTGACCGCCTTCATTCCCGACAGGGACAAGACCTTTCTGGAACTGGCGAGCGGCGCAACGCTGAGTTACCGCGACATGTTTGCCCGTTCGGCGCAATATGCCGGGGCCCTGCACAAGCTTGGCGTGAAAGCCGGCGACCGGGTGGCGGTGCAGGTGGACAAGACCCCGGAAGCGTTGATGGTCTATCTGGGCACGATCCGCGCCGGTGGTGTTTTCCTGCCCTTGAACACGGCCTATACGCCGAATGAGATTGCCTATTTTGTCGGCGATGCAGAGCCGGCCGTCTTTGTTTGCGATCCGGCAAGGGCTGATGCGTTGGCCGGAACGGCACAAAAGGCAGGTGCCAGGCTGCAGACCCTGGATGCCGATGGAGAGGGAAGTCTCCGGCAACTGGCAGATGAAATGCCGACCGACTTCGACAACAGGCCCCGGCAAGACGACGATCTTGCAGCCATCCTCTACACCTCGGGCACGACAGGGCGATCGAAAGGGGCGATGCTCAGCCACGACAATCTGGCGTCCAACTCCGCAACGATGGTCAAGGTCTGGCGCTTCACCGAGGATGACGTTCTTCTGCACGCCCTGCCGATCTTTCACACGCATGGTTTGTTTGTTGCAACCAACTGCCTGATGATGGCCGGCGGTTCCATGCAATTCCTGCCGAAATTCGATCTGGATCAGGTCCTGGCAATGCTGCCGAAGGCAACGGCCATGATGGGCGTGCCGACCTTCTACTCGCGCTTGCTCGGTTCGGACCGGTTCACGAAAGATCTTGTCGGCCACATGCGGGTGTTCATTTCAGGATCAGCACCCCTTTCGGCTGAAGTTCACAAGGAGTTTTCGGCCCGCACCGGACATGCCATCCTGGAGCGCTACGGCATGACCGAAACCAACATGAACACGTCCAACCCCTATGATGGCGAGCGGCGCCCGGGCACCGTCGGCTTCCCTTTGCCCGGTGTCGGACTGCGCATCGTTGACCAGAAAACCGGCCGGGAATTGCCGGCCGGTGATGTCGGCATCATCGAGGTCAAGGGGCCAAACGTCTTTCAGGGCTATTGGCGCATGCCGGAGAAAACTGCACAGGAATTCCGGGCCGACGGTTATTTTATCACCGGCGATATGGGACGGCTCGACGAGGACGGCTATGTGTCCATTGTCGGTCGGTCGAAGGATCTGATCATTTCAGGCGGTTTCAATGTCTATCCGGCCGAGGTAGAGGCCTTGCTGGATGAACTGCCGGGCGTTGCCGAAAGCGCCGTGATCGGTGTGCCGCATCCCGATTTCGGTGAGGCGGTGGTTGCCGTCTTGGCGCCCAGGAACGGGGCAAGCCTCGACCAGGACGCCATTCTGACCGCATTGGGTGGAACGCTCGCCAGGTTCAAGCAGCCGAAAAAGGTCCACGTCCTGGAAGCACTTCCACGCAATGCCATGGGCAAGATCCAGAAAAATGCGCTCCGGGACCAGTATGAAAGCGATTTTGCCTGACTGAAGTCCGGAAAGGCGCGTCATGGAGACTGCCCAGAACTGGTCTCAAGCTGGCGCATCCTTGTCAAAGGCGGTGGCGCCATAGGCGCAGCAGGCGAGGATCATCGCGCCCATCACCCAGAAGATGAGGCTGAAACCTTCGCCCATGGCCAGAAGCACGCTGCCCATGGTGACGCCCAGGGTTCCGCCGACCAGCCTTGCGGTGATGACCAGTCCGCTGACTTCGCCCTGTTTGTCCTTGGGAACCGCGTTTGCGGTAATGCGGCCCGTCGGGATCATCGCAAGGGGCAGGGCAACGCCCCAGATCAGGAGCGCCGGGGCAAGAGCCCAATAGTTTTCAAGAAGCATCAGGCCGCCGATCGCGATATTGGCGATCCCCAGCACGGCAAGGGAGATGAGAACCGGATTGCGGGAACCGTGCTTGTCGGCGAATTTGCCCGCAGGCGAAGCCACAAAGGGAAACGGAAAAACGGCAATCACCGTTGCGATACCGGCCCAAAGCGCCGTGTATTTCATATCCAGCTGCAGAAAATGCGGAACGAAGATCGCAACCGTGATCTTGCTCATCTGGGTCAGCAGAATGACCAGGGCGCTGGCGTGAAAGGGCTTCAGCCGAAACAGCCGGACATCGATCAGCGGTTTCGCCTGGCGGGCTTCATAAGAGATGAATACGGCCACGCCGATCACACCGGCGACAAGGCTCCCGATGATCGCCGCTTTCGTCCAGCCGAAATCGGGGCCTTCCATCAGGCCGAAAATCAGACCGGTGAGCCCGATAAGCAGCAAGACAAGTCCGATACGGTCGATGACAGGCCTCGGCCGGGGCACCTCCGGGTTGCGCCAGAGAATACAGGCAAGTGCGCTGCCGGCAATGACGATCGGAATGTTGATCCAGAACACCCATCGCCAGGACAGGAAGTCGGTGAGGATGCCGCCGAGCAGCGGTCCGGCCGCCAGGAAAATCGTGGCCATGCCGGCTAGAATGCCGATGGCCCGTCCACGTTCGTTCTCGTCAAAGGTCAGGGTTGCGGCCGCCAGCGTCATCGGGAACATGATGGCGGCGCACAGGCCCTGGATGACCCGCATGGTGATCAGCATGGCAACACCGTCCGCGAATCCGGCCAGCAGACTGGCGAGAGCGAAAATCACGCAGCTGACGATCAGGGCCGGACGCAAGCCAAAAAGATCGATTGCCTTGCCGCCAATAGCGGCGAAACAGGTGAAGGCGAGCATGTAGGAATTGATGATCCAGTGGGCGGTGGTCGGTGATATTCCGAGTTCTGATCGAATGGCTGGGAGAGACACGCCGAGAATCGTTTCGTCCAGCATGACCAGGCCGCCAAGACCGCCCATGGCCAGAACAAGTCCACGCTTGCGATCCTTGTCAGACAGTCCCGCCATGTGTCTCCCCCAACGAACTCAGATCCCTGCCGGCAGCTTAGGCCAGATTGAAGGTGGACCATAGATGATTTCTGAGTAGCGGAAGGGGCACCGTTTGCTCAACTTTGCTGAGATCCGGCGCCAAAGGCCAGCGTCGACAGGGCGCGGTCCGTTTCGCGGCTCCAGTTGGCCAGGGCGCTGGCAAGACGCGCGGCCGGGCTGTCATCCGGGTCGGACGCCCGGCGCACGCACCACCAGTCCATGGAAACACCATCCACGTCGATCGGCCGGCAGACGAGGGTGCCGTCCGCCAGTTCCGGTTCGATCGCCCACTTGCTGAAGATGGCGACGCCGAAGCTGGCGCGGACAAGATCAATCACCGCTTCCGGTGTCGGCATCGGCGTGAGTTTGCGGAACGGTTTGGTTGGTGTGCCCAGGAGCGTTGTCCAGTCGAAACCGGGTTCGGCGGTCAGCGGGTAAACGAAAAAACGTTCATCGCCCATGTTGATGCTGTTGACGACCGGTTCCGCCGCCAGCGGATGTGTCTTTGACAGCACCGCAACAATCGGGTCCGTGCCGAGCTTGACGGAGTGAAACTGCGACAAGGCCGGTTCGCGGCCGAACACCAGGGAGACATCCGCCGAGCCGTCGAGAAGGCTGGCCAGCGGACGGGAGGTGGCGCGACCGGACAGGTCGACGGTCAGGCCAGGATCTGCCGTTTCCAGATAGTCGAGAAAGGCCGGGAACCAGTGGTAGCGGCTGTAGGTGGCCTGACCAAGCCGGACAAGCGTCTTGGCGTCCCTCGCGGAGGCTTCCAGATCCTGTTCGAGGCGGAACAGGTCCGCGAGAAAGGCATCGCCGAGATGTTTCAGCCGTTCGCCTTCAGCCGTCAGCGAGATACCGCTTTCCGTGCGCTGTGCAAGCCGGACACCGAGCCTGCGTTCTGCTTCCCGCAGGCGGTGAGACGCGGCGGATTGGGTGACGCCGAGACGCGCGGCGGCAGCCGTCATGCTGCCGGTATCGGCCAGCGTGGAGAGGAGAGTCAGATGGTTGATCGTAAGGCGCGGGATCATGAGGTGCATGAAATCATTTCATGAAGAGGATGAAAACTAGGAATTTTGTTTTCAATTCTTTTCTTTGTACCAACGGGCTATGACCCAGTTTCAGTCGCCCCAGTTTCGTCTCGGCAGTGCAAGCGCAACGCTTGCCATCGCCGGTTCCGCCATTTGCTTCGGCCTCGTGCCGCTCTTTGTGCGTGAACTCCAGGGGCTCGGGGCGGGACCAGCCACTATCGCACTTTATCGCTATGGTTTTTCCGCTCTGTTGCTCTTGCCTTTTCTGCCTCTGGAAAAGTCGAAACGCGGGGGAGCGCTGTTGCTGATCGGCGCGGGCGTTGTCTTCAGTCTCAGCCTGATCGGCTACCTTGAAGCGCTGGTGACGGCACCGGTTGCCGCCGCTGGTGTCGTTTACATGACCTACCCGGTCTTTGCGGCCCTGTTTGCGTTTCTGCTGCTTCGACAGGCGCTGAGCTGGCGCTCCTTTGCCGCCGCTGGTCTGGTCATTCTTGCTGCAGCCCTGCTGCTCGACCCGTCGTCCCTGTCACCAGAAGTGTTCGAGGCACTGGTCTGGGCCTTTCCGGCGCCGGTCGCCTTCGGGTTTCTGGTGGTTGTCCTGAGTGGGCTCGCCAGTCAGCTCAATTCGCTTGAGCGGACGGCCTGCGGTTTGTTCGGATCGGTCATCGGCCTGTTGCCGCTGGCATTGCAAGAGGGGCAAGGGTCACTTCTGCCGGCCACCGGCACGGAGTGGAGCCTGGTTCTGGCCATGGGACTGCTGACGGCCCTTGTTCCCCAGCTGGTTTTCACCGTCGCTTGCCAAAAGGTCGGTCCTGTCCGCTCGGCAGCGGCTGGCAGCTTCGAATTACCAACCATGTTCGTCATTGGCTGGTGGGTGTTCGGAGAAGAGCTTGGTGCGCGAGAAATGTTCTCGGCCCTGCTGGTACTCGGTGCCATCCTGATCGCGCCCGCCATCAGCGGCGGAAGACGAAAAATGGTGGCCGCTGAACTATCTTGAAAAAAAGTATCTTGATATAAAGATAAAAACACCTATCTCCGTCTTGCCCGGGCGGCTAGAAGCCCGGAAGGACTTTGGAGAAACGACATGACTGCCCGTACCCCTGACCACCCTGTCGATGAGTTGTTTGTCAACCGCTGGTCACCCCGCGCCTTTGACCGTTCCGAGATGCCGGAAGCCGATCTGAAAACCATCCTGGAGGCGGCCCGCTGGGCACCGTCCGCCTTCAATATTCAGCCCTGGCGCTTTGTCTATGCGCGGCGCGGTGACGCGAGCTGGCAGACGCTGGTCGACCTGCTCAATCCTTTCAACAGGGACTGGGGCCAGCACGCCTCAGCGCTTGTCTACCTGTTTTCGGACACCGAGGTGGACGGCAAGGACGGCAAGCCGGGACGGCCGAACGGGTATCATGCGTTCGATGCCGGTTCAGCCTGGACACATGCCGCCCTGCAGGCGACCAGACTTGGCTATCACGCCCATGGCGTCGCCGGCATTCTGAAGGAGGAGATCCACGAAAAGCTGGGTGTGCCGGAACGCTACCAGCCGCAAATCGCCTTCATCATCGGCAAACGAGGCGACGTCAGCGAACTGCCGGAAAGCCTTCAGGCCCGCGAAGTCCCGAGCAGCCGGATGACACTGGACGAAGTTGCCCATGCCGGGGCCTGGGCCTGAGGCATCGACCCTGCCGGAAAGCGAAAAACGGCGCATGACGCCGTTTTTCCTGCGGCAATCCGCGTGAGGGCGTCCCGCTCGTGGGTCCGGTATGGTCGTTCCGTTGCCTCAGACCGATGGAGAAGACCATGAGCCAGAGCGACACTCTTCCCGCGGAAAGCCGCCTCAACGCTTATCGTTCGAAGGGCGATTTTCTCGACTGCTATTCCGTTTCGCTGCGCAGCAGGCCTGACCTGCTGGAGGCCGACATGAGAGTGCTGGCCAACCACATTCTCAACTCCGATATCAGCTGGATGCGAGGCTTACTGACGGTTCGGGACCGACTGACCGGTCTTGTCGGCATGAAAACCACGGACAAACTTGCGCTGGAACAGAGCGGGTTGCCGCTGGAAGAGCGGCAGGTCGGTGATCGCGTAGAGTTTTTCAAGATCTATTCGGTATCGGAAAACGAGATCGTCCTCGGGGAAGACGATTGGCACCAGGACTTCCGCCTGTCTGTGCTGCGCACCACCGGCCGGTCGCCGAGGGTCTTTGCAAGCACCTGCTGCAAGCGCCACAACCTCGCCGGTTACGCCTACCTGGCCCTGATCCTGCCGTTTCACAAGCTGATTGCACGTTCGGTTCTGGACAAGGCGGTCACAAGCAGGCTGGCGTCCGCGTAAGGTCCTGCCCCTAGCTTTCCAGGTGGCCTGTCTTGCGCCAGACGCGGGCACCCTGTGACGTGCTGATCTGTTGCCGGCTCATGGGCGGCAGACGCAGCCAGGTGCCCTGGTCATACCGTCCGTCCTGATCCTCGAAGCTGCCTTCGACGACGAAATACTCAGCGCCGCCTGGAAAGTCCTGGGCGTCGAAACGGGAGCCGCGTTGCCAGTCGAGCATGACGACCTCTTCGTCCGGACGAATATGGAGCGGCAAGATGGTTTCGCCGGGGCGCCCGGCCTGCCAGGCCGCCGGATCGAGCGTGTTCACCCGCACATAAGCCTCGTCATCCGGCTGCATCTGGCGCAGCTTGACCAGAATGACGGCGCCAGGGTCGCTTGACGGGACGTGGCTGGAGCCCGGCGGGTTGCGCACATACATGCCTTTCGGAAAATCGCCGCTTTCGTCGGAAAAAACCCCATCCAGCACCAGAAATTCCTCACCCATGTCGTGCGTATGTGCGGAAAAGGCTGACCCGGGCGCATATCTCACCAGGGAAGTCGCCCGGGCGACTTCTTCTCCATCGCGCTCCAGCATGCGCCGCTCGACACCGGCCATGGGCGAGGGCACCCAATCAAGCGTCGCACTGTCGACCACTGCGCGTTCAGCAAGGTCTGCGTGGATTTTCATGGCCTTTGGTCCCGTTTCTATGTCGCTGACAATAGAGATGGGGCAGGAGAACTGGTTTTGAAAGGGAGCGTATTGCCGACCACGACGTGGCACAATTCGAGCGGCTGATCCTGATCTGTTTTCCTGGGGAAACCGACGTGAGAAGCAGCTCAGTTCAGGGCGGCCTTCGGGTCGATGACATGCATGCCCATGGATCCGTAAAGGGTCTTGTAGGCCTTCTCCTGGACTGCCGCCTTCAGGGCCTTGTCGACCTTGGCGATCAGTTCGGGCGAAACCGACTTCTTGCTGTACATGAAATGCACCGGGTCGCTCCAGAGCAGCAGCGGGTGTTCGGCAAAACGGTCGGGCAATCCCATTTTTGCGGCCATCGCCAGGGTCGCGGCGGGCATTTCCACCATCGCGTCGATCCGACCAGCGCTCAGCATCTTGATGCCCTCGCTGGCGGAAACCACGTTGAACACATGCGGTTTGGAGGCCGGGTTCTCCAGAAACGCCTTGAAGAACTCGCCACGGTAGGCCGATTGTTCGTGTCCGAGCACCAGGCCCCGTTCGATCACATCGTCCAGCGATGTTAGCCGGTACTTGTCGACATCCTCCTTGCGGAACACCATGCCGACGGTCTCGTTCCGGTAGGGGGTTGAGAAAAAGGCAAATGACTTTCGTTCTTCTGTGATCGATGCAAAGGGCATCATGTCGATGTCACCATTTGCCAGTTCGAAAATCGCGCGTTTGAATGGCATCACCACAAAGGAGACCGGGCAATCGATTTCCTGGAACAATCCCTCGATAAACTCTACGTCAATTCCGCTGAGTGTGCCGTCGCTCTCCAGGTGGCTGAATGGCAGGTAGTCTGCGGAAAAACGAATTTTCAGCGGTTCGGCGCACGAACTGTCTTGTGCAAAACTGACAGGTGAGGCAGCAATCCAGAATATAATTGAAAGTATGAAATAGCGTATGGATTGCATTTTCTTTGCCTGGGAATTGTTTGCATTCTTAAGTGTGCTTTCGAAAGACTAATTTTTTACTCAGGCAATCTAATAAAATTGGCTTTTTCTAAGTTTGGAAGAGGGGCTCGTGAAGGGGCAGACACCCTCTGCCTTTTACAGCCGGCCGTAAGCGTGTGACTGCAGAACAGCGTCTGCTTTTCCGGAATGGCTTGACACGCTTGTCAGAAGTGGCGAAGAGGGGCCGTGCCTGCCGTGACGCTTAAGTCCAAACGGTGGAATTCAGGGAAAACTGCGCTTTCCAGGCTAGACGGCTTTGCAAGCCGCTCGGAATCGTGCTGACTACCGCACTGCACGAAGTCGCGGAAAACGGGGTGTCCGCAGCGCTGCCGAAGCTGCACCAAAGTAAAAAGCATGACGGTTCAGATCGATATCGGGGAAATGACGGGCGGCAAACGGGCCGGGCTCGACCTTGAGGAGCTGCTGGCGACGCGGCTTCTGGTGCAGGGCAATTCCGGATCTGGCAAATCGCATCTGTTGCGGAGGCTTCTGGAGCAGTCGGCCAATTGGGTGCAGCAGGCCATCATCGATCCGGAAGGGGACTTTGTTTCGCTTGCCGACAAGTTCGGTCATGTGGTCGTTGATGCGGTCGGGACCGAAAAGGACCTGCAGATGATCGCAGGCCGGGTCCGGCAGCACCGGGTTTCGGTGGTGCTCAACCTGGAAGGCCTCGACGCCGACCGCCAGATGAAAGCCGCAGCCACGTTTCTGGATGGTCTTTTCGACGCGGACCGGGATCTCTGGTACCCGATGATCGTTGTGGTCGACGAGGCCCAGCTGTTTGCACCGGCTGCCGCCGGAGAGGTTACGGAAGAAGCCCGGCGCCGGTCTCTTGGCGCCATGACCAACCTGATGTGCCGTGGCCGCAAGCGTGGCCTGGCCGGCGTCATCGCCACGCAGCGCCTCGCCAAACTGGCCAAGAACGTCGCCGCCGAAGCCTCGAACTTCCTGATGGGCCGCACCTTTCTCGACATCGACATGGCCCGTGCCGCGGATCTCCTCGGCATGGAACGGCGACAGGCGGAGGCGTTCCGGAACCTGGATCGCGGTCACTTCATCGCGCTTGGGCCCGCCATGTCCAGGCGGCCGGTACCGGTCAAGATCGGTCCGGTGGAAACCATGGGCCGTGGTGGCAGTCCCAAGCTGATGCCGCTGCCGGAGCAGCCCAAGGAAGAGGCCAAGGATCTGATCTTCACGCCGGGCGCCGACGAGGTGCAGCCGGTGCGCCAGCGCTTCGTCGAACCGGTCGCCTCGACTGGCGAGGTTCTCGACCAGCTGACCAGTGCTGAACGCGCCAGCGAAGAAGCGGCGCCGCAGCCCGAAAGCCTGCTCGATTTCGGCGAACGGGAAGAAAAGATCTCAGAAATCATCGCCGGTATCCTGGAAGACGAAGAAGCGGCCTTTCAGCCCATTGCCTCGCTCTACCAGGATTTTCAGGTCCGCTGCCGGATCACCAAATTGCCCGGTGGCGCTCCGGATCTGCAGACATTCCGCGAAAAACTCTCTGTCGCCCGTGCAGGTGTCGACAAGGGCGAAATGGATGACGGGGCCTGGGCGCAGGCGGAACTGATCGCCGCCGAGCTGCCCGAAGACATGCGCGGTGTCTATCTGCTATTGGCCAAGGCCGCCCTCGCCAAGGCGCCCTGTCCCGGAAATCTTGAAATCGCGACAGCCTATGGCACCCGGTCGCCGGGACGTGCGCGCTGGCTTCTCAGCCATATGGAAGAGCGCGGCTTTCTCGTCTGCGCGACCGATCTGCGCGGCAACCGCATCGTCACGCTGACCGATCTCGGCTGGCAGACCGAACCGGGAGACGAGGCCGCCGCCTGACGGGCGAAGGCGGTGCTCAGTGTCGAGACCGCGGGGAAAACCCGGAAGCTCTGGCAAGTTCCCCGTTTTTCACGCATCCTTGCAAAAAGGGAGGCGCGAATGACCCTGGAAGAAACAATCGACATCTACTGCGCGGCCTGGTCGGAGCGTGATCCGGCTTATCGCCGGGAATTGCTCGATCGTGTCGTAACCATCGACATTCGTTATACCGACCCGGAAACGGATGTGCGCGGTCGGGCTGACCTGGTTGATCACATATCGGGGGTTCTGGCCGGGCGTGTCGGGGCCAAGATTGTCCGCAGCAGTGGCATCGATGCACATCATGACATGGCCCGGTTTGCCTGGCGGCTGGTCAAGGCCGATGGAACCGCACTGCCAGATGGACTGGACATTGTTTCAATCGATGAGCAGTCCGGCAAACTGAAGGCGGTGCTCGGATTTTTCGGACCGCTGAAGGACGGGACCTGAGCCCGATTTTCGCGTCAACCCGGGAAGGTTTCGAACGCGGGCAGAGCCTCCAGATCCCTGTCCCACGCGGCCCGGCTGGCCGCAAAGATATGCGCATTCGGTTGCAGGGCAACGTCGGTGTCCAGGCTGCCCGCGGGGACGACCAACAGTTTTCCATCCATCTGCAAGGACGGGGCGGCGGACCCGCAAGTCTTGCAAAACGCCTTGGTGTGGCGGGAGCCCAGAAGCGTGAAGCAGGTGACGTTGTCGGCGCCGGACACCCAGGTCAGCCGGGCTGTTGTCGAAAACAGGTTGGCGGCATGTGCCGAACCGCTGTCCTTCTGGCAGTGGCTGCAATGGCAGAGGAAAAAACTCTCAAACGTGCCTTCGACCTGAAAGGAAACCTTGCCGCAGAGACAGGATCCTGTGTGCATTGAGGACATGATCGACCTTTCCTGGCCTTGGTGGAGAAGGGGCGGCGTGGTACGCCGGGTAGAGAAAAGTGTCAAGCTGGGATGAGCTGGGTACCAGACGCCTTAGCTGCTGCGCTGTGGGCGAGGCGGTAAACCATCTGGCACGGGAATGTCATCAGTCGTTTGTTGTGCCTGCAGGAATGCACCCTACGTCTGGCTGTGATCGATTTATGCGAGGATGAACCATGTTTCGTTGGCTGCTGCTCTTGTGTTCCCATGGTGCCATGCTGGCGGTCGGGTTTGCACTGGGTGTCTATTTCCTGCCAATCCTGACGGCTCCGAAAGGCCCGGGCGAAGCGGCCCTGGCGGCGGCGGCCGAACAGGCAAAATATGATGTCACCCTGACACGCGATCTGAAAGGCAGTGACTTCCTGCATTGGGGCGAGGGAACGATCAGCCTGTCTCCAGCCCAGATCGTGCACAAGGGCGAACTCGCGCCGGGACCGGATTACAAGCTTTATCTCGTCAAGGAATTCGTTGAAGACGAAGCCGGTTTTCAGGTGGTCAAGGACACTGCAGTTCAACTCGGTGACGTGAAAACCTTTGACGGGTTCATCGTCGATGTCCCGGAAGGGGTGAACATCGACGATTATTCGACAGTTCTGGTCTGGTGCGAAGCGTTTGGTGAATTCATCACGGCCGCCAGGTACCGCTGACGCTTTCAATCCGGTTCAACCACATGGGCCATGAGGACGGCTGATTGATTTCCCGTCAAAGAGCCGGGCGCATGCGGTTGCCACAGCTCCGTGCCGGAACGGCAACGGCGGGTTTTTGGGCAAGCAGATAGTCCAGTTGGGACAATTCCAGGGCGATGCCGTCGATGGTGCGGGTCAAGACGCTTTCAAGATAGCTGCCGCCCGGCGAGCGGTCGCGTATGGCAATCGCCCTGTCCCGCGCCTTGCGCAGATACAGCATCATCGCACGCACGTCCTCTGGCGTGACATTTGTCGTCCGGACGGTTTCAGAAGATACCGGCAGCGCGGTCATTGCCGCAGCAGTATGCTTGGGGGACAGGTTGGCCAGCCGCATCACTCACCTCATAAATGTTCTCTATTTGTTCTTTTTAGTGCAGAAGCGTTTCAGGATCAACCGGGATTCTCCTTTCCGGGATCCGCCGGACCATGGTTCGGCCATCTGGACGTGTGAAAAAGTCTGATAGTCTCTAGGGTCAGGGCCCATTCATTTGATCGAAATGGCGCAGTAAACGGCAATGAGCTGCAAGGAAGAGCGCGATAAGCGGGCTTCTTGCCCGGCCCACGCGGTTTGACGCAGCAGATCAAAGCCGGTTTTGCGTCCCTTCGGGATAGGGTGAATTTGCCCGGCAACGTCGTTGCAATTCTTTGGAAACCGGACGGTTTCCTGCAGCTTTGCGCTTCGTATCCGAACAAATTCATCCCTACCATTTCACTCAAATGACTGGGTCCTGACCCTAGATATAGGGCATCATTTGAAACGCGGCTTGATCCGCGGGATCAAAATGGTTACATATGCAACTAAATTCATCTCCGAAGCGGGAGCCTGTCATGGATCATAGAGCGGACAGCAGTCAGAACATTGCGGAAAACGGTCGAAATTCGGCCGACCTGGAGTATATGCCGGGCTTCGGCAATGATTTTGAGACCGAGGCCCTGCCGGGGTCTTTGCCGCAGGGCATGAACAGCCCGCAGAAATGTGCCTTTGGTCTTTATGGTGAGCAGCTCTCCGGAACGGCCTTCACGGCGCCAAGCCACCAGAACGAGCGTACCTGGTGTTATCGCATTCGCCCGTCCGTCAAACATACCAGCCGGTTCCAGAAGATCGATCTGCCCTGCTGGAAATCGGCCCCGAATGTCTGCGACGATGTTGTCTCCCTCGGCCAGTATCGCTGGGACCCCGTGCCTCATTCCGACGAAGGCCTGACCTGGCTGACCGGCATGCGCACAATGACCACCGCCGGGGACGTCAACACACAGGTCGGCATGGCCAGCCATATCTATCTGGTTACCCAGTCGATGGAGGACGCCTATTTCTACAGTGCCGACAGCGAGCTGCTCGTGGTGCCGCAGGAAGGTGTTCTGCGGTTTTGCACCGAGCTCGGCGTCATCGAGCTGGAGCCGAAGGAAATTGCCATCCTGCCGCGCGGCCTTGTTTACCGGGTCGAGGTGATCGAGGGGCCGGCGCGCGGGTTTGTCTGCGAGAATTACGGTCAGAAGTTCGAACTGCCGGGCAGGGGACCGATCGGGGCCAATTGCATGGCCAACCGCCGCGATTTCAAGACGCCGGTTGCGCATTTCGAGGACCGGGAAGCCCCCTCCACGGTGACGGTCAAATGGTGCGGCCAGTTCCACGAGACCAGGATCGGCCACTCTCCGCTTGATGTGGTCGCCTGGCACGGCAATTATGCGCCGTGCAAATACGATCTCAGAAACTACTGTCCGATCGGCTCGATCCTGTTCGATCATCCGGACCCGTCGATCTTCACCGTGCTGACGGCCCCGTCCGGTGTGCCGGGAACGGCCAATATCGACTTCGTCCTGTTCCGCGAACGCTGGATGGTGATGGAAGACACCTTCCGTCCGCCCTGGTACCACAAGAACATCATGTCCGAGCTGATGGGCAACATCTACGGCCAGTATGATGCCAAGCCGCAGGGTTTTGTGCCCGGCGGCATGAGCCTGCACAACATGATGCTGCCGCACGGTCCGGACAACAATGCCTTTGAAGGTGCGTCCAACGCCGATCTCAAGCCGGAAAAGCTCGACAACACCATGTCCTTCATGTTCGAGACCCGCTTCCCGCAGCACCTGACGGAATTTGCCGCCAAGGACGCGCCGTTGCAGGATGATTACATCGACTGTTGGGATTCGCTTGAGAAGAAATTCGACGGCACCCCTGAGGGGACCTGGAACAAGAAATGAGCACATCAGACTTTCCGGACCGCCTGGTCATCCTTGGCTCGAAGGGCGGGCCGGCCATCCGTCCGGGCGGCCCGTCGCCGACCAGTTCCCTGATCGATATTGGCGGTCGGCGCTGCGTCGTCGATTGCGGCCTCGGTGTCACACGCGGCCTGATCGACGCCGGTGTGGTGCTGAAGGAGCTGGATCTCATCTTCATCACCCACATGCATTCCGATCACGTTCTGGAGCTGGGCCCGCTGATCCACACCGCCTGGACCACCGGTCTGGCAACACCGGTCAAGGTCTTCGGCCCGGCGGATCTCATCGAGTACTGGGACGGGTTCCTGAGTTCCATGCGCTATGACATCGATCTTCGGATCGAGGACGAGGGGCGGCCGGACCTGCGCGATCTGGTGGAGATCCACCTGCTGCAGGAAGGCGACGTTCCGCTGGAAGACGACAATCTCAGCGTCAAGGCGCTGCGGGTCGATCATCCGCCTGTGGTGGACTGCTACGCGCTGCGGTTCGAGGTCGACGGCTGGTCGGTCGTCTTTTCGGCCGACACCGCCTATTTTCCGCCGCTTGCAGACTTTTCCAGGGGATGCGACCTGCTGGTCCATGAGGCTATGCTGGCCCGCGGTGTCGACAGGATCGTGGAAATTACCGGCAATGGCGAGCGCCTGCGCGAGCATCTTCTGGCCAGCCATACCATGGCGCCCGATGCTGCGAAGATCGCAGAGGCAGCCGGGGCGAAAACGCTTGTGCTCAATCACCTGATTCCGGCGGACCTGCCGGGCTTTGAAAAACGAGAATGGCTGGAAGCGACCAAGGGCTTCCAGGGAGAAACCATCGTCAGCCATGACGGCCTGGCGATCACAAGGAGCTGAGAACCTCATGAAACTGGCAACGCTCAAGGACGGCACGCGCGACGGCAAACTGGTGGTGGTCAACGACCGCCTGACCTATTGCACCGATGCAAGCCACATCGCACCGACGCTGCAGGCCGCGCTCGACAACTGGGACCAGGTGGCGCCGAAGCTGGAGCTCCTGGCCGAGAGCCTCTCTCATGAAGCCGTGCCGACGCTGCGCTTTCACGAGCATGACGCCCTGTCGCCGCTGCCGCGCGCCTATCAGTGGGCGGACGGATCGGCCTATGTCAATCACGTGGAGCTGGTGCGCAAGGCGCGCGGTGCCAAGATGCCGGAAAGCTTCTGGACCGATCCGCTGATGTATCAGGGTGGCTCCGACACGTTCCTGGCGCCGCGCGATCCGATCACCATGGGCGAAGAAGCCTGGGGCATCGACATGGAGGGCGAGATCGCCGTCATCACCGGCGACGTACCGATGGGCGCTACCCCGGAAGAGGCGCTCAAGGCGGTCCGTCTGATCCTTCTGGTCAATGACGTTTCCCTGCGCGGACTGATCCCGGCCGAGCTTGGCAAGGGCTTCGGTTTCTTCCAGTCCAAGCCGTCTTCCGCCTTCTCGCCCGTGGCCGTGACCCCGGCCGAGCTGGGCGATGCCTGGAAGGACGGCAAGCTGCACCTGCCGCTTCATGTCGATCTCAATGGTGCACCATTCGGACGCGCCGATGCCGGTGTCGACATGACCTTCGATTTCGGCCAGCTGATCGCCCATGCCGCCAAGACCCGCCCGCTGGGCGCCGGCGCCGTCATCGGCTCAGGCACGGTCTCCAACAAGCTGGACGGCGGTCCGGGCAAGCCGGTCACCGAGGGCGGTGTCGGTTATTCCTGCATCGCCGAGATCCGCATGATCGAGACCATCGACACTGGTGAGGCGAAAACGCCGTTCCTGAAATTCGGCGACACGGTCCGCATCGAGATGATGGACGGCGAAGGCCACTCCATCTTCGGCGCCATCGAGCAGACGGTGGAGAAATATCAGAAGTAACGGCCGTCATTCCGGACAAGTGCAGCGAAGCTGCATGCTGATCCGGAATCCAGCGGTTCTGCCGCGCGCAAGCGCGCCAAATTGAATTTGTGTGGGCAAGCCCACGCTGATGTCTGGATGCCAGATCAGCGTTCGGCCTGGCCTCACTTGTCTGGCATGACGTGCATGACACGAGAACGGATTGAGGAAAAATCATGAGCAAGCAATTCGCGTCCGTCGGGGACATGAGCGAAAAGAAGATCTCCTTCACCGAGATCGGCAAGGACCTCTGGGCGTTTACCGCCGAGGGCGACCCGAATACCGGCGTCATCATCGGCGATGACAGCGTCATGATCATCGAGGCGCAGGCGACCCCTGAACTTGCCAACAAGGTGATCGAGAAGGTGCGCTCCGTCACCGACAAACCGATCAGCCATCTTGTGCTGACCCATTATCATGCCGTGCGCGTCTTGGGCGCTGCCGCCTATCAGGCGCCGACCGTGATCATGAGCCAGAAGGCGCGGTCCATGGTCGTGGAGCGTGGCGCGGAAGATCGGGAATCTGAATTCATGCGCTTCCCGCGCCTGTTCATGGGCTATGACAATGTCAACGACATCCCGCCGCTGACCTGGCCGACCACGACCTTCAATGATCGCATGACGGTCTATCTCGGCAAGCGCCGCGTCGATCTGCGTTTCCTCGGCCGGGCTCACACGGCCGGCGACATCGTCATCCACGTGCCGGACCAGAATGTCATGTTCACCGGCGACATCGTCGAGTACCACTCGGCCTGCTACTGCGGCGACGGCCATTTCAATGATTGGCCGACGACGCTGGAGGCCATCCGGTCCTTTGATGTGGAGGCCATCGCACCGGGCCGCGGCGACGCGCTGGTCGGCAAGGAAATGGTGGGCAAGGCGCTGACCAACACGGCCGACTTCGTGTCCTCGACCTACCGGCCGGTAGCCCGGGTCGCCCAGGGCGGCGGATCGCTGAAAGAAGCCTGGGACGCCTGCCGCGCCGAGTGCGATCCGAAGTTCAAGGACTATGCGATCTACGAGCATTGCCTGCCGTTCAACGTCGCTAGGGCCTATGACGAAGCGCTCGGCATCGACACGCCGCGCATCTGGACGGCCGAACGCGACGCCAAGATGTGGGCGGACCTGCAGGGCTAGGCATGACCACGGCCCTCGATCACCTACACCTGATGGCGCGCAACAACGCCTATGCAAACGAACGTCTCCATGAGGCCTGCTGCCAGCTGTCTCAAGAGGCGTTTGTGGCGGAGCGGACCAATTTCTTTCCGTCGATCCGGGAGACCCTCAATCACAATTGGGAGGTCGACCGTTACTATCTGGATGCACTCCGGGAAGAGGGCAGGGGCCTTGGCGTTTTCGACGCGCCGCATCTGGAAACAGCCTCGGAACTGAAGGAGGCCCAGGCGCTGCTTGACCGGATGCTGATCGGTTTCTGCGACAGCCTGACCAAGACCGACCTGAGCCGAAAAGTTGTGCAGGACCGCGGCAGGAACGGCCGGTTCGAGGAGACCATCGCCAACACGCTGCTGCATCTGTTCCAGCACCAGATCCATCATCGGGGGCAGGTGCATGCCATGCTGGCAGGAACGAATGTCGCCCCGCCGCAGCTTGACGAGTTTTTTCTGGATTTCGATCGCCATCCGGCGGCCGAAAGATATCTCTGACGCAGGAGCCGGGAGGGAGACCCTGTGACCAAATTGTTCGAAGCGCCGCTTTATCCCTACAAATGGTCTAGCGATCAGGAAGCGCCGTCGCCGGTGCGCCATCCCGTGGTCATCATCGGGGCCGGTCCGGTAGGGCTCGCCACGGCGATCGACCTGGCCCAGGCCGATGTGCCGGTTGTTGTTCTGGACGACAATGACAAGGTCAGTGTCGGCTCGCGGGCGATCTGTTTTTCCAAGCGCTCGCTGGAAATTTTCGACCGGCTCGGCTGCGGCGACGAGATGGAGGACAAGGGGGTCGTCTGGAACGTCGGCAAGGTCTTCTTCGGCAACCGCCAGGTCTACGACTTCAACCTTCTGCCGGAGGACGGCCACAAGCGCCCGGCCTTCATCAACCTCCAGCAATATTATTGCGAACTCTTTCTGGTCGAACGCATCCGGGCCCTGCAGGCCGAAGGCAAGCCGATCGAGATCCGGGGCGGCAACCGGGTGGAGAATCTGCACACATATGACGACCACACGCTGGTCACCGTCGAAACACCGGAAGGCGCCTACAATCTTGAAGCCGACTGGCTGATCGCCTGTGACGGTGCCGGATCACCGACCCGCCGCATGCTCGATCTTGATTTTGTTGGCCGCGTCTTTGAGGACAATTTCCTGATTGCAGACGTGATCATGAAGGCCGATTTCCCGACGGAGCGCTGGTTCTGGTTCGACCCGCCCTTCAACAAGGATCAGTCGGCCCTCCTGCACAAGCAGCCCGACGGCGTCTGGCGCATCGACCTTCAGCTCGGCTGGGACATCGACAAGGAAAAGGAGAAGAAGCCGGAAAACGTTATTCCGCGTCTGAAACAGATGCTCGGCCCGGATGTCGAGTTCGACCTGGAATGGGTGTCGATCTACACCTTTCAGTGCCGCCGCATGGAAAACTTCCGCCATGGCCGGGTGATCTTTGCCGGTGACAGTGCCCACCAGGTCTCGCCCTTCGGTGCACGCGGTGCCAATTCCGGCTTCCAGGATGCGGACAATCTCGGCTGGAAACTGAAACTCGTTCTGGAGGGCAAGGCGCCGGACACCCTGCTCGACAGTTATTCCGTTGAGCGCGAATATGCAGCGGACGAAAACATCCGGCAGAGCTCACGCTCAACCGACTTCATCACGCCGAAGTCCGAGATCAGCCGGGTCTTCCGGGACGCCGTGCTCGATCTCTCCGAGCACTACGAGTTCGCCCGGCCGCTGGTCAACTCCGGCAGGCTCTCGGTGCCCTGCACCTATGACGGTTCTCCGCTGAATGGCCCGGATGTCGCAGGCTTGCCGGCCCGGACTCGCCCGGGCAGCCCGGCGGTCGATGCACCTTTGAAGGACGGTTGGCTGCTTGACGGGCTCGGTGAAGGATTTCATCTTCTGGGCCTGGGCGTCGAGGTTCCCGCAAAAACGGAACTCGACGGAATGGACCTGACGGGCCTCTCACTCTCCGCTTCGGATCTCAACCGCGATCTGAAACACCGTTATCTCGGCGAGGTACATTCTGCGGTCTATCTGATCCGCCCGGACCAGCATGTTGCCGCGCGCTGGACGGTTTACGATGAAACCGCCGTCAGGGAGGCCCTGGCGATCGCACTGGCCAAGAAGGAAGCAATTCAATGACGGACGTGGTCACTGCCCCGAACCTGGACAAGCCGGACGAGTTCTACGCCAGGCTGCTGGCTGCTCATGAAGGGCTCAGCAAGGCGGAAAGCGATGCTTTCAACGCGCGGCTGATCCTGCTGATGGCCAACCGGATTGGCGACCTGAGCGAGTTGGACGCACTGATGGAGGCGGCCAAACGGAAGTGAGACGGCTGTCAGGCAGCGTCTGCCGGCGAGCAAGACATACGATTTGCGGTATCAAAAGTCGGTTGCAGACGAATCATAAAAAGTATCCTGAGTAGTAATTCTGGGCCGGGTTTTGCTGCGTGAGGGCTTCTGATTTTTTTCGGGCAAAAAAATCTAAGTAAAAATCACGAAGCATCTCTTTGCTGGCAAAGACAAAAATGCGTTCGAATTATTTCGCCAATAGAAACAAAAGGTCAGGCCGTAACTCTTCATCATTTCATTAACCCCCGACGTCTTCAATTTAGGAAAGTGCGGGGGAAACATGTCCAAGCTACTCACACCATTGAAGAATGCTCGCTTCTCCGCGAAGGTCGGCGGCGGGTTTGTCACCATGATCCTGGTTGCCGCTGCGGTTGGAGCGGTCGGCACAGCCGCGATCCTCGGACTGCGGGCGCAGTCCGACGTCAGTGCCAAGGCAACAGCGGCCATGGCCAACTTGCAGCAGGTGGCCCAGGCCCAGGAAGCCTATCTGTCCGCACGCAGCCCGGAACTGGCCGCGGCCGCCGAAGCCCAGATCGGACATCTGGAAACGGCACTGGTGGCTCTCGACGAAGTCTCCGGTCAGGGGGACACCGGAGCGACGGCCGAAGCGATCGCGCTGGTTGACCGCCTGCACGAGGAATTCAACGGGGTCGTTGTTGCGGTCGACAACCGCAAGGCACAGGTCGACAAGCTATTGCGGTCGGCTGTCGGGCTGGAAACCCAGGCGATCAGCATCACCGACCAGATGACCAAGATCCAGAGAGACGCCGGCAGCGCTGCGAAAAAGGCCTCCGGAACCCGCAACCGGGCCGACAAGATCGGCCGCGGCCTGTCGGACATCGAGGACACTGCCGCAGAAACCGCAGCAATGATTGCCGGGACGGGCGAAAATGCGGATCTCCCCCCCGAGACCGGCAAGTCCGTTCAGGATGCCATCGCATCAATGGCAAAGACGGCGAAGAAATCCGCCAAGCTGAAAGTGGACGGGATCGACAAGGCGCGCCTGACCAGCCTGGCGGACGCGGCAAAGGCCCTTCTGGACAAGATGCCGAAGGCTGAGGGTGAGGGGGCTGTGATTGCTCCGGTTACCGCTGCTGTTGCCGGGGAGCTCGCCCGGGGGCTGAAAGACCTGCACGATCAGGCTTCTGCCCTGCGCAAGGAAGTTTATGCGGCAACGGATGAGGCCAAGAAGGTCGCCGGCAAGGCGTCCTCCAAGCTGGGGATCGTTGATCTGGTCAACGTCAACGCGTCGAAATTTTTGCGCGCGTCCCTGGAAATCCGCTCTGCGACGATGGAGTTTTTTGCAGGTTTTGAATCCATGGGGGCCGACGAGGTCGTCAACCGGATCGAGACCCTGCGCTATCTTGCCAATCTCCTGAAGGCGGACAGCGCGGCCTTTCCTGAAATCACCGATGCCGTCGCAGCCATCGAGCAGGAAGTTTCCACCTTTGAGACCGAGTTCGCGGGCATGGTCACGGCCAAGGAGGCCTTCGACATCAAACGCGAGGCGCTGGTGGCGATCTCCGCCGACGTGAGACGGGTGATTGCCGGTCTGACGGAGGCCCAGTCTGCAAGTGCCTATGCCCGCGCGGACACGGCTCTTGGCCTGATTGCGGCTGCGCTGGTCGCGGCAATGATTGTCGGCGGATTGCTGGCCTTTGTCCTGTCGCTGGTGATCACCCGTCCGACGCGTGCGCTCACCGAAGCCATGGGCCGGCTTGCGGAAGGAGACATCGACGTTGTCATTCCGTCTACCGAGCAGGGCGACGAAATCGGTGACATGAGCCGGACCGTGCAGGTGTTTCAGGAAAACGCCCGTGAACGGGTGCGCCTTGCGAGCGAAGCCAATGCGCATCGTGAAGCCCAGGGCGAACGTCAGGACGAGATCGAGCGCCTGATCCAGGGGTTTCGCGAGGAGGTTCAGGGACTGCTCGGTGCGCTGGATGAAACGGCGGACAGCATGTCCCGGACGTCATCGGCGCTCGGCGGCATTGCCGAAAACAGCGCCGAACAGGCGGGCGACACGGCGCGGGTCAGTGAAGATGCCAGCATGAGCGTTGAAAACGTTGCCGGCGCCGCCGAAGAGCTTTCTGCATCCATTGCAGAGATCGGCGATCAGGTGCGCCGTTCCTCCGATATCGTGACGTCTGCCACCAGCGCGGTCCATGAAACCAACGACAAGGTCCAGGGTCTTGCCGAAGCGGCCTCCAAGATCGGTGAAGTCGTCACCCTGATCCAGGCGATTGCCGAGCAGACCAACCTCTTGGCCCTGAACGCCACCATCGAGGCGGCAAGAGCCGGCGAGGCGGGCAAGGGCTTTGCCGTCGTGGCTGCCGAGGTGAAGGAACTGGCCACACAGACCTCCCGTGCCACGGAAGAGATCTCCTCCCAGATCCAGACCATCCAGAACTCCACCGGCGAAGCGGTGGCGGCCATCGGGGCGATTTCCGACACTATGGAAGAGGTCAATGGTTATACCCAGGCGATCTCCTCTGCCGTCAGCCAGCAGGGCGCTGCCACGAACGAGATTTCGGGCAATGTACAGCGCGCTGCCCAGAGCACGCAGGCGGTCCAGTCGAACATGGCACGGCTCGCCCAGGCGGTTGACGAAACCCGCGAAGCTTCCGGCGACGTTCAATCCGCCTCGGGTGACCTGAGCGACCGTAGCGGCGCCCTCAAACAGGGCATTGAGACCTTCCTGAACCGCGTGGCAGCGGCGTAGCGACGGTCCCCACCCGTTCACTGCTCCGCCAACAACCGCCGGCAATCTGCCGGCGGTTGTCAACTCCGGAGGACTTGTGCCGGCAACGGGGCAAACGGCTGATCCGTTCAGACGCTTCAGTCCCTCTATGAACGTCGTTCCAGCAATTACTTTGCTCTGTAGAATTGACAATGTAGTTTTCTGGAGTTTTGGCTATTTCGTAAGAAATAGCCTCTAAGCTTCCCTCGAAGAAATCTGGGGGAGCTATGTTCAGGTCAACAAGTACGTTGCCGTTGCTGCTTGCGTCTGTTCTGGGCGGTGTTGTTGCCGCCGGCTTTCTGATCGTGTCGGCAGAACGGGAAGTCAGCGCTTTCCGGGCCGATGAATACGAGGCCATGGAGCGCTCCACCCAGGATGCGGCCGAATATATTCGAGACTTTGTCGAGCGGCGAAAGGTTCTCGTTCAGGCCTTTGCCAAGAACCATGCCGAAATGCTCAACACCTTGGTCAAGAACCCGGACGAGGAAGACTATGACGCACGTATTCGCGCGCTGATCAGTGACTATTTTCCAGGCCATTTCACCTATGTTGCGAGGCGGTCTGACGGAGAGTTTGTTCCAGATGACCTGGGCGAGTTTGTCGGCCAGGCCTGCCGCACCGACATGCACGAGTTCGCGCTGGTATCAGCTGTCCAGAAACTGCACGAACATGAAGGAACGGCCGTTGCAGCCGACTACCATCCTTTCATTCATCCGCAAGCCGGCAACTATCATTTCGATCTGAGTGCACGTTGGACCGCAGAAGATGAAACCAGTGGTCTGTTGATGATCAGCTTCCGGCCGCAGGAACTGGTGCGCATCCTCCAGGGTCACGAATTGCCGCATCATCGCCTCGTCCTGTTGCGAAGCGACCGGCCCGACCTGATTGAAGCCACAGCGCAAGGGTGGCGGGAAAACTTCGGACGTGAAGGAACGCTGGACGAGGTGGAAGCCGGGTCCATACCCGCGCGGGTGGATATCGCCGGAACAAGGTGGCAGGTCGCCTATCTGCCGTCTCTGGCCTATCTCGGCGAGACCAGCGGACGGATCGTACGCAACACGGCCCTGAGTGTCGTGCTCATCCTGGCGTTTCTCGGTATCCTGGTGTTCTGGTACGTGATTTCTGAGCAGGCTCGGAAAAAAGCCGCCGAAGAAAAAGCAGGCCTGTTGAGACAGTCCGAACGGGATCGGCTTTCGCTCCAGACGCTGATTGATGTCATTCCCGTGCCCATCTACCGCCGCAACAGCGAGGGGCGTACCGACCTGATCAATCAGGCATACACTGAACTTCTCGGCCGAAACGCCAGCGACATTCTGGGGCGAACGACGGCAGAGATATATGGCGAGGATGTCGCCAAATGGATCGATGAGACGGATCGGGATCTGTTGTCCAGCGCACAAAACCGACATGTCTACGAACGCCAGATCGATCCGGAAAATGGACAGCCGAAACGTGATGTCATCATTTACAAGGCAAGAATGGCGCTGGATGGCGAAGAGCACCCATCAATTGTCGGAGCCGCTGTCGACGTCACGGAAGAAAAGGCACTGCGCCGCAAGCTCGAACAATTGGCGACGACGGACCCGCTGACTGGCCTGGCCAACCGCCGTCGGTTCATGGATGTTCTGGGAGACGAAGCCGCGCGCGCGAAACGTTACGATCAAGTCCTGTCCCTGCTGACGCTGGATATCGATCATTTCAAATCTGTCAACGATACCCATGGCCACGACATGGGCGATGAAGCGATCAAGGCGGTCAGCCGTATCATTGAGGCTGAAGTGCGCGACGGGATCGACCTGGCAGCACGCGTGGGCGGTGAGGAGTTTTCTGTTCTGCTGCCGTCGACCGACAGCTTGGGAGCCGTGGCTGTTGCAGAACGTATCCGGACGCGCATTGCTGCAACGGAGATACAGCACCGTGGTGAGACCATCTCCGTCACCGCGAGCCTCGGTCAGGCGAGCTGGAGCCCCGAAGACGTGACCATTTCCCTGGATGATTTCATCATTCGATCGGACAAGGCCCTTTATGCGGCCAAACACGGCGGCCGCAACCAGACGGTCTCGTTTGATGATCTTGAAACTCCCGACACCAGGAAGGCCGGGCAGGCATAGGCCTGAACCGTGTTTTTGAGAACGGATCCCTTCCCCGGCAGTGCCGGGGAAGGGACTGTCAAGGTCCGGCCAGTCGGTTACCGTCCCGTGATGCCCGGGAAGAACAGCAGGATTCCGACCGCCAGGATCTGCAAGGCAATGAACGGCAGCAGCGAGCGGAAGATGGTTGCCAGGGTTATGCCAGGCGGTGCCACGCTCTTTAGGTAAAACGCGGCCGGTCCGAAGGGTGGCGACAGGAAGGATACCTGCATGTTCATGCAGAAAAGAACCCCGAACCAGACCGGGTCGTAGCCCAGATCCTTGATGATCGGCACGAAGATCGGCATCGTCAGAAGCGCGATCCCGACCCAGTCCAGGAACATGCCGAGCACGAACAGGATCAGCATCATGAACAGCAGGATGATGGTCGGGTTCTCCGAGATGCCGGAGATCAGGGCGGAGACGAACTTGATCCCGCCCATCAGGTTGAAGACGCCCACCAGTGCGCTGGCGCCGATGCCGATCCAGACGATCATGCCGACGGTCTGAAGTGTTTGCAGGGCGGCGCCCTTCAGCAGGCCGAGAGAGAACTCGCCCCGGATGACCGTTGACAGCAACACGCCGGCAACGCCGACTGCGGAGGCTTCGGTCACGCTGGCAACGCCGCCATAGATCGAGCCGAGCACGCCGGCAACCACCAGCAGCGGCAGGAACAGCCCCTTGAGCAGGCGCAGCTTTTCCGCTGTCGGCACCGGATCGCCTTCCGGCACCGGCGCGACATTCGGATTGAGATAGGCCCGGATCAGAACATAGGTGATGTAGAAACCGGCCAGCATCAGGCCGGGGACGAAAGCCGCGGTGAAGAGGTCTCCGACCGAGACATTGGCAGTCAGGCCGTAAATGATCAGCACGATGGAGGGCGGCACCATGGTGCCGAGCGCACCGCCGGCGCAGACCACGCCGATGGCAAGGTGTTTGTCATAACCGAGACGCAGCATCTGGGGGAGGGCGACCAGCCCGAGCAGCACGACCTCACCGCCGATAATGCCGCTCATCGCAGCCAGGATCACGGCAACGACGATGGTCTGGATGGCAACGCCGCCGCGCAGGCGTCCGCCCACCAGTTTCATGGCGTCGAAAAGGTCTCTGGCAATGCCGGACCGGTCGAGGATCGCCGCCATCAGCACGAACATCGGCACGGAGACGAAGACGAAGGACCCGACAAAGGAATAGACCCGGCTGGTGATCAGGGGCACGACCATCGGTCCGAACCAGCCGAGTGCAAAGATGAGGGCGACCAGAAGGGTCACGAAGGCCAGCGGAATGCCGGAGACCAGGAGCACCAGCAGCATCGCGAACATGAGCAGGGTGCCGACCTCAATGCCGAGGCCTTGGAGAGAGCCGAAGAAATCGATCACTTGCGCCCCCTGGCGTAATTGACTGCGAGGATCAGGAACTGGACGGCCATGACCGTCATCACAACCAACAGGAAGACCTTGATCAGGCCCGGATAGACCGGATCCCAGGCGCTGCCGGACCGTTCCAGACGGAAGCTGCCATCCGGGCGAAACGCCGCCTTTTGCACCATCAGCCAGGACGCATAGGCAAAAAAGCCGCTGGCGACCATGCAGATCAGCGAGATGACCACGTCAAAGACGCGCCGGAGGCGGGGCGGAAGGCTGTCATAGATCAGGACGACACGAATGTGCCGGTCGCGGGCCGTGCAATAAAGGCCGCCATAAAGAAAAGCCATGCCACAGAGAAAGATGGTGGTTTCATGGGCCCAGATCGTCGGCGCATTGAAGACATAGCGCAGCACGACTTCGTTCAGCAGCACGACCATGGAGATCACGATGCCACCGGCGAACAGCAAGCCGCCCCTGTTGATCCACCGGCCAAGCAGACCGGCTTCGTCAATCGCGCCGGGATCCACCTTTTCCTCTGGTCCGTCTGTAATTTCCGCCACGGTGTCCTCCCGTTCATTCCTTATGAAACGGGCGCCCGCAGGCGCCCGTCGAACCGCTGCTATCAGGGCAGCTTACTGCATCAGGCCGTTCTCTTTCAGATAGCCGGTCAGGACGTCATAGACCTTCTGGGCATTGTCGGAGCGTTCAGCGACCTTGGCCCATTCGCCGGTGGCGATGGTGCGGAATTTGGCACGTTCCTCGGCCGACCAGTCGGTCACCGTGACCTCGCCGCTGGCCTTGGCTTCTGCCACGGCCTTCAGGTCCCGGTCGGCCAGTGCGGCCACCTGGGCCTTGGCAAACGCGGCAACGCTTTCTTCAAGCGCTGTCTGCAGATCCGCCGGCAGGGCATCCCACTTGGCCTTGTTCATGGAGATTTCCACGAGCGGCATGGAGTGGAAGCCCGGATAGACCGGGTTCGGCGCGACCTTGTGCATGCCCTGGGCATGGTTGGTCGAGAACACGGTATAGTCGGCTGCATCGATCACGCCCTTGTCGAGAGCGGTGAAAACCTCGGAGCCCGGCAGGTTCACCGGTGCAGCACCGGCCGCGGCAAAGACCTGCTGCACGAGGCCTTCGGGTGCCCGCATCTTCAGGCCCTTCAGGTCGTCGACGCCATTGAGCGGCTTCTTGGAGACAAAAGCTTCCAGACCGGGCGTGGTTGCTCCGATGAAATGAAGGCCATAGGGCTCGACCAGTTCGTTCATCAGTTCCTTGCCGCCGCCGTCAGCCATGAAGGCGAACATCTCATCCGGGGAGGACCAGGCGCCGACCGGGTTGGCGATCAGGCCGAAGGCCGGGTCCTTGCCGGCAAAATAGGACGTGTCGGTGATGTGGCCATCAAGAATGCCGGCCGAGATCGCATCCTGGGTCTCGTTGTGGGCAACGATGGATTCCACCGGCAGAAGCTCGATCTCGATGCGGCCGCCGGTCTTTTCCTTGACGGCTTCCGTCCAGCCCTGCTGCAGTTCGAAATTCGGGTTGCCCGCCGGGTCGGACGACTGGAAGCGGAACGAAAAATCCGCCGCCATGGCAGAGGTGGCAAGGGCACTGGCCGCAACGGCAGCAAGGGCGGTTCTCTTCAGATGTTTCAGCATGTTTTCCTCCCGTTCAAGGCACCGCGTTCATCACGATGCGATGGTTTCAATCGGCGGCGGAGCGTGCCGCAGTTTTTCCAGGGCACTGTCGACGAGCTGATCGACAGGCCTTGAAATTTCCAGGGTGAAGCCCGTTTCGCCGGCTTCGAGCGGTTCCAGGGTCGCCAACTGGCTGTCGAGCAGCGCTTCGCCGACAAAATGACCCTGGCGATTGGTGAGGCGTTCCGCGATCAGGGCGCGCGGCCCGGCCAGGTGAACAAACCGGCAGGCGGGCAGGGACGCCCTGAGACGATCCCGGTAGGTGCGCTTCAGGCTCGAACAGGCGACCACGGCGCCGCCGGTGCAATAGAGCTGCAGCTGGGCGGCCATGGCGACCGCGTCCAGCCAGGGCATGCGGTCCGCATCGGTAAGGGCTTCGCCACCTGCCATCTTGCGCTTGTTTTCGGGGCTGTGGAAGTCGTCTGCCTCCACCATGCCGACACCAAGCTGCGCGGACAGCTGTTCAGCCAAACGGCTTTTGCCGGCGCCGCACACGCCCATGACGACGATGGCGATCTTGGATCCGGCGTTTGGCAGTTCAGCCTGCATAAGTGTCCCCGTTGGATGTTTCTGTTGTCGCTATTCAAAATGATAGCGCTAACATTTGTCAAACATTTTTTTCTGGCCTATCATTCGAAGCAATCGAATACGCCAATTAAACGCATGAAATGGTTTGGTAATTTGAGAGCAACAATTGCCGATGTCGCCAGAGAAGCTGGTGTTAGCGCTATGACCGTTTCACGCGCTTTGCGCGACCCGGACAAGGTTTCGGCAAAAACGCGGGTCAAGATCCAGGCGGTGGTTGACCGCCTCGGCTACGTCCCCGACCCGGCGGCGAGCGCGCTGGCGGCCGGCAAGACCAACGTGATTGGCGTGATCGTGCCATCCGTCACCAACAACGTCTTTTCCGACGTCATGCGCGGTGTTTATGAAGTGGCAGAGGGCTCCAAATGGCAGATCCAGCTCGGGAACTCCCGCTATTCGCCGCTGGAAGAGGAAAATCTCGTCCGTACCTTCCTCAGTCAGAAGCCGGCCGGGCTGATCCTGTCGGGTCTCGACCAGTCCGACGAAACCTCGAAACTTCTGATGAGTGCGGACTGCCGCATCGTCCAGATCATGGAATGCGGGCCTGACCCCTTCGACATGATGATCGGCTTTTCCCATGTCGAAGCGTCGGCCGCTGCCACGCGTCACCTGCTGGAAGAGGGCTATCGACGGCCGGGTTACATTGCCGCCCGGCTCGACCCGCGCAGTCAGCGCCGCTTGGCAGGTTTCAAGGCCGAAGCGGAGAAGGCCGGTGTCTTTTCCGCCGGTCGGATTGTCACGACACCGCGTCCCTCGACTGTAACGCTCGGCTGCGAGTTGGTGGCGGATCTCTTGTCAAAAGCGCCTGAGACCGATGCCATCCTGTGCAACAACGATGACCTTGCGCTTGGCGCCCTGTTCGAATGCCAGCGCCGGGGGTTGCGCGTTCCGGAAGACTTCGGCATCTGCGGCTTCAACGACCTGGAGATGATGGCGGCAGCCAACCCGTCCATCACCAGCGTTCGGACCTACCGTCTGGATATGGGACGCGAGGCGTTTGAAATGCTGACCCGCGCGCTGGGTGGCAACGAGCCCGGGCAGGCCTTGATCGATCTGGGTTATGAAGTTGTCGGCCGCCAGAGCACCGCAAGGCACGGCACGGTTAAGCCCGTTCCTGCCTGAACGTCGTTCAGACGTCGAATTCCAGATGGAAATGCTGCGGAAAATTCGAGGTCCCGGTGTCGATCTGCCCTTCGGTTCCGGGCGCGCGGCGCAGGTTCTTCTGCTTGAGCAGCGGTTTCAGGATGGTGGGAATGACGGCCTTGTTGATCGTCGCCCCGAAGCACTCATGCATGCCGTAGCCCCAGATGATGTAATCCTCCCAGGGCCGGTCGGTCTTGAAACTGTTGGGGGACTTGATGTCGAGACGGTCGAAACAGGCGGAAAAGTTGGCGGCAAAGACAATCTGCCCTTTCCGGACCTTCATGCCCCTGAAGGTGGAGGGAGCCACCGTCGTGTCGCGCGTTGCCCGGCGGTAGATCACCGGGTTGAACGGGTTGAACCTCAGGGCCTCCCAGACATGCTGGGCGAACAAGTCGTCCTTGTCGGCACGTGCCGCCTGCTGGGCGGATGCCAGCGCATCCGGTCGATTGAGAAGTTCATCAAGTGCAAGACAGCTGGCCTTCGAGATTGTCGGAATGGCCCCGATCAGAAGACCAAGCAGGTTGTTTCTGATCCCGAGATCACTCATGCCCGGTGTATCTGCCGATTGCAGTTCAAGGCACCGGTTCAGGATGTCGGGTGTCGTTGTCGGATTGGCCTTGCGCTCGGCGATGGCGCCGTCGAGATAGTCGCGTAGCTGCGAGGCCTGGCCCATCGCGATAGCATCCAGTTGCGGATCGGCGCCAAGATCCTGGAACAGGTACCAGAAGAGATTGGTAGTCCATTCCTGCATTTGCCTGCGTTCGCCGCCGACACCGAAATAGGTGGCCGTCATATCCCAGGGCACTTCGAGCGTGAGGGTCGGCACGATGTCGATCTTGCCGCCGCTGTTCTCGACGATGGTTTGCGCCAGTTCCGCTGCGCGCGGCTGCACGATTTCAGCAACATCGGTCATGCGGGCCGCAAGACGCATTGCGGACGTGTCGCGCGTATAGTCCCAGCCGGGCTGCATGCCGAGAAAGAAGTTCTCTCCGGCCGTCAGCTTGCGCATCCGCGGGCCGTAGACAACCTCGAAATCCGCATTGCGGTTGAGCACATCCAGCACGTCCGATCGCCGGGTGACGACGGCCGTGCCCGTGTTTTCATAGGCCTTCATCACCTGGCGTTTGAGCGAAATATTGGGCACGAAGGCGCGCAGTACGGCAAAGACCCGGCGTTGCGTCAGCGGCTGCAGAAAGAACGCGGCCACCTTGCCTTCAAAGAGGGCCTTCAGGCCCAGGCCGATCAACAGGACGAGGGCCCAGAGGCTTTCCCCCCAGATGACAAGTCTTTGAAAAATTGCCACAAAGATATTGGTGACCGCACTGAGCATTCTTGTCTCTCCCTTCGTCCCGGACGCTTATGTCGGGTCGACGATCCCCATGGCCATCATGCGCAGGGCAGTCATGGACGGTACAAAGAAATAGTCGCCGCCACGGCACTCCACGAAAGTGTCCAGCTTGCTCATGACATAGGGCGGTTTCCCGCTTTCCGGATTTTCAGGAATTGTGTGCCGCTTGTGCCTGTCGTGCCGGCCAAGCAGAGGGCAGGTGTTGTTGCCCTGGTGGAAGTCCAGGCCATACTGGATCCATTGCTGCTGCACGAATTCGAACTGGCGAAACAGGCTGGCGCACATGATCAGCATGATCACGCCCTGTTCGGTGCTGTCGTCCTTGGCTTCGTTGTTCGAAGGGCCGTAAGGCAGCCCGCGGCGGAGAATGCGCCGGCGTTTGTTGAGCGCACTGGTGGCGTCGGGGTTCTCGTGCGGTTTTCCGGTTTCCGGATCCTTGCCCGTCTTGTTGAGCGGATCCAGGTAGTCCCTTGTATTGACCCGGCGGATATGGGCACCGGAGGGACATTTGTAACCTGGCATGTCATCCGCGTAGCGGAAGTCCCGGGCCTCGCCCGAGCGCACATAGACGTCATGGTTCTTGTAGGCTTCAAGGTCCGGTGTGTCCGGGTCGAACTTGTGTTGCTTCTGGAAGGCGCGCCAGTCCTGATAGGTCGGAACCTTCGCCAGCGGCACCCCATCGCTCCAGCGGCCGCACATCTTGGCGCGCAAGGTTTCTTCTGCCTCCACGTCGCCGACATTGGCAACGTTGGCATAGCGTTTCGCTTCTTCCTTCAGAACCCGGTCGAAGGTGCCGACATTCTCGTGAAGCTTCCGGAAAGCGACAAAGGTGCCGTTGCGCATGAATTCGTAAGGCGGGGCCGTCGGCGGCAGTTCCTGGCTTTCGTCCGGATGGCCGAGGACAAATTCTCCCGTGGCAAGCGGCTGCCAGCCTTCGCCCATCAGCTTGCCGCGTCCGACAACGGCCTTTGCCTCGTCTTCCGCGCTGAGCTGGCCTTCGAACACGGGATCTCCGATGCCGTCGGTAAAGCCGAAATGTTCCTTGCGGGTGGGCAGATTGACGCCGCCAACGTTCTCAAAGACCGCGGATGCGGATTGATAGTCCTCATCGCCTTTGGCGCCGATGCCGCCAAGGTGACGCACACCTGCCTTCCTGGCTGCCTCCAGTAGCCACTCGGCGCGTTCTGCAAGAGCCGGGTGTGGCTTGTCCGTGGTGTCCGGCGCAAGCTGGGCATTGAGCGTGACCAGCATGTGCACGTCTCCTTCGGCAGGTGCCGACGACGTCCGGTTGTTCTGCCAGATCGGGTCCCAATGGGCATCCCACTTGTTCTTCTCTGCAGCCCTTTCGGTTTCACCGGGGTCGCGGTCGCCGAGTATGAAGGCACGTGCCTTCATGCCTTCGATGAACTCATCCGGAAAAGCCTGGAGGGTTCTCACGGGGAGCCCCAGTGCCAACAGGCCGGTGAAGGACAGGGCAATGTTGGTTGTGCAGTCCGGCTTCGGCTGCACCATGGACGGGTCTTCCGGTTTCTGATCCTTTTTTGGCCAGCGGGCCGCCGTTGTCACGACGGTGCGTACCTTGTCGACAAAGGCGCGACCGGAAGCCGGGTCCGGAAAATGGAAGAAGTAATAGCGGGCAAATGGAAACGAATAGCGGCCATAGGCGCGCGTGACATTTCCCTGAATGTCGTTGAGGTCGAGTTTCCGGGTCATCTCACAGCCTCTCAAGGGGTCACGTTTTTCGGTGATTCTGACGAGATCACCCCGGGCGTCTGGGTCATTGATTTCCGGTCATAGGGCTTGTGTTCCTCGATGAACTTGCCGAACGCGTCATAAAGGTCCTGATCGGATGCCCCCTGATTGTCGACGTAAAGATCGGACATCTTCTGCTGCACGTAGAGGGCCTTCAGCACGGAGGGCAGGTCGTCATACTTGCCGGGTGGAAGCGGTTTTTCACCGTTCCAGAGGGCAAACCGGATTGCCCCGTATGCAAGCAGCAGGCCCAGAGCGATGGCGATGATCCAGGTTGCCAGTGTCGACCAGCCGAGAAGCGGCACGTCCGAGACGCCGATGAGCCACAGGACCAGCGCGAGCAGCCCTACGACAAGAGGTGCAAGCACGCCGTAGAGCAGCGTCTTGAAGGGCAGGTTGTGAAACTTGGGAAGTTCCAGATAGTAGTCGTGAAAAGGCATCGTCGTTTCCACGTGGCACCGGTCCAGATAATCGGCGAACTGATCGGCCGTCTTGACGGTCTCGAAGCCGTAGCAGTTGGAGTAGATCTCCGTGAGTTCCTCCTCCATCGTGTCCCATAATTTGCGCGCATAGGACTTGCGCACGTCCTGCTGTGCTTCCGCGGTCAGATTGGTTGGCAGCGGGTCTCCATCCTGCGTGATCGCGTCAATATCTGCGCAGAAGACGAGGTAGGGTGCGTTCAGCCGGTCGACCGGTTGCGGCTTGGTCTGGTCGTTGCCTTCGATCCGCGCCAGGATCGGGTTTTGCGTATTGCGTCCGTTATAGACCACGTCTTCCAGCACGAACATGCGCGCCAGATGGTTGCGTTGATTGCGGGCAAAAGGGCTGTTGTACTTGGTGTCGTTGGTGGCCGGCGACTGGTGGGCTGTCGGCAGTTTGGCAAGCGCAATGCGTGCCAGCTGGACATGGGAAGTTTGCAGGTCGTCGACAGGAGCCCCTGGTTTGATCGGGGCGAGTGTTGTCAGGAACAGATGGCCGGTATCCAGATCAGGCATTTTTCTGTTCCTTTCTGAGCGACCGGAGACCCTGAAAACGTTCCTGGGAACGCTCGACATAGTCTTTCCGGTTTTCGTCGGCGGCTTCAGTCGCAAGGCTTGCCACGGGGCCGAAGCCCGGGTCACCGAGTCCGATCTGCATGTTGTAGGCGGCCTTGCGGAAGGCGGCGGCGAACTCTTCGGGAGAAGAGTGCTTGTGAAGGTCTACAAGCTTCAACACCTGGTCGTAGATTGCCAGGCTCGTCTTGATGTCCCGCTGGGCGCTGCCCGGCGTGGCATTGTAGTAGTAGTCGGTGTCGATCTGGTTGAACGTGATGTAGTTCTTGAACGGCGTGATCGGAATGGACTTGGGGTATTTGATCGCCGAGTACCAGAAGAGGTCGAGACCACTTGGAATGCCATCGGAAAAGGCATCGATATACTGGTCCCAGGTGCCGTTGAAGTTGGAGCAGAAGAGCACGTAGTCGTTCTGCAGCTCCTCCTTGCCTTGTCCAAGGTTCGGCCAGTCCGCCGGCTTCAGAATGACCCAGCGTGCAAAGTGGATCAGCGACAGGCCCAGCAGTCCCAGAAGGTTTTCGGGCAATCCCCGCGAGGCCATGAAGAGAAGCCGGTTGATCCAGGTATTGCGCGGGTGGCTGGGTGTCACAACGTTCATTGCATAAGCTTTGCCAGCGATATTTGACAAGAAGCACCTATGAGTAGCAAAAAAAGCAACATAAACCAGATATATTAGTGCATACGCCAAGCCGTCGTAGCGTGCAATATCGAACTGGAATAATTTGCCTTCGTTTTCTGTGTTTTAGGTCTAGATTTATAATTCTTGTTTGAAATTTCTGAATTATTGCAAATTTTACTGTTTTTTATGCCGGCAATTTTTAATTGAGTTGCCGGTTGTATTGAGTTCTGCGTCAAGAAATGCCGCCTTTTTGAGCAGGTTTTCTTGGCAGTCAATGTATCGTCGCAGGTCTGCTGGAGTTGGCGCTGAACCTGACAGCCCCTTTTTGGGCGGGGTCACGGTGTCCGCCAATGCGCTTCGCAGCCATCGTCCCGCATTCAAGCCGGCCCGGTTTGGTCGCGAAGCTGGAGGATCACTGGGTAATCAGGTGAGGTTTCGCCAGGTCAGGCTGGACGCCTTCGGTATGGTGCCTTTCGATGCGGTTCCGTCCCATTCGCTTGGCCTGATAAAGCGCTTCGTCGGCCTTGCTGATCGCGTCGTCCAGCTTTGAAACCTGAGCTCTTACCGCAAAGACACCGGCGCTGAGTGTGATGGCCTGGGCGTTCTCTATCGTCCGGCCCGCCTGTTCTTCAAAGGCAGTGCGGAGGCGATCCAGCAGGCGTGTTGCGGCCGCGCTCTCCATATCCGGCAGAAACACGGAAAACTCTTCTCCGCCGGTGCGGCCGAAAACGCCTTTGTCGCCTATGACCTCGCCCATTAGCTCGGCCAGGTAGGCAATCACCTTGTCGCCCGCGGCATGGCCGAACGTATCGTTGACGTTCTTGAAGTGATCAATGTCGATCACGGCAACACTGACACTGCGGCTGCCATCCTCGCGGCACAGACTTTCCAGCATCTGGTCCGCGTCATCAAAAAAGGCGCGGCGGTTTCGAATGCCGGTCAGGGCGTCTATCCGGGCAAGTTTCTTGTACTTTGCGCTGTGGTTTTCAAGAACCAGTGCCAGCATCAACGGGGCCAGGGACAGGATCACCATCAAGAGCAGGAAGTAATTGGCCTTGAAGACAATACTGTTATAGGCCGCGGCAACCCAGGCTCCGGACTGGATGAACGACCCTGAAAAGAGCACCAGATACGACAGCGAGCCCAACGCGAACACGGCGGAAAGCAGTCGCGCGCTCACGAGCCTGTTTTCGTTGTGATACGCGTAAAGGTAGGCCGCCCAGGCACAAAGCAGGGCATTCAGCGATGTGTTGACGCGCGATCTGGCGACAAAGCTGTCGCGCAGGTCCGGAAAAAGATAGATGACAAGCGCGAGCACCACCGGAACGAAAACGAGGATAAACCTTGGCTGCAGGCGGTAAAACACTTGCGCCGACAGAACGAACAGTCCGCTCGAAATCAGATACAGGAACGAAGAGATCCTGATGTAGAAATCTCCGTGCCTGTTCATGATGGTCGCGGTCGCGATCAATGTCAGCGTCAACATGTTGATGATGATGCTCGAGCGGACATTTTTCGGGAGATTTTTGACGGAAAACAGCGAAATGAACAAAATCAGAGCGCCAATATATTCTATTATTGCAAGAATATACCCCATGGTGTCAGAGTTTATTTTTGACAGCACACCGCTACTCCGCATCCAAATTAGACGACAGCAAATTATAACATAGTTCAGAATGTCAGTTTGAAGTTCTGACCTTCAAATATGCTTCCACATGGAAGCCGATTATTTTCGATATCGGGCCAAGTTCCCTTTCGGCAGCTCAGCATTGCACCGCGCAGCGTTCCTGCTGCTGGAACAATTTCAAAGACTTGAATCAATCACGCGACTCAGTCCTCAAGTTGAAGATCTTGATAACCGATATTGAAAAAAATGACTACATCATTTCTTAACAAGATTGAGTCAATATATTTGACAATCAGTGGTTAAGTATTGGTGGGGCCTTCGTAAAACCGTTTCCTTTTTGCGATGTTGTCGTCGAACAGGCATGTGTGCGGGCGCCGTTTTATTCAGCCTGCTTTGTATTTCGAGAATTCGTCGCGCAATAATCGAAGCGATTTCGAGTGTTTTCAGGAAGCCTGGCCGCTGATCGAGAGAAGTCTTGCGAATCTTGTGTGGGAAGATCAGAGATGAAACAAAATCGGCTAATTACGCTGTTGCCATCCACAGACGTGGATCTCGGTCGGTGGCTGTTGCAGCATTCGGGCGTTTCCTATCGGGAAGAGCCGAATGCACCTGTGTTCCACGAGCTGGTTTTCTGGATGTGGAGAGCTCCGGCTTCGCGCTACATTCTCTTCGTCCCGGAAAAGGGGAAAGCGCGATACTCCGGCGTTGACGACATCCTCACTTATTTGCAAACCGTACCGGGTTTCGACCAGGGGCTCATCCCGGATCCCGACAGGGAGCCGGATGAGCATTTTGAGGTCATGGATCTGCAGCACTATGCCAGAAGCACGATCGGCGATGAGTTGGACCGCTGGTGCTACTATCATCTCCTGCAGAACCGCAAGGCCATCTGGCCGTCGATCACGACCGGCGTGCCGCTTTATCAAAAGGCGGGTGTCTTTGTCGGCATGCCGGTGATCCGGCGTCTGATGAACTACGCCTTGAAACTGAACGCAAAAAACGCGCAGGAGGCCTTGCAGCACACCTATGCCGGGATGGAGCGCATCGACAACATGCTCTCCGATGGAAGGGAATTTCTGGTTGGTGGGCGCCTGACACTGGCCGACTTTGCGGTGGCCGCCTCCTTTGCGCCGATCGTTCTGGCCCAAGGCTATCAGGGCATGCTGCCCAATCAGGCGATTTGCCCGCCGGAGATGGTGCCTGTAATCCAGAAAATGAGGGAAAGCCCGACCGGGCGGTTCATCCAGCGCATCTATGATCAATACCGGCCGGTGCAATCGATTGCCAGCCATGAGCGCGGCGTTACGGAGCCACTGAATTCGGTGGAGGAAAGGCGCGCTGCATAGGTGTCGGAGGTGGCGTGTTCATGAGGGGCATGGAGGGGGAGCGGTCATGCCGCACGCTCCTCTGCGACGGGAAGTTTGCGTGACAGCGCTACCGGCGGTAAGGAAGGGGCGATAGACAATTGTCTTGAAGGCCAATCTGGCCGGGTGTGGTAGCATGGTGGAGAATAGAGGCGGCGGCTCTTGCGTGTTCCGGCAAGCATCAAGGCCTGCAACCATTTAATAACACCTGCGAACTACACCTGTGTCTGATGTGGAAGTACATGTGCTCACTTTCGTGTTTGAGGTTCGAGCCCGTGATATCTGGTCGGGATCGCGCGTCGTGAGGAATCGGGCAGGGGCATAGAATGACCTTTGACTTCGATGTGAATACGGCACGGGTCGCACTCATCGTCATCGAGCTGATTTGTGGCATCACACTTCTGTCGGCTCTGTGGCTGACGCGGGAGTGTGAGCGGCACATTTCCCTGAGCGTAATATCTTCCAGTGCGAGCCTGCTGCTCCTCAGTGCTTCCAATTTCGCCGAGATCACCAGCTATCTCTATGATCCGTGGCTGGCGATGATTTTGCGTGAGTCGCTGGTTTACGCCTCGGTCGGCTTTGCAATCCTGGCGGCGCGCCTGTTCTTTGACCTGAAGCCTTATCTTGCCGTTGTTTTCGCACCCCTGTTCATCTGGCTTGGCCTCGGTGTTTACACCGAGATCGGGGCGACTGCCGCCGGGCGTCTGCAAGTGTTCGCTCTGCTGGGCGGCGGGTTGGCGTTCTGGAACGCCTATTTGTACTTCCACTACAATGCGCGCCATCTGGTCGCCGCCTACGGTCTGTCTTTCTGGGCGGCTCTGTCAGGCGTCAATGTGGTTTACGCAGGTGCGTCTTCATTTCTTTCGGGTGGTGGCGAATTGGCCATGGACGGACCGCTCGTCAAGGCGCATCTCATCTTCATGCTGATCTATGTCTCGATGAAATATGCGCTCATTTATGCCCTTGTCATCGAGTTTCAGCAAAAACGGCATCGCAGCGCCGCACAGCGAGATGCATTAACGGGCCTGCGCAACCGGAGGGCGCTGTTTGACGATGCCGAAACGGCTATTGCAGGCAATCGTCCTGGAGACGCGGCCCAGTCCTACAGCCTGGCGATGGTGGATATCGACCATTTCAAGCAGGTCAACGACACCTACGGTCACTCCTGCGGCGACAAGGTTCTCGTCCTTCTGGGAAGGTTGTTGGAGCAGGGACTGGATCCGGGTCACATTGCCGGGCGCAGCGGGGGCGAAGAGTTCGTCCTGGTGTTTCCGGGCGGGTCCAGGGAAAAGGCCTTCCGGTTGGTCGACAGACTGCGCAAGAAATTCGAACAGGCAACGCCTTCCATCGAAGACCTGCAGACGCCGGTGACCTTGAGCGCCGGTATTTCGCATTGTCCGACGGGAGAGACAGAATTGAGTGCAGCCCTGTTTAAGGCAGATGAAGCTCTCTACGAAGCCAAGAAGGCCGGCCGGAACCGGGTTTTCCTGTCAGATGAAAAGAAGCGCGGCCAAAACGACACCGCCTATCGATCCTTGTCGGCCGCCAGTTCGCGCTGGAATGAGCAGGCCGTCGCCCGCTGAAGCGACGGTTGTCTGACCTGCGGCCCTGAGCCGTCCTATCTCACTTTTGTGGCGGGCGGGGCGTCCTGCAGCATGTCTGGCGCGGCGCTGACCGAGAATGAGAAGAAGTCGCGGATGACCGCATCAATGTCACCACGCGCTTTCAGTCGTTGCGTCGCCTCTTTCAATGCCAGTACGTAACCGTCTTCGGGCAACGTCTTGCTGCAGATCAGCACAAAGGGGTATTGCGTGGTGACGAGGGGCTTTCCGAAGATTTCGTGAGCGATATTCGCTTTCATGAAGGCGCTGTAGCGAACGCTTTCAATGGCCCCCATGATGGCGTCAATTCGGCCGACCTCAAGCATTCTTGCGCTTTTTTCGTAGTCGGGGGTCTGCACCTTGTCGAGGGTTTCATCGCTGTCGAATGGATCGCCGATGCTCATGCCGGCAGGAACACCGATCTTCAGGCCCTTCAGGTCTTCATAGCTCTCCAGGTCAATACCTTTGCGAGGGATGATGCCGACCCTGAGCTCATAGCCGATATCGGCAACATGCATGAAGTTTTCCTGCGCGAAAGGAGAGTGGGCAGCGATTGAGCAGTCGGCCGTGCCGCTGGTCAGTTCGACGACCATGCGCTTGATAGGAGCAGTTGTTGCCTTGTGGGAGAAGCCGGCTTCTTCAAGGATCAGATTGGCGATCGTATAGTGATAACCGTCGATATTGCCGTTTTTGTCCAGGTAACTGTAGGGCTCCTGCTGCATGGTGATGAAAATGGGCCGTTCGTCCTCGGCCTGGACAGCATCTGCAGTCAGGCCGAGGAGCATAACTCCACATAACCAGGATGTGCTGAAGCGCTTCTTCATGCGTTTTTTGGGTCTCCAGTCGGAAACCCTGACTCTACGCATGCAAAAGGAGGTCAGCCAGCTGTCATTATTGTCCAGCAGGGCAGATACCAACGAGCGGTCTGCCTGTCTGCACCAGACCTGGAATGCCGTGTTCGCTTGTCTGAAGGAATTGATACAGTTCTATCGCCCGCACCGAACCTTGGCCCGGATACATCGAGAACCGGCATGGATTTCGGCGGCCTGAAAACGCTGCAAATCAGTTTCAAAAAGAAAGAAATGGTCGGAGTGAGAGGATTCGAACCTCCGACCCCCTCGTCCCGAACGAGGTGCGCTACCAGGCTGCGCTACACTCCGACTTGTTTCTTGGATCTGTCAGGACAGGTCCATCGGGAACAGCGTGGCAGGGCCGCGCTGCGTGGAGGGTCATTTAGCAAAGCTGACCTGTTCCCGCAAGGGGTTTGGTGAGGGGGCGGGCATTTTTTTGAAACTGTGAACAAGTTCAGTCGGATAGCGACAAAATTCGCGAAAAATCCTGGGTGGGGCATGCGGGACGGCCCGCATCTGGCGTCTCAAACGTCCGTGTCTCGACTTGGCGACTTGAGCGCCCCTGCGAGAAAATCAGGTCCTGTTCACCCTTCTGGGGAAAACCTGTCCGAAGGGCCAGAACTTTGCCCTTACAGCCTCTTGCGCTCCGCAGCCGGTCTCGTTATACAGCGTCTCCACGGCCTTGGGGTGTAGCCAAGCGGTAAGGCAGCGGTTTTTGGTACCGCCATGCGAAGGTTCGAATCCTTCCACCCCAGCCAGTCTTCTCCGACCAGATCTGATGAAAAGTGCTCCTTCCAGGACCCGGACGGTTTTGGGGAAAGCAGTGGCTTGTCCAATATTCGGCTTGATCTTGTTAAGTCTCTGCCCTGAAAGGCGATATTTTATTCTCTGGAAAACTGTTAACAGCTTGTTAACAGGCGAAGTTCTGCAGGTGTTGAAAAGCCAAAAGTGAAGTAGACGTAGGGTCACTCCACCGGCATTATCTTAATAACTACTGAGCCAGATCGGTTCCGACTTGGTAATCGGTTCTCCGAACTGGGATCTCAGTAGCCCATGCCGAAGCTGTTCTTTCGGTCTTTCTTTCGGGAAGGTCTGACCGGTCGGTTCTCGGGCCACCACATGGGACGCGCTTTCTGGCGGTTGCGCACCGCGGATAGCGCCCCGGCAATCCGGTTACGGCGGGTTATCCGTGGGACCGGCGTGACATCAAAGCCTGCCAGGCCTTGGCGTCATGGGCTGATGCTCCCGGAGGGAGGTGAAGCCGTCGGAGATCAGGGTCGCTTTGAGGGCCTGTCTGAAAGGACGTGCGTTCAAAACAAGTATTCTGCTCCAAACAGGGGGGTGCTGGTGCAAACCGGCACCCTTTTGTCATGCGCCGTTGTCTTTGGCCTCATCACCGCATCAAACCAGCCGACCGGCACCAGTCTTCCAGGGCGCGCCGGGCTGCGTCCCTTGCAGAGCCGGAACGGTCGAACCCCCACCAGAGTATTGTGCCTTGCCAGAGACAGGCCATCTGCCGGCCGAGCCTGTCTTGCTGCGAAGGGTCTTGCGTCAGCCTGCGCCCCAGAACCGTTGCCAGCTTCGTCCCCCACGCGGCGCCCCTGCTGCGCAGGGCAGGGTTGCGCATGTCTTCCCGCAACAGCAGCAGGCCATCGATGGTGCTGTCCTCGTCCGTGTCGGCCGGCATCAGGTCAAGCAGCAGCGATATGGCGCCGTCCGGTGTCAGGTCGTGGTCCTGGTCCGCAAGCCGTGTGGCTTCATCGAGACCGTCCCAGGCATAAAGAAGCGTCCCTTCAACCATGGCATCCCGGCTGCCGAAACGCTGCACCAGCGTTGCCGCCGACAGGCCGACACCCTTGGCAGCCCGTTGAAACGTCAGGTTTTCGGGACCGCAGTCGGACAGGGTTTGCAACAACCGGTCAAGCACGGTTTCGTCGGGGAGGGATCTGGGTCTTGCCATGTTTTATTTATAAACATATATTTGTTTATAAATAAAGCGTATTGCGTAAGAGGGCTCTGGATGGCGAAAATCCGCGGTTACATAGCAGCAAGCCTGGATGGCTTCATTGCCGGCGAGGCGGATGACATGACCTGGCTGCAAAAATACGATGACATGGACCTTGGTGAGCATGCGTTCCCGGCTTTCCTGCAGAGCATTCAAACGGTTGTCATGGGACGTGCAACCTATGACTTTGTTGCCAATTGCGGGTTCCCCTGGCCCTATGGCGACAAGCGCGCCTATGTGGTCACCTCAAGGCCGATCGAGAAACCTGCCGGGCCGCTGGAGATCTGCCAGGACGTCGACACGCTCATCGGCCAGCTGCGAGCGCTGGAGGACGGAGATGTCTGGGTGGTTGGCGGCGGCCGGCTGCAGATGGCTTTCCTGGAACACGGCGCGCTTGACGAAATCGAGATCTATCTGATGCCGGAGCTGATCGGTGGCGGGGTGCCGTTGTTTCCCGCAATCGGCCTGAAAGCGTCTCCCAGACTTGCCAGCGTCCAGGCCATGGATCGTGGCTGTGTGCGTCTGCACTATGTTTTTGCGTCCGGAGAGACGGCCTGAAACATATTTGGCAGCGGCTTTCCGGCCGCTGCCCTGTCGCGGTAAAAGAGCAGCCGTTATTTGTCCGCGGGTGGTGCCGGCGGGGTCTCCGGCGTGGCGCTGCAGGTGGTTACGCCGCCAAAACAGCCATATTTCTGGCCCTGCAGCGATGAGGCATAGTTGACGCCGGCACCCGGAGCCGGTTCCTTGAGCGTGTCGACGGTCAGGACAAAGTCGGCCTCTTCCTGGAAGATCACCACGAAGTCCGAGCCACCAAAGGCGAAATTGGCAAATTCCCAGCCCTTGTCAGCCTGGGCGCCTTCCGTGACCCAGTTGCGTTTGACGATCGACGACACCTGCGCCATGCCCATGGGTGAGATGACGACCATGCCGTGATCTTCAGTCTCGATGCCGATCACCATCCGGGTCTGGCCGAATTGCCAGTCGGCGGTGTCCTGCGGGTCATAATGGCTGACTTCGCCCGGTTGCCGGGCTTCGGCCCAACCGGATTTCATCCGGACACCCGCCTGCAGATGCTTGAGATATACGATTTTGCCGGCGACCGGCACATGAAGCCGGTGGTAGTTGTTCACATTCAGGAACTGGTGGGTCCAGGTTCCGCCTGCAAAAAGCGTCGGGTCTATGGAGCCAAAGCTCTCAATGACCTTCTCGCCGTCCTTGCCTTCAATGAATTCAAAGACGTTGCTGTAGAGCTGACCCTTGATCATCTCACCGGCCTGGGAGATGCCGTCATAGGTTGTGACCAGCTTGCCGTCCCGGCTGATTGGCCACCAGCCGGCGGAGGTGCTGTCGCCGATGGAGACCACCGTTGCAGGGTCGTCATATCCCTCAACCGGGCGGGAGCCGGTCGGGAAGGTTGTGGCGCAGAGTTCGCGCACGAAGAAATCCTGGAAGGTCGCGTAGCCACCTTCCGGCGGGCAATACCAGTCGCCGAAATTCGGATCGCTGGTAAAGTCCGGGACATGTATGGCAGATGGAGGGGTTTCCAGATATTTGCCCCATTCAACGGCAATGTCGCGCATCCAGGCGGAAAAGGCATCGTTCTCGAACTGGATCTGGCCGCGCGGATCGGTGGTCAATTGCCGATCCACCAGGAAATAGCTGTAGGACAGAATATCGAGGATGTTCCAGTTGCAGTAATTGCTGCCGTCCATACTGACCCGAATGCCATCGTCTACGACCCCGGTCTTGATGTTCTGCGGCGGATAGGTCACCAGCGCATCGACGAAATCGTAATAGTCTTCAAGGCTTGCCACCGGATTGGTGGTCGGATCGGAATTGATGATCTGCCCGAGTGCAATGGACCGGGTCAGCTGTTCCTGCAAGGCAGGATCGCTCTCGACAAGCGCGATCAGCGCTTCGGTGGCCGGCTGGCGGCCCGGATCCGGGCAGTCGGCGGCCAGGGCGCCGGAGGCTGCGATCAGACTGACGAGGGAAAATGCGGAAGCTGCGCGAAGATGCATTGGAAAACACTCCTCTTGTTCTAAGGAGCCGGGGACACGTTTCCGGTCACTGCCGGGCGTTGCACATGCGGCGAAGCCGATTATAGAAGTGAATTTTGAATATATACAATCTTAAGTAGTTTTAGACCTTGTGGAACGCCCCATGTAACGACTGGTGGAGGAACGCCTGGTCGCTACATTGGGCGCTCAGCTGAAATTCACTTGCTAGCACGTAAAAGCTTTGCGTGGAGTGTCGAAACGTCCACCTTGCGGCCCCTGCCGTCGTGGCCTCTGCGCAGGCAAGGTCGCTTGTACCTGCGAAGAGGCCAGAACTGAAAAAGGGGTCAGGCAGCCGCCACTTCCGAAAGAAATCTCTGGATCCTGTCGGAGAGCTGCCGGGTGTGATCACTGACGGCATCGGCGGCCTCGTGAACATTGCGGGCGGCTTCGCGGGTGTCGCCAATGGATTCGGTGACCGCCTCGATATTGACGACGATCTGTTCGGTCCCTGTTGCGGCCTCGGCCACGTTCTGGCTGATCTGTTCCGTTGAGACGCGCTGTTCGTTGATCGATGCGGAGATGGCCTGGGTGTGGCCGTCAACCTCGTCCATCGTGCCGGAAATCTGGGAAATCGCGTTCACGGAAGCTGATGTCGAGGATTGCAGGTCGTTGATCTGGGAAGAGATCTGCTCGGTTGCCTTGGCAGTCTGTTCGGCGAGCTGCTTGACTTCCGAGGCAACGACGGCAAAGCCCCGGCCTGCGTCGCCGGCACGCGCGGCTTCGATCGTGGCGTTGAGCGCAAGCAGGTTTGTCTGTTCGGCAATATCCTGAATGAGCGAGATGACCGCACCGATGCCCTTGGCCGATTCCGACAGGCTGGCCACTTGCTCATTCGTTGAGTGGGCGGTCCGGGCCGCTGTTCCGACCGTGTCCTTGGTATCCGTTACCCGCTGTCCGATATTGTTGATGGACGTGGTCAGGGCTTCGGCCGAATGCGCAACGGTCTGGACGTTCTGGGATGCTTCCTGGGTCGAGCGGGCTGCCGCAGACGCCCGGTCCAGGGCATTGTTTGCAAGGTTGGACAGAAGGTCGGAGGCGTCGGTCATGGTGGAGGCATTTCGTGCGAATTCCTCCAGGGACGCTTCGATGGAAGTCTCAAATTCGGTGACAAGCGTGTCGATCCGGGTCTGCCTGACCTGCCGTTCGCGTTCCGTTGCCGCGTTCTGTTCCGTCAGGTTGGCCCGTTCGACAAGGTTGTCCCGAAAGACGGCAACGGCACGGGTCATATCGCCGACTTCATCGCGTCTGTCCTTGCCCGACAGGCTGATCTCTGTATTGCCGGCGACCAGTTTTTCCATGTCCGCCACCAGTCGCTTGATGGGTCGGGTAATGCCGTTGCCGGTCAGCCAGGCGATGAAGGCAACGACAACAAGCAATACGCCGCCGATGGCGGCCATCCGCCAGGCCAGCGTCCTGACAGGAGCCCTGGCCTCGGCAAGCGACTGCATGGCAACCACTGCGTAAGGGAGGCCGGAGAAGGTGAAGCCGGCGATCTCGACCCGCATCGTCTCCTCGCCGAAGACCGGGGTGGTCGCCGAAGCCTGCCCGGTCTCAAAGGCACTGGAAAGCTCGGGCAGGGAGAAGGAGGTCTTCAAGATATCCTGCGAGGTCTCGGTGGCCTTGGAGTTGCTTCTCAAAAGACCGTCTTGCCCGACCAGCACGACTTCCCCGGTGTCTCCCAGACCGGTTGCCGATTGCATCATCTTGTCGATGCGATCCGGCGGGATGCGCAAGGCCAGAACGCCTTGCGGCTTGCCGTTCTCTTTCAGGATAACCCTGGATATGAAAGCCGATGGGGCATCTCCTGCAAAGGCATACGGTGCAAAATCGGCAAAATGGTTGGTCAGGTCTTCGACGTTTGCGAGGGCTGCCCCATAGACTTCGGCCAGTCTGGAGGTCGCAAACAGGCTGTCGTCCTTCCTGAAATTGGCGGCAAAGTCCTCCTGTTTCTGCACGGAGTAGACCAGGTTGCCCTTGGTGTCGAACAGGTAGAAGTCGGCAAACCCGCTCTGGTTCTGGATTTCGCGGAAGATCGGATGATACCGGGAATGGACTTCGTCATAGAACGTCCCGGATTCGGCAACGTTCAGAAGATGTTTTTTCCCTTCCGGGTGCGGATTGTTCTTCAGGTAGGCGTCCGAGATCTGCTTGGACGGATCACCGCGGAAGAGCTTCCATTTTTTCCAGCCATCCGTGAACTCCCGCAGGGCCTCGGTGGTCGAAGGATTGCGCGCCAGAAGGTCGATATCCGTGTTGATCTGGTTGAAAAAATCTTCCGCAGTTGTTCTTGCCCCTTCGGCTGCGGCTGTCAGCCTTTCATTCGTAATCTCTTCGATGCTGCTCGAGGCGGTCACATATCCACCTATGCCAAGCACAAGGCCGACGATTGCGGTGGCGCCCAGCATGATGGCCGGGACCTTTTTCGAAAATCTGATGTTGTCCAGCATGTGCGCTTTCACCCCCCATTGAAAAGCGACGCCGTGAAGCTTCTGAATTTGCTCAAATAAAGTCGGGCTAAATGTTATTTAAAAGATTTACTTAGTTATTAAGGCCACTGTAATTATTTATAAGGGTAAAAATTACTTGGTTAAACTTAAGGTCAATTAGCTGGCAAAGTAAAATAGATGTCCTGGCCAATGCGCGCGGGATGTTCATGTTGGGAGGATCGGCCGCGTCCAACTACTCAACCGGGCTTGAAGCCTGCTTTTCGTGCTTTCCTTTGCAGCTCACCGCCGTTTGTTGCGCGCTTGCGATCAAATGAGTGAGTCCACACCCTAGACGATAGCGCTACTGGACGCCCGCCGTTCTTCCGGTCCACACTGCTGGCAAAAATCGGGAGGAACCTATGCGTCGGAAAGTTGTCTCCGCGGCGGACGCGGCTGCGCTGGTCAAGGACGGGGATACCATCACAACATCCGGCTTCGTCGGCATTGGGGTGCCGGACGAGTTGCTGGCCGCGATCGAGGCGCGGTTTCTGGCGCGTGGAACGCCGCGTGACCTGTCTCTTGTGTTTGCGGCCGGGCAGGGGGACGGCAAGGACCGGGGTCTCAATCGGCTTGGACATGACGGTCTTCTGAAACAGGTGGTTGGCGGCCATTGGGGCCTGATCCCGAAAGTGGCGGCACTCGCCGTTGAGGGCAAGATCAAGGGCTGGAACCTGCCTCAGGGTTGTATCAGTCAATTATACCGGGATGCGGCAGCCGGTAAGCCTGGCATGCTTTCGAAGGTCGGCCTGGAAACGTTTGTGGATCCACGAAACGGCGGAGGTGCGATCAACGACATCTCCACGGAACCCCAGGTCGAGCTGATGGAGTTCGGTGGCGAAGAGGTGCTCTATTATCCTGCTCCGAAAATGACCGTGGCGCTTCTGCGCGGCACGACGGCGGATGAAGCCGGCAATGTCACCATGGAGCGCGAGGCACTGGTGATCGACAATCTGGCCCAGGCCATGGCCGTGAAGAATGCCGGTGGCGTGGTGATCGTGCAGGTGGAGCGGCTGGCGCGCAGCCGCAGTCTGCAGCCGCGCGAGGTCCAGATCCCCGGTATTCTGGTGGATGCCGTGGTCGTGGCGAGCCCGCAGAACCACATGCAGACCTACAAGACAGCCTTCTCCCACGCCTTCACCAACCGGATCCGCCCGCCGGATGGCGAGATCCCGGCGATGGAACTCGGTCCGCGCAAGATCATCGCAAGGCGCTGCGCCTTCGAACTCCCGGTCAATGGTGTGATCAATCTCGGCATCGGCATGCCGGAAGGGGTTGCTGCCGTCGCCGCGGAAGAGGGGCTCCTGAACCACGTCACACTGACCGCGGAACCCGGAGTGGTCGGCGGTCAGCCCGCCTCGGGCCTCGATTTCGGCGCGGCCGTGGATGTGGACGCGGTGATCCCGCAGAATTCCCAGTTCGATTTTTACGATGGCGGCGGGCTCGACATGGCCTGTCTCGGCCTTGCCCAGGCCGATGCGGACGGCAACGTCAATGTTTCACGTTTCGGCCCTCGTCTCGCCGGGGCAGGCGGGTTCATCAATATCAGCCAGAACGCCAAGTCCCTGGTCTTCGCCGGCACCTTCACCGCCAAGGGGCTGCACGTGCAGCTGGACGAAGGCCGCATGAACATCCGGCAGGAAGGCAGCTCTCGAAAGTTCCTGGATCATGTCGAGCAGGTGACCTTCTCCGGGCGCCGGGCCGCGCGTCTGGGGCAGCCTGTGCTTTATGTGACCGAGCGCTGTGTGTTTCAGCTGAGCGCGGAGGGCCTGGTCCTGAAGGAAGTCGCGCCGGGGGTCGACATCGAGCGTGACATCCTCGGTCAGATGTCCTTCCGGCCGATCATCGGCGAGATCGAGCCGATGGATGCGCGTCTGTTTGCCGACGGACCGATGGACCTGCGCCGGGAGCTGTTGCATCTCGACCTTCCGGAACGGATCGCGCTCGACAGCGCGGAAAACCGTCTCTTCATCAATTTCGAAAAGATGCGCATTCGCACCACGGAGGAAGTCGAGCAGGTTCGCGATCAGGTGGAGCGGGTCTGCGGCCCCTTCGGCGAACGGGTCGATGTCATCGTCAACTATGACGGGTTCCACCTGGACGATGACGTGAGCAATGATTACGCAGAAATGGTCGCCGATCTGGAAAACCGGTTCTATGGAACCGTTACGCGCTACTCAGGCTCCGCCTTCCTTCGGCTGAAACTCGGCGAAACGCTTCAGGGCGCATCGCATATCTACGAGACCCGGGACGCGGCACAGTCGTTTCTGGACGGCCGGGGGTGATCTGAGGCACGCTGCGTGACGCTGATCGGCCTTCAGCCTTGTGCGCCGGAGGCAGTCCTGTTGCGTCGCCCGGCTACATAGTCCCTGAGCAAGCTGACCCGTTTCGGCCGGAAGCTCTCAGTGCCGCGTGTCATCGTTTCGATGCGGCTGACATGAAAATGCCGGAAGTCCTGCCGCAGGCGGCAATGGGCAAGCAAAAGCAGCGTGTCCTCTCCATAGGACATGCCGAGCGGCCAGATCTCGCGGTTCGTCACCCGCTCCTGCATGTCGCGATACGAAATTTGCAGGCTGAATTCCTGCCAGCAGGCTTCGCGCAGGAGCGCCAGATCAATCGCGACCGGCGGGCGCTGATCCTGTCGCCGCCAGCTCCGCAGCACGGTGTGCATGGCCTGGCGGGCCTGGGCATCGGGCAGGGTGGCGACGATCCGGGCAATCGCGGTGCGCCCGGCCTCGATCAGGGCGGTGTCGCCGATCTGTTCCAATCCACTTTGGGCAAGTGCGAGCGCCTCGATCTCCAGCCGGGAAAAGCTCTGCGGCGGCAGGGACGTGTCTTCCGTCAGCGTGTAGCCGACACCGGCTGCCCCATCGATCAGGGCGCCGCCGGCCCGTAATGTTGCAATATCCCGATAAAGCTGGCGCAGCGACACGCCGCTTTCTTCCGCAAGCCGGGCTGCTGTGACCGGTTGCGGCAGCCGCCGGAGCGTGTCCATCAGGCGCATCAGTCTGTCGGTGCGGGCCATGATCGCGATTTCCTCCTGCCGGAAAATGTCAGCAGGGGGACGCTATAGCTTCTCCGTCCAATTCGAAAGGAGCATTTTCATGACCACGCTTTACCACTCTCCCAACAGCCGGTCGTCTTCCCTTGTTGCACTCGTCGAAGAACTCGGCGCGGCGGTCGACATCAAGGAGGTGACGATCACTCGCAATGACGGCAGCGGCGGACCCGACCCGCTGAACCCGCACCCGGAAAAGAAAGTGCCCTATCTCGTGGATGGAAACGAAAAAATCCGCGAGCGCGGTGCGATTGTTCTTTATCTGACGGACAAGTTCCCCGAGGCAGGTCTCGGACCGATCGAGGGACAACCCGGCCGCGGTGAGTACCTGTCCTGGCTGTTCTACTACCAGGGCATCATGGAACCTGTTGGCGTCTTTCACTTCACCGGCTTGACCCATCCGGCCCTGACGGCCACGTTCCGGGACTTTGATACCATGGTCCAGCGACTTGCAGAGGCCCTTGAGGACCAGCCCTATCTGCTTGGCGACCGGTATTCGGCGGCGGATCTCCTCTGCAGCAGCCCGTTCAACTGGGCGCCGGATCTCATGCCGGACAACCAGGCCATTCGTGATTGGGTGGCACGCTGCTCGGACAGGCCGGCTGTCAGGAGAATAATGGAGCAGGACAAAAGGGCCGCCTGATCGGCCCGGATGGCAGAAACAAAAAAGGCCCTTCAGCAGATGCCGAAAGGGCCAACCTCGTGGAAAGAGACGACGCGAAAGCGTCGGCCTCAGCGCCGTTTGCCGAAAGTCGGTTTGCCGCCACCTGTCGGCCGCGCCTTGCGGGTCGGGCCTTGCGGCACGCCTTGCGGGTCGCTGAAATGCTTGCGCTGGAAGAAGTTGTCCGGGCTGTCGCGCCGCTCATCAAGTTCGCTCTTCAGCGCCTCTTCAGACGTTTTCAGCACCTGCGCGCGCTGCGCCGACACCGGGCGTTTTTCACTGATGAACTGCACACCGCAACGCAGGCCTTCTTCCCAGCGCCGTTCGCAGGTCACTTCATAGTCTTCCAGATCGATGTGAAGGTCGAATTCCTTCGGCAGCATGAAGGCCTGCTCGAATTCGAGCATGGCGCCGCCGTCAGAAATATTGCGCACGGTGCAGGGGATGGATCTCAAGCCGTGCTGGAAGACCATTTTCCCTTTCTTGAACACGCGGGCTCGCCGCGCCCGAGGAAACTGATCGCTGGCGCTTTCATCCGCAACATGGTGCGGGACTGGTTTGGCGTCCGACATAGTCATCTCACGGTTAACGTGCCTCATTGGACGGTTTCCGCCCTACTCGGAAGCCAGTTTAACAACAAATGCCTTGCCAATCCGTGAATCTCTGGTGCCGCCGCCAAGAATTCCCATGCGCCCCCGAAATCGGCCCATCCGTTTGCGATTTGCAATAAAACGGCGTAAGCGAGGGGAAGAGAAACCTGAGCGTTTTCATTTCGCGGGCATTCGTGGAACACCATTCCTTGAATTGATACAGGTTCTTTCTTTATTTACGGGCAAGCCAAACGAAGGAAAGGCGCGGATAATCGTTTGATTTCCGCCAAGATTGAGGCGTTGATGACCGAAGACCAGATATCCTTTTTGAACCAGCTTGCGATCCGCGCTGGTGAGGAAATCCTGAAAATTTATGCTCAGCCCTTCGAGGTTGAGAACAAGACGGACGGATCTCCGGTTACCAAGGCCGATGCAGCTGCGGAAAAAATCATATTGGCGGGGTTGGCAGACCGCTTTGCCGACATTCCCGTCGTTGCCGAAGAAAGCGTCGAAGCGGGAAACCTGCCGATTGTCGGTGACCGTTACTTCCTCGTCGATCCCCTGGATGGAACCAAGGAATTCCTGAAGAAGAACGGCGAGTTTACGGTCAACATCGCCTTGATCGAGGACGGTCAACCAGTCTTCGGTGTGGTGTCGGCTCCCGCGCTTGGCGAAATTTTCTGGGGTGGACGTCTGGAAGAAAACGGTTCGACGCAGACCGCCGCGTTCAAGGGCAGGATCGAAGGTGGCGCGGTGTCCGGCACGGAGCGCATCACCGTGCGGACAGCGCCTGCAGAAGGCCTGAGCGTCCTGGCCAGCCGGTCGCACATGTCGGAGGAAACGGCATCCTTCATCAGCAATTTTCAGGTCGCGGAGCAGCTGTCCGTTGGCTCTTCCCTGAAATTGTGCTGGGTGGCAGCCGGTCGCGCAGATCTCTATCCGCGCCTTGCACTGACAATGCAGTGGGACATCGCGGCAGGCGACGCTGTCGTGCGCGCAGCAGGTGGCGCGGTTGTCTATGCCGAAAACGGTGCGGATTTCAGTTACCAGGTGCCCCGCAATGCAACCAAGGACGATCTGCGCAACCCGCATTTTCTTGCCGTGAGCAACAAGGCACTGCTTGAAGGCCTGGCACCCGCCGCCTGACAGACCTCCCGGACCTGATGACGACGGCCGCTTCAACGGCCCAACGGAAAAGCGAACATGAACATGCAATCTCAGGGGATCACACCCGAGCGCCTTAGCAATCTGAAGCGGCTGGAAGCGGAAAGCATCCACATCATCCGCGAAGTTGCCGCAGAATTCTCCAATCCGGTGATGCTCTATTCCATCGGCAAGGATTCAGGGGTGATGCTGCATCTGGCTATGAAGGCCTTTTACCCCTCGAAACCGCCATTTCCGCTGTTGCATGTGGACACGACCTGGAAATTCCGTGAGATGATCACGTTTCGCGACGAGACCGCGAAGCGTCTTGGCATGGATCTTCTCGTCTATACCAATCCGGAAGGGCTGGCGAAGAACATCAATCCGTTTGATCACGGTTCGTCGGTGCACACCCATGTCATGAAGACCGAGGCGCTGAAACAGGCGCTCGACAAGTATGGTTTCGATGCCGCTTTCGGTGGTGCCCGCCGGGACGAGGAAAAATCGAGGGCCAAGGAGCGCGTGTTCTCGTTCCGGAACGCCAGTCATGGCTGGGATCCGAAGAACCAGCGGCCGGAACTCTGGAGCCTCTACAACGCCCGGGTTGCCAAGGGCGAAAGCATTCGCGCCTTTCCCCTGTCCAACTGGACCGAACTCGACATCTGGCAATACATCCTGACGGAAAGCATTCCGATGGTTCCGCTCTACTTTGCCGCCAAGCGGCCAGTGGTGAACCGCGATGGCATGCTGATCATGGTTGACGACGAGCGCATGAAACTGCAGGCCGGTGAAACGGTTGAGGAGAAAATGGTCCGTTTCCGCACGCTCGGCTGTTACCCGCTGACCGGCGCCATTGAATCGGACGCCGATACGCTGCCCGCCATTGTCCGTGAAATGCTGATAGCCCGCACGTCGGAGCGCCAGGGTCGCCTGATCGACAAGGACGAAAGCGCCTCAATGGAAAAGAAGAAGCGCGAAGGATATTTCTAAGATGACCATCACCGATATCCAGACCTCCACCGAAACAGCGGTTACCGATTATATCCTGGCACAGGAAACCAAGGACCAGCTGCGCTTTCTCACCTGTGGTTCCGTGGATGATGGCAAGTCGACCCTGATCGGCCGCCTTCTCTACGATACAAAGCTGATCTTCGAAGACCAGCTTGCGGCACTGGAACGCGATTCCAAAAAACACGGTACGGTCGGCGAGGAGATCGATCTCGCTCTCCTGGTTGATGGTCTTGAAGCCGAGCGCGAGCAGGGCATCACCATTGATGTTGCCTACCGTTTCTTTGCCACCGAGAAGCGCAAGTTCATCGTTGCCGATACGCCGGGACACGAACAATACACCCGCAACATGGCCACGGGCGCGTCAACCGCGGATCTTGCTGTGCTGCTGGTCGATGCCCGCAATGGCCTGATGGTCCAGACGCGGCGCCATGCCTTCATTGCCTCCCTGCTGGGGATCCGGCATGTGGTGCTGGCGATCAACAAGATCGATCTGGTTGGCTACTCGCAGGAACGATTTGAAGAAATTCGCAAGGAATTCGAGACCTTTGCCAATGGGTTCGACTTTGAGACCCTGCAGGCGATCCCCATGTCGGCGCGCTACGGCGACAATGTCACGGCCAGCAGCGACAAGATGGACTGGTATTCCGGCCCGACGCTCCTGGAGCACCTGGAAACCATCGAGGTCGGCGAGCATGTTCTCGAGGCACCGTTCCGGTTCCCGGTCCAGTGGGTCAACAGGCCGAACCTCGATTTCCGCGGTTATTCCGGCACGGTCGCCAGCGGCAGCGTTGCCGTTGGGGATGACCTTGTTGTCGCCGGACCGGCCAAGATCTCCAAGGTAAAGTCGATCATCGGGGCAGGCGGTGAAGTGTCCGCCGCCCGGGCCGGCGAGGCGGTCACCATCACGCTGGAAGACGAGATCGACATCTCCCGTGGCGACCTTCTGTCATCGACGGCACATAGGCCGGAGGTGGCAGACCAGTTCGCAGCCCATGTCATCTGGATGTCCGACGAACCCTTGCTGCCCGGTCGGCCGTATCTTCTGAAGATCGGCACACGCACGGTCACGGCGACGGTTTCGGAAATCAAGCACAAGATCAACGTCAACACGTTTGAGCATGTCGCCGGCAAGACGCTCGAGCTGAACGAGATTGCGTTCTGCAATTTCGCACTGTCGTCCTCCGTGCCGTTCGATCCCTATGAAGCCAACCACACGACCGGCTCGTTCATCCTGATTGATCGCATGTCCAACGCCACCGTTGGCGCAGGCATGATCTGGTTCGCGTTGCGTCGGGCGAGCAATATTCACTGGCAGGCCCTTGATGTCGACAAGGCCGCGCGCTCGGAAAAGCTCGGTCAGAAACCGGCCGTTCTCTGGTTCACGGGTCTGTCTGGTTCGGGAAAGTCGACCATAGCTTCGATTGTGGAGAAGAAGCTGCATGTCGATGGCCGGCACACCTATACGCTCGATGGCGACAATGTCCGGCACGGGCTCAACAAGGATCTTGGCTTTACCGATGCCGACCGGGTGGAAAACATCCGCCGCGTGGGTGAAGTCGCCAAACTCTTTGCCGATGCGGGACTGATCACGCTGGTGTCCTTTATCTCGCCGTTCCAGTCCGAGCGGCAGTTGGCGCGCGATCTGATGCCCGAAGGCGAGTTTATCGAGGTCTTTGTCGATACGCCCATCGAGGAATGCCGGAAACGGGATCCGAAGGGGCTTTATGCCAAGGCGGATCGCGGCGAGATCAAGAACTTCACCGGCATCGACAGCCCGTATGAGGCCCCCGTGAATCCGGAAATCCATATCCGCAATGTCGGACGGGAGCCTGAGGAAATTGCCGAGGAAATCGTCGATTACCTGCGCCAGAACGGGTTCCTGAGCAGCTTCGGTGTGGATGGCGAAGGTATCTGATCGGTCCCGGCCGGCGAAATCGCGCGCCTAGACGCGGTTACGCCGGCCGAGCGCCTGTTCCCACCTGTAGGCATCGCCCACGATGCGATCTATGCTGTCCAGCCTGGGCGTCCAGTTGAGTTCGGACCGGGCAAGGCGGTTGTCGGCGACGACCTCCGGGCAGTCGCCGGCGCGGCGCTCGCCCATTTCGACGGTGAAGTCATTGCCGGACACGGTTTTGACGGCGCGCACCACGTCGAGAACCGAATATCCCCGGCCATACCCGCAATTGGCAACCAGATTGCTGCCGCCCTTGCGCATCCGATCCACGGCGAGCCTGTGCGCTTCGGCAAGATCCGAGACATGGATATAGTCCCGGATGGCCGTACCGTCGGGTGTGTCATAGTCCTGGCCGAAAACCGTGAGCGCAGGCCTTTTGCCAAGAGCCGTTTCGCACGCAACCTTGATGAGATTGGTGGCATCACGGGTTGCCTGTCCGGCTCGTCCCTCCGGATCAGCGCCTGAAACATTGAAATAGCGGAGCGCTGTTACGGTCAGATCATGGGCCCTTGAGGTGTCCTGCAACATCCGTTCGGTCATCAGTTTTGACGCTCCGTAAGGTGCCTCGGGGTGAACCGGCGCTGTTTCGGACACAGGAACACTGTCGGGTTGCCCGTAGACGGCAGCCGTTGATGAGAAAACAAAGTGCTTGATCCCGCAGGCAACGGCAGCTTCAACGAGACCGAGTGAATTTACGGTGTTGTTGCGATAGTATTTCAGAGGGTTTTCGATCGATTCCGGCAGGATGATCGAGCCGGCAAAATGGATGATGGTTTCAATGGAATGCGTGCGCAGCACGTCCTCGACGGCAGCCCTGTCCGCGATGTCACACTGAAAGAACGGCACGTTTTCCGGCACCAGCCAGTCAAAGCCGGTGCTGAGGTTGTCGATCACCACCGGCGTCTCTCCGGCATCCAGGAAGCTCAGGACGGTGTGACTGCCGATGTAACCGGCTCCGCCGGTAATCAGAACGGTCATCTCTTTTCCACCCTTCCTGTCAGCGCGGCCGCCAGACCTGACCCTGATACGCGATTCCTGTAGCGGGCAGCAAATGAACAAAGCGGCGTTCGGCGGGACTTTCCGATTGCCCGGCGAAGCGAAGCCTTTTATGACCACGCCGTTGACCTGAATTTTTCTGACCAAAAATCCGATTTGAAAGGCTTTGGCGCAACATGAAAACCGTTCTGGTGACCGGCTCTGCGGGTTTTATCGGCTATTACCTCTGCACCCGCTTGCTGCAGGATGGTTTTCGGGTCATCGGTCTCGATGCGATGACCGACTATTATGATGTCCGGCTCAAACAGAGACGTCAGCAAATGCTGTTGCAGCACGAGCATTTCACAGCGGTGAACGACCGGGTTGAAACACCGGATCTCCTGATGTCGCTGTTCCGCGCCGAAACGCCCGACGTCGTCATTCACCTGGCAGCGCAGGCCGGCGTGCGTTATTCGATCGAACAGCCGCGATCCTATCTGGAAAGCAATATCTGCGGCACGTTCGAACTGCTGGAAGCGGCAAGAGCCTACCCGCCGGAGCATATGTTGCTGGCATCGACCTCTTCGGCCTATGGCGCCAACTCCGAGATGCCATATACGGAGACCGACAAGGCCGACCATCAGATGTCGTTTTACGCCGCGACCAAGAAGGCGACGGAATCGATGGCACATTCCTATGCGCATCTCTATCACCTGCCAGTCACCATGTTCCGCTTCTTCACGGTGTATGGTCCATGGGGGCGGCCCGACATGGCGCTGTTCAAGTTCACCAAGGCCATTCTCGAGGATCGCCCGATCGACGTTTACAACCACGGCGACATGAGGCGCGACTTTACCTATGTGGAAGACCTGGTCGAGGGCATTCGCCTGTTGATAGACGCCGTGCCCCAACGGCTGGAAGAAGGCGAAGCCGTGCCGAAAGGTGACAGCCTGTCGCCGGTTGCTCCCTGGCGCGTGGTCAATATCGGCAATTCCAATTCCGTTCAGCTGACCGATTTCATCGAGGCGATCGAGGCGGCCACCGGCAAGCGGGCCGAGCGCAACCTGATGCCGATGCAGGCCGGCGATGTGCCGGCCACCTGGGCCAACGCGGATCTTCTGCAAAAGCTGACGGGCTATCGCCCGAAAACGAACGTCCAGGAAGGCGTCGCAAAATTTGTTACCTGGTACCGCGACTATTACGGCGTTTGAAACGCCTGATCAGTCGGCGGTCACCGGTGGCTGACAGACATCCACCCATTCTGCCGCGGTAATCTCCGCAAGACGCAACGGAGAAATCCGGACAGCGGCATTGGTCGCACCGGCCGCAGGGATCACGATGTCAAAATCCTTCAGGGAAACGTCACAATAGACCGGCAGCGGTTGCGCCAGCCCAAAGGGACAAACGCCACCAACCGGATGGCCTGTCAGGCGCTCGACTTCGTCCAGACCCAGCATCTTCACCTTGCCGCCAAAGGCAGCCTTCGCTTTCTTGTTGTCCAGCCGTGCGTCGCCGCGGGCAACCACCAGGAATATCCGGTCCTTGAGCTGGAAGGACAACGTCTTGGCAATCTGGCCCGGTGTCACGCCATGCGCCTTGGCGGCGAGGTCCACAGTTGCACTGCTGTCGTCAGTCACGATGACCTCAAGGTCGGGAGCAACTGCGCTCAGATGGGTGCGGACGCTTTCTAGGCTCATGGAAAAGTCTTTCATCAAACTGGCGGGAACTCGAAAAGGATGAATACAGGTGACCTGTGCGATCTGGCAAGTCTGCCAAGAATTTGTGCATATCTGCATTTGCGGGCTGTCCCAATTTAACAATGTATTCATTATAATCTTAAACGGGTTTTAACCATTAGGTACTTAAACGGTACATTGACGGAGAACTGGGATCATCCTTTGACCTCCGCGGTTTGTGTCTTTTAAGGAATGCCTCAATGGCAAGGGCCATGACAGCTGCATCGCAAGTTTGTCCTCCTGGGCAGGAGAAAGACGAGCATGTTGATCGTGTGGCTAAACGGGGTGGGACCATGAACATGCCGCTCTTGGTGGCAAAAAATCTCCTGTTCTGGGGATCGATTTCGATCAGCCTGTATGGGCTGTATGCCGTGGTCGCTGCACTCTGACTGCTGCCTGCAATCGCGGGTCGGCAGATGTCCGCAGTATGCGTGAATGCTGCCTCATTCTTTTTCCGTCAAAACCAAAATAGCTTGAAAGCCGCTGAGCTGCTGAAATCGTCAGCTATCTGCGTCAAGACGGTTCGCGCCGAAATGATGGTCCGTCCGAAACGTTTCGGGTAGGGGGACGACGGGCTTTTTTCCTGAAATCTCGGCTATGAGGGCGTCGGCGATCAGATGGGCGATGCCAAAGGAAATCTTGAAGCCGCCGGTCGCAGCAAAGACATTTTCATGCCCAGGCAAACGGCCGACCAGGGGATCGCGCTTGTGGCAACGCGGCCGAATACCGGCCCAGTCGGAGAGGATCTTCCGCCCCTTGAGCGACGGACAGAATGCCGTCGCCCGTTGCAGCAGTTCGGTGGATCTGTCTGCTGACGGGAGATCGTCCTGAAACTCTCGATCAGACGTGCTGCCGATGGCAACGGTGCCATTGGCATGGGGAACGACATAGAGACCGTCGCAATAGATGGCAGACCGGTCTTCCAGGCCCTTTCCATCCAGAAGCAGAGCCTGCCCTTTTTCACCCCGTCCGACGCGCTCGCCGGTCAATCGCTCGATCAGGTCAAAGGCGGCAAAGCCGCCTGTGACGACAAGTGAACGAGCTCTTGCCACCGCCTGTCCATTGACATTCTCAACCCTTGAGCTTGTCGGATCGAAGCCGCTCACCTCGATGCCTTCCAGCAGGGTGCCATGTTGGCGGACAAAGGTGGCAAGAGAGGCAAGGTATTGCCGCGGAGAAATGCGGGCTGCCAGGGTCTCATAGACAATGCCATGGGGCGCGGCGGCCGCGTCCAGCCAGTCCGACCGGCTGCCTGCTGTCTCGACGACATAGGTGAAACCGGTTTCCTCCGACTTCCAGCGAATTTTGCTTTCCTCCGCCCGTTCCAGGTGGTGCTCAAGCTTGTCTGTCGTGGTCAGCGGCAGGATGCGGCCGCAGCGGGCATAGCCGCAGGTCTGTCCGGTCTCCGTTTCCAGCAGGCGGATACGCTCCTCCAGGCAGGAAAGGGCCTGGAACTGGAATTCCTTCTTGGGGTTCCAGCGGGCCGGCATGTGCGGCATCAGGGCGCCAAGGACACCGCCGCTTGATCCGGCCCCGACATGGGCCCGGTCGAACACAACTGTCTTCAGCCCCGCTTCGATCGCCGCACGTGCGATGGCCAGCCCGAAAATGCCGGCGCCGGCGATGGCAACGTCATAAGTGTCCGAGGCGGCAGGGGCCATGGCGAAAATCGTCCCAGAAAGTTGAATGTTCGGTCCGCGTCTCTTATGAGACCGCATGCAATACGGCAGGGCCTTGGAAGGACCTTGCCGGGAACCGCACCTTCTAGGCAGAACAGGGCAAGATGTCTACCAAAGCGCCGGATCTGGAGTGGTTGGAGGGCGATGTGCCGCGGGCCGGCGCCTTCGACGACACGTATTTTTCCAGGGCAGGAGGACTGGCGGAAACCCGCCATGTGTTTCTGGCCGGCAATCGCTTGCCTGAGCGTTTTACGGCGCGTGCACGTTTCACCATTGCCGAATTCGGCTTCGGCACGGGGCTCAATTTCCTGACAACGCTGGCCGCGCTGCGCCCCCTGGAAACCGCTCCGGCGCTGACTTTCCTGTCGTTCGAGATGTTTCCCATGTCGGTGGATCAGCTCGCCCGGGCCCTTTCTGCCTTTCCGGAGCTTGGCGATCTGGCGGAACAGCTCCTTGGGAACTGGGCACCGCAGCCTGGCTGGAATTGCCTGACCGTTGCAGACGCCCGGCTCCTTCTGGGCATCGGCGATGCCAGGGAACTGATCTCCTCCATCAACGCTGCGCACAAGGAGAATATCCTGCAGGCGCCGCCGCTTGATCCTGTCGACGCCTGGTATCTGGACGGTTTCAGCCCGTCGAAAAACCCGGAACTCTGGGACCTGGACCTTTTGAAGACCGCCGCTGCCCTGACCGCACCGGATGGCACGCTGGCCACCTATACAGCCGCCGGCTGGGTGCGCCGCAATCTGGAAGCCGCAGGGTTTGAAATTGAGAAAGTGCCGGGTTTTGCGGGCAAACGGGAAATGGTTGTCGGTGTGAAGACGCAGGTCTGACACCAGGCTTCGAACGATTTCTCAAACGGTTCGGGGCTCGCTTTTAAACACTCCCTGGAGCCAGGTTCGAAACTGTGTCATCGCGGCGCTTTCCTCGCGGGACTTCAACCAGGTTAGCCAGTAGCTGCCCGTCAAAACGCTGGCCTTGAAAGGCTGCACCAGCCGCGCGGACCGAAGATCGTTTTCGAACATGCAGACCGGCACCAGTGCAACACCTGCGCCTTGCGCGGCGGCTTCCGCCATGGTCAGGGAACTGTCGAACATCCAACCACGCGCCTGAGGCGGTGTCAGGGAGACACTCTGGAACCATCTCGACCATTCGTCCATCCGGTAACTGCGCAGCAGAGGTTCGCCAAGCAGATCCGCGTGTTTGTTCAGTCTGGCGGCTGTTTCCGGCGTGCAAACCGGTGAAAATGGTGCATCCATCAGGTGCAGGGCGTTGGTGCCGTGCCAGGCGCCGTCTCCGAAGCGGATGAAGCAATCCAGGCCGTCGGCAAGGATGTCGGCCCGGTTATTGTTGGTCTTCAGCCGCAAATCGATATGAGGGTGCGTGCGGGAGAAGTCGGGAACACGGGCAAGCAGCCAGCCGGTGGCGAATGTGCCGACGACGCCCAGTGTCAGCACTTCCTGATAGTTGCCATCTTCGATACGGCTGAGCGCCGCCCGCATTCGCTGAAAGGCATCCGTCAGCACCGGGAGCAGGGCCTGGCCCTCGTCGGTCAGGGCGACGCCGCGCGGAAGGCGTTCGAACAACGTGATGCCGAGCAGGTCTTCCAGCGCTTTTACCTGGTGGCTGATTGCGGTTTGTGAAACGTGCAGCTCGAGCCCGGCGCGGGTGAAGCTTGTCAGCCGGGCGGAGGCCTCAAAGGCGCGAAGCGCGTTGAGCGGCAGCTGGGAAACATCCATGGAACCCTCAAGATGACCAAGTTTCTCTCATGTCAGACCGGAGTAATCATCATTTGCGTAATATCTATGGCAACGGCACGTTGACCCTGCTTCTGCGACCGCCCCGGGGGGCAACCGGGCGACAGCAGATCTGACCAAACCAGGAGAGACGATTCCTATGTTGCGATTGACCCGAACCGTTGCCCTTGCAAGTGCCGTCCTTGCCGGACTGTCCCTGTCGATACCCTTTGAGGCTGTCAGGGCGGCCGACTTCGTTGCAACGCCCCTGGCATCTGTTGTGCTCGATGCCGAAAAACGTCTGTCTGCCCGCGTTGGTGTTTCCGTGATCGATCTTGAAACGGGCACCAGGTGGCAGAACCGGGCGGACGAGAGGTTCCCGACCAACAGCACGTTCAAGACCTTTCTGTGCGCGGCGTTTCTGGATGCAGGGGCGAGGGGAGCAGTCGATCCGGACCGGGCGATTGTCATTCGCCAGAGCGATATCGTGTCCTATTCGCCGGTCGCCAAGGAAAAGGTCGACGGAGCCCCTGTCACGCTGCGCGAGCTGTGCGCGACGACTGTGACCATCAGCGACAACGCCGCTGCCAACCTGGTGATGAAAGAGCTTGGTGGGCCTGAGGCCGTGACAGCCTATCTGCGCAGCATCGGCGACGAGGTAACCCGCGTCGATCGGTGGGAACCCGATAGCAACAGCGGCATTCCCGGGGACGCGCGAGACACGACCAGTCCGAACGCTGCGGCTGAAACCTTGAAAAAACTGGTCCTGGAAGAGACCTTGCCAGATGCCGAACGCCGGCTGCTGACGAAATGGCTGGTCGGCAACAAGGTCGGCGATGCGACCTTGCGTGCGGGCCTTCCTGAGGGCTGGCGCATTGCCGACAAGACAGGTGCAGGTGCCAACGGCTCTCGCAACAACATCGCGGTGATCTGGCCGGAAGGACGCAAGCCGGTGGTGATCGCGATCTACATCACCCAGACCGCAGCCTCCTTCAAGGCTCGCAACGCGGCCATCGCCGATATCGGCCAGGCGCTGGCAGCAAGCCTCGCGCCCTGAAGGTCGCCGTCATGAGTTGATGCCTGGCAGTGTTCCCACCAAATGCGTGGCATCGGTCTTTTCGGGCCGTTGCCACCTGCAAACACGCGACGAAACCGCCTGCGACATCGCGTTGAGCAGTCTCAGCGCGGCCTCGCACCCTGCGTTGGACTGCTCTCCGGCTGCCCTGAACGGTGGTCAACCGGTGGCTTGGTTTTTCAAGCGAGGCCCTGGGCACGCATAGCGGCGGGTCCATTGCAGGCACCAGCCTGGAATGTCTTCCGCGGGCATGGGCCGGGCAATGGCGAACCCTTGTGCGAAGCGGCATCCAATGCTTTGCAGCATGCGGCCATGCTCTTCCGTCTCAACCCCTTCTGCCAGCACTTCCAGATCGAAAATGCGGCCAAATCCGACAATGCTCTTCAGAATTTCCTGGTCTTCCCGGTTGTGAAGCATGTCGCGGACAAAGCCCTGGTCGATCTTCAGCGTATGCAGCGGAAGTTGCTTCAGATAGACCAGCGACGAGTAGCCGGTGCCGAAATCGTCAAGCGCGAAACGCACGCCGAGCTGCGTACAATGCCGGATGATGTCGGCGATCTTGTCGAAATCGTTGATGGCGCTGGTTTCAAGGATCTCGATTTCAAGCCGCTCTGGATCTGCGTCCGGATGCCGGGCGAGCTGGGCTTCCAGCTTGCCGACAAAATCGGAGGCCAGCAAATGCACGGCGCTGGCATTGACGCTGACGCCTATATCAAGGCCACTTGTTCGCCAGGTTTCGATCTGTTGCAGCGCCGAGCCGATCACCCAGTTGCCGAGCGGAACTGCGATGGACGGGTTCTGCTCGATCGGCGGAAGAAAATCACCAGGCAGCAACAGGCCGCGTTTCGGGTGTTGCCAACGCAGCAACGCTTCGCAGCCGAGCAGGCGCCCGGATTCCAGGTCGACCTTGGGCTGGTAGTGGAGCAGAAACTCTCCTTCCTCCAACGCCTTCTGCGCCTCGGCAACCCGCGCGAACTGCGATGCGATTTCCTTGTCCTGATCCGGATTGAAAAAACGGTACTGGTTTCGCCCCGCCAGCTTGGCTTCGTACATCGCCTGATCTGCCTGCCGTTCCAGCTGGTCAGCATCGATGGCCTGCGTTTGCGGGAAGAAGGTCACGCCGGCGCTGGCTGTCACCTTCACTGCGTGATCGTCAATGTCGAACGGGGCTGCCGCTGCGGTTTTGAGCCGATCAAGCGTTCCGATGCAATCCATCGGATCGTTCAGATCGGTGATGATGGCGACGAATTCGTCACCGCCGATCCGCGCAAGTGTGTCTTCGGAGCGCAGCATCGACTTGAGGCGGCGCGAGGTGGCAACAAGCAGACTGTCTCCGGCAGCATGCCCCAGGGTGTCATTGACCGTTTTGAACCCGTCCAGGTCGATGAAGACAACAGCAATATGGTGATCATGACGTTTGGCGCGCGCCATGGCCTGGTTTAGCCGATCGGCCAGCAGCGCCCTGTTGGGCAGCCCGGTGAGCTTGTCATACTGGGCAAGGTGCTCCAGTTCCTGCTCGTGATCCTTGATTGCGGAAATGTCGGAGAACAGGCCGACGAAGTTGGCCGTCTTGCCATCGGCGCCCTGCACGGCGCTGATGGTCAGGATTTCCGGATAGACCCGCCCGTCCTTGGTCTTGTTCCAGATTTCGCCGCGCCAGGCGCCTTCGTCCTGCAAGGCGCGCCACATGTCCTTGTAGAAGGCCTTGTTGTGGCGTCCGGACTTCAGCATCCTGGCATTCTTGCCGAGGACTTCGTGCCGGTCGTACCCGGTGATTTCCGTGAAGGCCTCGTTGACGTCGACGATCACGCCATTGGGGTCTGCAATGATGATGCCTTCATCAGCCACGGTAAACACGCTTGCGCTCAGCTTGAGCTTGCTCTCGGCCTCCTTCTGGAGGGTGACGTCCTTGGCAACGGCATAAACGAGCCCGTCTGTCCTGTCCGTACGTGCCGACCACAACAGGTTCCTGTAGTTGCCGTTTTTGCAGCGCCACCTGTTCTCAAAACCGTCAACGTCAATGCCTTCCAGCAAGCCCGAAAAGGCTTCGCGCGTCCTGTCCAGATCGGCTGGATGAACCAGAGACATGAAGGGGCTGGACTGAAGTTCCTCCAGACCGAAGCCAAGGACCTCGAACCACGCGTCGTTCATGCGCTTGATCTTGCCCTTGTAGTCGACCACGAGATTGAGCGATTGGGTCTGATTGAAAAAGGCCTCAACGACATGCTGCGAGTGTTTGCGCTGCTCGATCTCGTGCGTCAGGTCGGCAGTGCGATCCCTGACCCGGTTCTCCAGATCGAGATTGAGGGTGGCAAGTTTCGCCTGCGTGTTCCGCAAGGTGCGGTTCATGTTGCGAAGGGACAGGAAGCGCCAGATGACAAAGCCGGTGCAGAGCACCGCCATCAGGACGCTCATCGCGAACACGATCCGGCTGCGCGACCAGAAAGGTTCGGGCGTGCCATACCATTTGGTGTAGATGGCGTTGTATTCGGGCGAGAGCAGAAACGCCGTAACGGCAGCGCTATAGGCCGCGTGCAGGTCTGCGCTGTCTTTTCGAAATTGCAGGCCACGCGGGACTTCACGCATTGGGGCGCCGACGATCTTGATCTTGTCCTCGACCTTCAACCGTCGCGCAAGACCCGAGAAGACCGTGTCGGGATAAACCACGGCATCGACTGATCCGGACAGGAGGCCGAAAAGGGCATGTTCTGGGTCTTCGTAGACGGTGAGATCGATGTCCTTGCGATCCCGCAGGAGATACAGGCCAACATTGTTGATCACCACACCGACGGATTTGCCATGCAGGCTGCCGAACGTGTTGACGCTGGCCGACCCGTCCCGCACGAAGATGACGATCCGAAACGTTTCAACGGGATCTGTAAACAGGCTTGAACCAAGTCTCTGCGGAACGATGCCGCTGTTGGGAACGACATCTGCGGTGCCGTCTTCCAGCCGGCGATTGGCTTCGGCGAAGGTTTTTGCAACCGAGTATTCAACAGTGAAACCAAGTTGTGCTGACAGATGATCGAACACGTCGATCGCGAAACCCTGCGGTTCACCGGTCGCTGAAAGGCTGTAATGCGGTGGCCAGTTTTCCGGCACGGCGGCGACCACCACCCGCGGTTGGGTTTGTGCCGCCAGGGCTCCCTTGCCCTTTGGGGCTGCCCAGCTGCTTGACGCCGCCCAGAGCGGCAGCACCAAAAACAGCGCCAGCAGCGCAGTCACCCGCTTACCCGATGTCTCCCGAAATCCCATGTCAAACTGGTCCCTGAAATCCTGACGGGTGTCGCCTCTTTCCGAAGCAGTCCCTTTCACTTCCAAGCTGCGTTTGTCATGAAAATTCAGAAATCTGAATATTTATCTAAGTCTATGAAATATAAGTATTCTATCGATTGTGAAAATTGCCAAATAGTGTGTCGGGGTGTTTGTGCAACCGCATTGCATTCCTGTTGAGATGAAAGGCGTGTCTTCCCCGGGTATACCGTGTCTGCTCAGTTCATTTCCGGAACCGGCGTCACTGCCTTGCCGGTCTCGAACCAGGCGTTCAGATTGTCGACCACAAGCTGGCCCATGGCGTTGCGGGTTGCCTGGGAGGCAGAGCCGACATGGGGAAGCACGGTAACGCGCGGCAGTACCAGAAGCGCAGGCGGCACATGTGGTTCGGCTTCAAACACATCCAGGCCGGCCCCGTAGATCTTGCCGTTTTCCAGCGCGGCAATCAGAGCGGCTTCGTCGATGACCGTGCCCCGGCCGATGTTGATCACGATGCCGGTCGGCCCGAGTGCCTCAAGCACGTCGGCATTGACCGCATGGTGCGTTGCTGTACCGCCCGGTGCGACCACCATCAGCGTGTCGCAGGCGGTCGCAAGCCCGGTCAGGGACGCATGATAGGGATAGGCGATATCGTCCTGTTTGCTGCGGCCATGGTAGTGAATGCGCATGCCGAAGGCCTCGGCGCGTTTCGCGATTGCCTTGCCGATGCGTCCCAGCCCGAAAATGCCGAGCGTGCGTCCCTGAAGGGTGGCCTGGGTCAGCGGGTAGGGACCCTTGGCTTCCCAGTTGCCCTGCCGCAGCCACCTTTCCGCCTGGCCGAACTCGCGCACCGTCATCAACATCAGTCCAAGGGCGGTGTCAGCGACTTCCTCGGTCAGCACGTCGGGCGTGTGGGTGACCATCACCTGGGCAGCCAGGCAATCGTCGGTGTTGATATGGTCATAGCCGACGCCGAAGCTGGAGACGATCTCCGCATTCGGGAGTTTGGAGAGCAGTGCGGTGTTGACCGGCCCGAAGGCCATGGCGATGCCGCGGACCTTTGGCCCGATCTCCGCCAGCATCGCGTCCGGGTCTTCCGCCTCATAGAGCCGGTGCACGGTGTAGCGCGCGTCAAGCTGCTCCTGAACGATCGGCAGCATCGGGCGGGGCATCAGGAGTTCGATGGTCATGAAAGGGATCCGGTGGCGGGAAGACTGAGAAGAGCGACGTGGAGCCGTGAAGATACAAAAAACGAAGCGGAGGGAAAGTCAAACTTCGGAACTTTGTCGGCTTGTGGATCGGTCCGGCTCACCCGTCCTTTCGGCCGTAGAGATAGGTCTCGATTATCTGCATTGCTTCAAAGGCGTTGCCAAGATCGTCGTCCAGACCGGCGACGAAGATCAGGTCACACTGATCGGCATAGTCACCCCATTGGACGGAAAACAGATCGTTGCCGCCATCATGCCAATAGACCCGCCCGATCCCGTTGATATCCTGCACGACCAGTCCATAACCGTAGTGACTGACAGCGTCATCGTCTTCCGCGATATGGGCGGTGTGAATTGCCGCAAGTGTTTCGGGTCGAACGATTTTCCCCTCTAGGACGGCGCGGCGGAACCGAAGCATCTCCGGAACCGTGGAGATAAGACCGCCGTTTCCGATCAGGTTCCAGGAAGGGGTGTGTCCGCCCCAGCTGGCTTCCCATATGCCCTGGCCGCTCTTTGTCCTGATCGATCGGGTTTCATCATAAGTGCTGAGATAACCGGTGTTCTCAAATCCGAGTCCGGACAGAATATCCTGCTGCAGATACTCTTCGTATGTTTTTGTGGACCGCAGCTCGATGATTGCGGCAATGAGACCATACCCGACATTGGAATAGGTGTAGGTCTGGCCAGGGATCGACAGGAGCTTGCTTCGAAAGGCGCGTGCCAGAAAATCCTGTCTTCCGATTGGCTCTTCGTCATCTCCAACCGCCTCGACAAATCCGGCCGAATGTGTGAGCAGTTGGTGCAGGGTAATCCCGGCCTTGTCGTCCGGAACGTCCGGAAAGATCTCCGAAAGTGTCTCGTCGAACCGGACCTTGCCCTCGTCAACCAGCTTTGCAGCCATGACAGCGGTCACCGTCTTGGTCACGGAATTGATGTCAATCTGCATCGTTTCTGGGTCGATCCAGTCTTCGTCAAGGACGCCAAACTCCTGAACGCGAATGGGACCGCCCTTGTGAGACACGCCGACAACAAAGGGAAGGTTGGCATCGGCGATCCTGCTGAGCGCATGTTGCAGCCGGGCATCGAAGGGAGCCTCTATGCCAAGAACGGGGGCAGATGACGCTGGATCCGGTTGCCCCGCCAGACGCCCAAAAAAGACAAGGCCGGCAACAAGAACGGCACTACAGGCAAAGCCGAGCGCATAAAATGATCGTCGACGGTAGGCATTTCGCAAGAACAAGCGGAGCTCCAGGTTGGGCATCCTTAAAGGGGCACGCCGTGCAGACGATCCGGCGCAAGCCTGATCGTCTCACACATCAGTCCTGATGGCACTCTCTATAAGTGTGCTGCGGGTGGTGTTGTCTTTTTGGTTGGCGGAATCAAGGCGCAAAGAACCGGGCTGCTAGCGCGTGCAAGCGGCAACGGGTCAGCTGTCGTTCAACCTGGTTTTGTCCTTCAAGGCCGCGCTTTCCTTCTTGAGAGGGCGGGACACCGGGCAGACTTCCTGAACGTAGCTGTTGAGCGTGTTGGTCAGGCTTTCCTGCACGATGGAATAGTGCACATACTGGCCGCGCTTTTCCTTGCGCACCAGTCCCGCACTTTCCAATACACCCAGGTGTTGGGAAATCGACGGTTTGGACATGTCGAAACGGTCGGCAATTTCGCCGGCGGTCAACGAACTGTGGGACAGATAGGCGAGGATCTTGCGCCGAGGCGCGGAGGCAAGGGCCTCGAAGATCTTCTGGATGCCACCGGACTCTGCCGCGTTCACAGACTCCTGCAGGTCACTCATGTTCTGCGCTCCGGTTCCTTGACGGTTCAAAATATCAATTAGGTGGTTGCCTAATTATCTAACAGATGGTAATTAGCTTACAGCCTAAATAATGGACGTCCGTTCCAAAGGCAAGCACCCGCTGACTTCGGCGGATCCGTCACAAACCAAACCAGCATGCTTTCGGAGAGGTCTCCGGAAGGTGAGAACCTGCGCCCGTTTGCCGGGAAGGAGGGGAGTATCATGTCTTCAGTTCCATATCCCTCGATGAAGGCCGTCTCGACGGAGCGCGTTTCGTCCGATGGTGGCGCCAATCCGGTAGAAGGCGAGGTCGTCTTCAAACCCGTCAAGGCCATCTGGATCGGCGGCATGACGGCCGCCGCTCTGGTGGCCGGCCCATTGACGGCAACGCCGTCTGCTGTCGCCGTCTTTGTCATTTTAACCGCGATCACGATCTGCGGCGGCCATTCGGTTGGCATGCACAGGCTCCTGATCCACCGGTCCTTCCGCACACATCGCAACATAGAGCGGTTTCTGGTCTATCTCGGTGTCCTGGTGGGCATGGCCGGCCCGTTCGGCATGATCCGGCTTCACGATTTTCGCGACTGGGGCCAGCGACAGCCAGACTGTCATGATTTCTTTTCCCATCGGTCCGGCTTCTGGAATGATGCCTGGTGGCAGCTTTGTTGTGGCATCAATCTGAAGACGGAACCCCGGTTCACGATCGAAGACGATGTTGCCAACGACCCGTTTTACCGGTCCGTCGAAGCCACCTGGATGGCACAACAGCTGGTCATTGCCGTACCGCTTTATCTCCTTGGCGGTCTGCCCTTTGTGATCTGGGGTGTGTGCTGCCGTGTCTCGGTGTCGCTCATCGGGCATTGGCTGGTCGGCTATTATGCGCATCAGCCCAAGGACCACTTGCTCTACATCGAAGGTGCCTGCGTTCAGGGCTACAATCTGCCGAGGCTTGGCCTTGTCACCTTTGGCGAAGCCTTCCACGAAAACCACCACGCGTTCCCGAACTCCGCGAAACTGGGGATTTTGCCCGGGCAGACAGATCCGGGCTGGTGGCTGGTGAAAACCCTTGAACGGCTTGGCCTTGCCTGGGACGTAAAGACGCCGGAAACCCTGGAGGCGCGGCCCGGTCTCTCGGTTAATTCCGGGGGTGGAGACAGGCCGGAGATCGGACCTTTCTGGCTCAAAACCCTGCCCAGGATCTGAGATTGGTCGCGATGCGGTAGGGGTACCGCAAGCCTCTCCTTGTCAGGAAGCAGTGGAGGTGGGCTCCGATGTGAGAGGCCCCCCTCAATTCCCCCCATTGCCCCACGGTCAAAACTCCCCTAAAAGACGCCGCAGAATTCCAAAGAATCCCGTCAGCTTTAGTGGAGAAGCGGAGCCCCATGGCGCGCCAGTTCATTTATCACATGCATGGCCTGTCCAAGGCCTATAACGACAAGAAGGTCCTCGACAACATCCATCTGTCCTTCTACCCGGACGCCAAGATCGGCATCCTGGGTCCGAACGGGGCCGGTAAGTCGACGCTCTTGAAGATCATGGCCGGTATCGACAAGGAATATTCCGGCGAAGCCTGGGCGGCAGAAGGCGCCAAGGTCGGCTACCTGCCGCAGGAGCCTCAGCTCGACAATTCCAAGACGGTGATGGAAAACGTCATGGAAGGTGTCGCCCACAAGCAGGCCAAGCTCGACCGCTACAACGAGCTGATGATGAACTACTCGGACGAGACCGCCGAGGAAGGGGCCCAGCTTCAGGATGAAATCGACGCCCAGGACCTGTGGAACCTGGAAAGCCAGGTGGAAATGGCGATGGAAGCCCTGCGCTGCCCGCCGTCCGACAGCAGCGTTGAGAACCTTTCCGGTGGTGAGCGCCGCCGTGTCGCGCTTTGTAAACTGCTCCTCAGCGAGCCGGATCTCCTGCTCCTCGACGAACCGACCAACCACCTGGACGCTGAAACCGTCCACTGGCTGGAACGGCACCTCAGAGAGTTCAAGGGCTCCGTCCTGATCATCACCCACGACCGCTACTTCCTGGACAATGTCACCGGCTGGATCCTGGAGCTCGACCGCGGTCAGGGCATTCCGTACGAGGGCAACTACTCGGTCTATCTGGAAAAGAAGACCAAGCGCATGGAGCAGGAAGGCCGCGAGAACATGGCCCGCTCCAAGGCGATCTCGCGCGAACGCGAGTGGATGGGCATGTCGCCCAAAGGCCGTCAGACCAAATCGAAGGCCCGTATCAAGGCCTATCAGGACCTGGTCGCGATGCAGGAAGAGCGTCAGCCGACCATCGAGCAGATCCTCATCCCGGTGGGCGAGCGTCTCGGTGCCAACGTCATCGAGGTCGACGGCGTTTCCAAGGGCTTCGAAGACCGGCTTCTGATCGACAACCTGTCCTTCAAGCTGCCGCGCGGCGGCATTGTCGGCGTCATCGGCCCGAACGGCGCCGGTAAATCGACCCTGTTCAAGATGCTGACCGGCCAGGAAAAGCCGGACAGCGGCAACGTCACCATCGGTGACAGCGTCCAGCTCGGTTATGTCGACCAGTCCCGCGATGCGCTCGACCCTAACAAGACGGTCTGGGAAGAGATTTCCGGTGGCGCCGAGGTGATCTATCTCGACGACAAGGAAATCAACTCGCGGGCCTATTGCTCGTCCTTCAACTTCAAGGGCCCGGCTCAGCAGGCCAAGGTCGGCGACCTCTCCGGTGGTCAGCGCAACCGCGTTCACCTCGCCAAGGTCCTGAAAAAGGGCGCCAACGTGCTGCTGCTCGATGAGCCGACCAACGATCTCGACACCGAGACCCTGGCCGCTCTTGAGGACGCGCTGGAAAACTACGCCGGCTGCGCCGTGGTCATCAGCCACGATCGTATGTTCCTCGACCGTCTGGCAACGCACATGCTTGCCTTTGAAGGCGACAGCCACGTGGAGTGGTTCGAAGGCAACTTCGAGGACTACGAAAAAGACAAGGTTCGCCGCCTCGGGGCCCATGCCGCCGACCCGCGCCGGATCAAGTACAAGCCGCTGACACGTTAAGCGAAGCGGCAAACACCGAAACTGGAAGAGGCGGCCCGATCGGGCCGCCTTTTTTGGTTTTGCGCAGCGTCTGGTGAGCGGGGCCGAGAGGAGCCGGACAGGACCGCGCAAAAGGCGGCTTACTCCTGGATCACCCACTGTTTTTCTGGTGCCGGTGTTGACGTGCAATCGGCAAGTGCCAGGTCGCGGGACACGAACGGGCCGGCCTGACGTGTTTCGCCAGGGCTCGCCAGGCAAAGGTCGGCGGCGCCCTTCGGATGAAACTCAAGCTTGCCCACATCGTAGGTGAAAGCCTGAAGCGGCGTATCTGAGCAATTCAGAAGACCGAGGCTGACACCGGCTGCGGCCGGTTGCAGCAGTTCCGCGCAGAGGTTCTCGAATGTTACAGAGCGGATCTGGCCGGATTTCGGGTCGTAGAGAAACTGGACATCACCGCCTTGCGGTTTGCAGGAATGGGCATGAAGACGGTCCGACAGGCCGCGGCCGACCGTGTCGATGCAGAAGCCGAGCTCCTGGTTTTCATCCAGGTTGTCCGCCAGAAAGATCACAGGGGCAGGTGTCTTCAGGTCGGGCGGAGACGCCTGGGCGTTGTGGGTTCCTGAAAGCAGCAAAACGGCTGCGACTGCAGCAAGGCCGGTGCGGATCATGAGCAACTCCAGAACTTGAAAGCTCTGTAACGCTGGGCATCCGAAGCCCGGGCGGCAACAGCGCGCCCCTCTGCAAAAGTGTAACGGAATGTCTCTGAGGCGCCCCTCATTGTCGGCGTCAGGCGTGGATAGGGCCGGGCTGTTTCTCCAGGGCCCGTTCCCGTAGCCACAGATAGAGCGGCAGGCCAAGCGACAGTCCAACCAGCCAGATCGCCGGGATGGTCAGCCTCCAGCCAGCCACGTTGTTTTCTCGCGCATCCCGAAAAGACCAGATCCAGAAGACGGCACAGGAGATCAGAAGATCCACCGTGAAACCTATTGCCGGCCCGGTTGCAAAGATCTGCGCAAGGAACAGGGGCAGGTCGATGCCGTTTTGCGCAAGAAATGCGGCAAAGAAGGACCAGGGGAGGAGTGTGCCGACGATGGCAGCGATGAGATAGATGGTCTTCATGAGGTCTGGTTTCCGTCGTTGGAGCCGGTATCGAGCTTTTCAAACAAGAGGGGCTGCTGCTCAATTCCCTTGAAGGGAATAAAATGGTCTGGATGGCTTTCGTTGCCGGGACCTGCCATTCTGATCATCCAGTTGCCCAGTCACCGATTTGGAGAATGCGGTCCCGGTTTTTCGATGCGTCATCAAGTTTCCGATTTCCTGACATGGGTGTTGCGATATGACCCCGGCGGGCTGCGGTTGGTACGCGGGCTTCACCTGATGGTGACCGTGCTGCTCTGCGTGGCTCTTGCCAACGGACTGGCGCTGTTTCTGGACAAGGTGCCGGCCTTTACCATGGCCGTGCTGACAGCTGCGGCGGGCAGCCACTGCCTCGTCTTCACCCCGGTTTCCACCCGGCAGGAGGAAATGGCGAGCATCCTGCGCATGGGAATGGTGGTCACCGCCTTGTTTGGCGTCGGTGCGGTGATTGGCTGGCTTGCGGGCACGGCTGCCATGATGGTTCTGCAGGTGGCCTGGGTCGGGGTGATTGCGGTTGGCTTTGCCCTCGATGGTCTCGGCGGGTTCTGGCAGCGGACAGGCCGCGCAATCTCAATCTTCTGGCTGTTTGTCATCCTCACCAGCCAGCCGGAATCGCCCGGAATTTTGCTGCCTGTTCTCGCCGTGCTCGGTGCCGTTGTGGCGTTTGTGGTCCGGATCGGCCTGTGGCGTCCGTCCAGCGAAGGCACTTATCTGAGGGTCGAACGGACCAACCGGCAAGCGCTTGCCGACCATCTCGAGGAGGTCGCAGCTGACCTTACCGGCCAAACGCCGCATGCAAATATTCCCGTTCGTGAACTGGCGCGATTGCGCATGGAGTTGCAGCTTTGTGTTGCCCTGATCGGCCCGACCCCGGCAGCGCGTGGTCTTTCCACCGAAACGGCAACGATGATGGAGCTTGCTCTTGAGGTGGTTCGCGATGCCACAGGGCATCTGTCCGAAGAAGCGTGCGGCAGACTGCGCGCTGATGCGGGGTTTTCGGCAGACCTCGGCATGGTTTCCGGCAAGCTGCGATCGGGACAGGCACCTGAGACACCTGACCTTGACCTGAAATGGGCAGAGCCGGATGCTGACCTTGAGACCCAGGACCAGTTTCAGATCCTGAGGATTGCACAATCCTTCAAACGGCTCTGGCTGCTTGCCGAGCGGGGAAACCCCGTGCTGGAGGCCGAAGAAAAGGTGCAACCTGGAACCGGCGCGGCCTGGTTCCGCCAGCTGGACTGGCGGCTTGCGCTCCAGGGGGGCGTCGCCGCGTCGCTTGGATTGGCAATCGGCTGGTTTTTCGAACTCAGTCACGCCTACTGGGTAACCCTGACCGTCGTTGTGATCCTGTGCAACAGTCTGGGCACCACCGTTCAGAAGACGGTGCAACGCGTTGGCGGGACGGCTGTGGGTGTCGGGGTTGCCATGCTGGTCGATCCGCTGCTCTCAGGGCTGCCTGAACTCCGTCTTGCGCTGATCGTTCTGTCCATCCCGGCCATCGTCGTTTTCATGGATCGGAACTACGCCATTGCAGCAGGGTTCATCAGCTTCATGGTCGTGGCGGGGCTGCATGCAATCGTCGGTCTGCCGATTGGGGCTCTCTGGGTGCGCCTTTGGGACACGATCATTGGCGCAGGTGTCGGGCTTAGTGTTGCCTGGATCCTGTTCCCCAATCGCACGGGTGAAACCATCTCCACTCTGACCAGGGCCTATCTGTCGGCCTGTGCGGCAGCTCTGCAGGAGAGTGGCGCCACGGCAGCGGACGACCAGCAGGACTTTGCCGATCTGCGCCAGAGCGCGAGCAACCTGGTCAAAACGGCAAGGTCCTACCGGGCTGAGGTCGCGCCCTGGTCGTCCTATTCCGAGACTACCAGCGACCTGGATGTCCTGGTCATCGTACTTGGCCACTATGTCATCTTGTACCGCCAGGCCCGGGCCGTGGTGATGAAGGCCGCGACCGGCACCAGGGAGACGGCGATCGCATCGCTCGTGGCTCGAATGGATGACCGGGTGAACAGTGAGATCGCTGCCGTTCTGGAGGGACGGGACAAGCAGGCCGTGCCCGGACTGGCCGACGACTGGCTGGCAGCCATGCCGGATGCCGAGGCTGCCGGACCGCAGCTGATGACCAACTGGGTCGCCATGCTCTATCACGCCCGCAAGATCGTCCGCTGTCTCGACGGACTGCGTCAGGACGGGCTGTTGAGAACCGCGTCCGACCTGACGCCACCCATTTCCGGGGCTCTTCACGAGAGTTGAAAGCCGGCGGAGGAGGGAAAGCGCCTTACCAAGATTTCATCCTGGCGCCTTCATCCGGCTGCAATTTGAACCGCAGATTGTGTTCCATGTCACAATCGGCTCCGCGCAGACATGCAATAAGTGCGCTTCGGCCTCGCCCGACAGGAGGATATTCAGCATGACGCAATTGAGATTTTCCCGCAGTTTAACGCTTGCAGCAGGCCTTGTCGGCTGCCTCGCGCTCGCGCCGGCGCAAGCCCAGGAGGTTCAACCGGTCAACGCGGACCCGACACCGCCGCCGACCTATGATTTTGTCCAGCAGGCCGGGGCGATGACCTATGACGGCAGCACGCTCACCCTGACGGACGCGAACACGGGTGTGCTCTTTTTCAGTGATCGTCCCTACCGCGTGGGGGGACAGATCTCGAATGCGGACTTCGCGGAGTTCTGGGGCGCTCCGGACGGGTTCGCCGGCGATCCTCCGAACGCGGTTGTGAGCCTCCTGGGAGCAACGGACAAGGCGCCGGCGCTGATCGAGTTGACGTCGGCCAAGACCGAGGGCGCATCTGTGGTCTATGGCGTCAAACTGCTGCGCGGCGAGCTTCCAGAGAGTGCCAAGGGCGTCGCGCTTTTCATTGATCGCAGTGCCCGGCCGCATCATCAGCACCCGCATCAGACCGGCGCAACGTCCGCCACGACAGGACGAGTCGGGTTTGAGCCCTACGGGCCCTATTGCTACCATTCACCCCAGGATCCGCGTTGCCGGGCCTGGCACCATCCGTACCATCCCTATCATCCTTACTATCCGCCGTATCCGCCCTATGGCCCCTATTACCATCCGGGTGCCTATGCAGCAGGCGTTGCAACGGGCGCGGCGATTGCCAATGCCAGCAAGCAACCGGTTTACTACTACTATCCGATCCCGACCGGTCCTCTGCCGCCCAATTGCTGGATCAACTCCCAGCACACCCAGATGGTCTGCACCGTCAAGCTGCAGTAAAGGCGTAGCTTTTCAAGGCAAGCCCCGTGTCCAGGACGCGGGGCTTTTTTTGTTTCAAAGTCAAGTTGCATTCTGGAGGGGGCACTTCTGCGCCAGGGTATAAGCGCAGCATATCTCGAAAGAAAATCCTTAATACTCGGCCGGTAATATATTCTGATGCCGCAGCGTTGAGTAAGGAGGAGCTGACACCCATGCGATGCGTGTTCGCTTTGAGTTTCCTGTTTTTCTTCTGTCTGACGCTGCGTCCGGCCATATCAACTGAAAAAGTCAGTGTGCATCTCGGTTTGCTCGGCGCCGGTGAGCAGGTCTTTGCCTATGAGATCTCCGTGCTCAAGCTCGCGCTCGCACACAGCGGGCAGGAAACGGAACTGGTGATCACCCCGCTGACCATGCCGCAGGAACGGGCCTTTCTGGAACTGGAGAGCGGCCGGGCCCGGTTCAATCTCTTTTTCAGCGGGTTTTCTGAGGAACGCGAAGCCAGATTTCGCCAGATCGATATTCCCCTGTCGCGAGGGCTCCTGGGGCACAGGATCTTCGTCACCACGGACCGGTTCAGCGAAGACCTGGCTGCGATCAAGGAACTTGACGCGTTAAAACGCTTTGCAGTGGTGGGGTCAGGCAACGGCTGGCCGGACACGCGTATCTTCGAGGCCGCGGGGTTCACGGTTCAGCGATCCCGTTACGAAAACCTCTGGAAGATGCTGGCGAAGGAGCGGATCAATACGTTCAACAGGGGCATTCACGAGGCTTATGTCGAAATCGATATCCGCAAGCCGGAGCACGGCAACCTGGTTGTCGATCAGCACCTCATGGTCCGATACCGTTTCGATTATCTGTTCTATGTCCAGAAAGACAACGAGGATCTGGCGCGACTTCTGGAGACCGGTCTGAAACGCGCCTATGAAACGGGTGCCTTCATGGAAAACTTCATGTCCCACCCGATGATCCGCACGGTGATCGACCAGGCCAATCCCAAGGAACGCCTGACTTTCGACGTCGACAATCCTCTGATGACCGAGCGCCAGCGGGCGATCCCGGACCAGTATTGGCACAAGTTCTGAAAAGGGTAGCGCGCAGACTCAGGAAGACCCGGTGTAACTGGCAACAATGCTGTCGATCGTGCCATCGGCCTTCATCGCGGTGAGGGCCTTGTCCATCGCCTCGATCAGGGCATCGGCTTCCGGGCCGGTCCACTTGTCGGTCCAGCCGATATAGGCGGGTTCGATGGAGGCCGTCGCGACAATCTCGACGTTCTTGTAGTTTTCGCGCTTGATCAGGATCTCGGTTGCCAGCCGTTCGACCACGTAACAGTCGATCCGTCCCAGAACCAGTTTGGAAAGGTTCTGCTCCGTCGTCTGGGCTTCCTCAAGCATGATACTGCCCTGCTCGACCATCTCGAAGAAACGTGGTCCAGGCGCCTTGTAGCCGGCAACGTTTCCAAAAAGCAGGCCCTTGAAGTCGTCCGGATAGATCCAGCCGGCCTTGGCGATACCTTGCCTGCAAAAGACGCTGACCTCTTCCTGGTAAAGCGGCTCCGACCAGTGGCGAATCCATGGACGGTCCTGCGGCTTGTAGTAGCTGCCGACGAGTGCCTGGGCCTTGCCGCTTTCAACAAGCACGGTGGCACGTGTCCAGGGGACGGCGCGCAGAACCAGGTCCTTGTTCCCGATACGTCGCTTGGCCTCCTGAATGATCGCTGCATAAAGACCATCGGGTTGGTCCTGCGTAACCGACATATAGGGCGGATAGGAATTGTCCTGCAGCAGTACGATGTCCTGGGCAGACGCCTGCGTGGCGACCGTAAAAACGCCAAGCCAAGCGATCATCAATGTCCGAACAAACAGGGGCATGTTCAACTTCGTTAGGTGGTTCCGTTGGGTCAGGGACCGAAGTGTGCAGCGGCAATGTTAAGATTGTTTTGAGGCTTTCGCGGAACGGCTGTCATCCGGCGCCTGGTGAACAGGCATCAGATCCTCTCCAGATGCCTCAAAATGTCTTCGGAACTGTCGGTGATGGCGGTGGAAATGTTCTTGAGTTCTTCCGTCAATGCTCCGAACTCCTTGCCATATGGGCCTGCCCTGTCGGCGGAAATCTTGGCGTTGAGCGCAATCATCCTGGAGAATTTCGAAGCTTTCTGGATTTCCTGAAGCGCGTGCATGACCCGCAGCGCTTCTTCCTGGCGTTGGTCCCGTCGCCGGTTCATTTCGTCGGCGAAGTCTTCTTCCAGGGCCGTGACGATTGCCTGCAGTGTCTGCAGAAGGTCTTCCAGCATGAAGCTGGAAAAGGTGTCGAAGGTCTTCCTGTCGAGACCACGGTTCTGGGACAGGGTCTGCATGTGCTGTTGTGCGTCGCCCAGGAACTGCTCGATGACAACACGGCCGCTGTGCCCGCCATTGCCGTCGAGGACCGATTGGATCCGGTCAGAGGACAGGGCCGGCAGGCCCGCGCCTTCATCACCGTGCAGCAACAGGCGGTACCCTTTCCTGAAATCCTGAAGCGCGGCTTCCAGCATTGTCCAGAGTGTGTCGGAAGCCGGGTCGCAGTTGTTGACCTGATTTGAAAGCGTCAAAAATAGAAAACCGATCCGTTGCGACAGCATCCGTTGCCGCCCGGCAATGTTGATCAATCGTCCATAGATGTCTTCGCTGACAGCCATCACAAATGCACCAAGTATCCAAAACGAGAATCAAATTTCTTCCTCAATCAGGTTGAGGCGACATCAAGGAACGCGGAAGCGGAAAACATGGGCAACCTGCATAAATTTTAGCGAGTATTGAACGAAGGTTGCAATTCCCTGATCGATTTACGAAAGCGATGGCTGCCATGAAAGAGATTTGATGGTTCTGGCGCCTGACTGTCTCTAGAATGAGTGAGCAGTTTTTACAGGAGCGCTTTCATATGGACCAGCTTGCCCTCTTGCCGGAGGACCTCCACGTCACGCGGAAATTCAAGGTCGCCGGCCTGGTGGAAGGTGTCTATCACACACCGTCGCCTGAGGATTTTCAGACCGCTGCCCTGGAAAAGCTGGACCTCGGCTTTCAGGGCATCGAAGGTGACCGGCACGCCGGCTTCACACGTCTGTCCGGCGGGCGCGAACCCTGGTATCCCCGCGGCACCGAAATGTGCAACGAACGGCAGATTTCCATTCTCTCGCTGGAAGAACTTGCAGAGATTGCAGGGCGCATGGACCTTCCTGAGCTGAAGCCGGAATGGATCGGGGGCAACATCGCCGTGTCCGGCATTGCCAGTCTGAGTCTTGTGCCACCGCGTACGCGCCTGGTGTTTGAGGGCGGAACGGTCATCCGGGTGGATGGGGATAACGCGCCTTGCCGTTTTGCCGGCGCCGCCATTGCCGCGCACAATCCGGGCCGCGAGGGGCTCGATCTTCTGTTCCCGCAAAAGGCCAGGCGGCTGCGCGGGCTGGTCGGTTACATCGAGAAACCCGGAACCGTCAAAAAGGGCGAGGCCGTCGAGGCGCATATTCCGGAACAATGGATTTACCCGCGGCCATGAGGCGATAAGCTGGTCGGCAGCCAGAGTTCCTCAAGGAGACAGAGATGCTGCCGATCCACCACATGATTGACGAAGCGCCCCAACCTGTTGCGCCTTTTTCCCACGCTGTCGAAATCGATGGCTGGGTCTTTGTGACCGGCCAGATGCCGACGCTGCCGGATGATCCCGAGGCTCCTCTTCCGGATGGAATCGAAGCCCAGACCATGCGGGTGATGGACAATCTCAAGCTTGTATTGGGAGGGCTTGGACTTGGTCTGGAAAATGTCACATTTGTCCGGGTCTACCTGACCGAATTCAAGCGCGACTACCAGGCGATGAACGAAACCTATCGGTCTTGTTTCGAAGCCGGCAAGTTGCCGGGGCGTACCTGTGTCGGCGTGTCCGGACTTGCGGTGGACGCCCTGGTGGAGATCGACCTTGTGGCCAGACGTCCTTGAGCAAATGGCATAAGCTGGAGTGCGCAGATCGCAGAGATCAGTCGTCCGGTGCGTCCGAGACCTGCTTGTTACAGCCCCAGGCCTGTAGCACCGAGTTCATGTCTTCGAGAACGAAAAAACGGGCGGCGTCCCGGTCGTAGTCGTCCTCCAGCAATGTGTCGTAGTCGGTGAGTTCGTGCCGGACATGACTTGTCGTGGCCTGCCACAGGGCAATGGAGGGCGGCAGGTGGCGCAGATGACCGGCAAGGGCGGCGGCAAGGATGGCCTCGGCATCGTGCATGGGAACTCTGGGGAGAAGTGCACGCAGCGCCTTGCGCATCTCTTTCTGCCGTTTGGTTCCCCCCGTCATGGCCGACCGCTAGGCTCGGCTGCGCATCTGGTTTTCGGCAGCTTCGGTGCCTGCAAGCGGCAGTCCATGGACAACGCCGCTTGAGGTGGCGGCCTCCCGAATGTCGTCAAAAGCCTGCGGACGGGCAAAATGGTAGCCCTGGACAAGACGGCAATGCATGGCCTCCAGCAATTCGCACTGATGGCTTTCCTCGACCCCTTCCACGACGCAGGTGATCTGCATCGACCGGCACAGGTTCAAGATGGAGTGCACAACACCACATGCGACCGGGTCCTTGATCCCGGCGACGAAACTGCGGTCGATCTTGACACAGTCGATGGGCAGACGGTGCAGATATCCAAGGCTGGAATAACCGGTGCCGAAGTCGTCGAGCGCCAGCTTCACGCCTGCGGCGCGCAGCATCAACAGGCAGCTTTCGGCAATCTCGTAGCTGCCGATGACCGAAGTTTCCGTGATTTCAAACGTGATGCGGCGCGGATCCATTTCCCGCCGCCGAATGATGTCCAGAAGCTCCGAAACGGTTTCCCGCGAGGTAATGTCGTGAGCCGAGAGGTTGAAAGCCAGGCTGAGTTCCCCGGGCAGGGCCTGGATCTGCTCGACCGCCTTCTCGAACAAGCAGACGGTCAGGCGTTGGATTTGACCTGTTCTTTCGGCGATTGAAATGAACTTGTCCGGCGGCACTTTGCCAAGGCTTGGGCTGTCCCATCGGGCAAGGGCTTCAAAGCCGATAGCGATACGTTCGGGCAGGGCAACGATCGGCTGAAAGTGGACCTGAAATTCGTTGCGGAGATCGGCTATCTGCAACGCACTTTCAATGGCGCGTTCGGACCGGATGCGGGCTTCATGTTCGGACGAATAGACCGTGGTGCTGCCGCGAGACGTGGTCTTGGAATTGTAAAGCGCGTAGTCGGACCGGTCGAACAGAACGTGCGCCGACGTACCGGCTTCCGGGTAAAAGGCAATGCCGCAGGACGCTCCGACCGAGACCTGCAGATCGCCGATGCGGTAGGGCTCGCAAATCACGTCGCAGATTGTCTGGCCCGTGGCTGCCGCGTCTTCCAGCTCTCCGAGATAAAGAAATCCGAATTCGTCTCCCCCAAGGCGGCAGATCTCGACCTGATCAAGTCCGAGGGATTTCAGCCGGTTGCCGACTTCGGTCAGCAGCTGGTCACCGAGCTGGTGCCCATAAGTGTCGTTGATCGGCTTGAAACGGTCGAGATCGACCACCCCGACCGCAAACACACTGTCAGTGCCGTCCACTTGGTCGATCAGCGCCTCCAGCCTGTTGAAGAAATAACGCCGGTTGGGCAGGTCTGTCAGGGCGTCGGTCTGGGCAAGGCGGGCATTTTCCGCGTTCAGCCTTTCGGTTTCGCGTTGCTTCGCTGCCAGGTCCGACTGGGACTGAATCAGTTTGCAGAAGCCATGGTAGCCATTGAAAAGCACCTGAAGGATGACCAGGCAGACCAGGAAGATGTTCAGTGCGATGGCGTTGTAGACGTCTTCGTTCTGGCTGAGATAGTGCACCAGGTAAGGCACGGTCACGATGAACATGACCATCAGGGCCGCCTGGGGCAAATGCATCAGGCAGAAGATGCAGCCGATCACCGTGATGGCGATGAACAGGGCAACATGGCCGCGTTCGGAGGGGCCACCGAAACTGTCGAGACTGAGGGACCAGGAAATATAAATGACGGCGACGATGCTACCGAGCACGACCGTCTGACGCATCTTCCGGATCGCCTCGTCCGGTCCCAGCACCACGTTGCGTGCGCGGATCCAGGCTGCGAGACGAACCGTGGTCAAAACCAGGATCGGCGCCAGGATGCCGACGGTCAGATAGCGTGGCGCGGCGTCGAAATGCGTATAGGAAACAGCGATGGCATTGACCATCAGCAAGGCGTAAAGGGACGGAATCTGGGTCTTCAGCTCGTTGTACTGCGCCTGTGCAATGTCTGGACGACTGGGGTCAATCATCATCCATCTTATGAAAGCCCGGACTTTTTCCATTCTTCCCTCCGCAACAAATCCTTGTATCAGTGCGAACGTAAATATTTGTTTGAGATAAAACTTTCAGTTTCTTGAATTAAACTTCGGATTACGGAGTGATCGCATTTTTTAGCTTGGGTGATCGTTGGAAAGCCCTTGGGTCGGCCTTGGCAAGGAGCAATTGATACACGAATGAATGCAGAAGAATGTTCAAGTTACGACCAAATGGTGCAGAATTACTCCAGTCTATCCTGACTTGACCCGATTTTCGCAAACCGCGCCCGTTTACCCTAACAAGTTTACGTAGGGGCGTCAGGGTTTTGTCGCAGGACCGGGTAATTGGCTCACAATAAGAAAAGCTGACTATTTTTTTATCGGCCAAATGCGCTATATAGAAACGCATGGCAGATCGAACGAGAACACGTCTCTTGAATGCGCTGAAGTCGTCCGGACCGCAGACGGCCGCAGATCTTGCGACCGGGCTGAAGGTGACGACGGTTGCCGTTCGCCAGCATCTTGATGGCTTGCATCAGGATGAGCTGGTCGATTTTGAAGATGTGAAAGGATCCGTGGGGCGGCCCAAGCGGGTCTGGGCCCTGACATCCGCCGGCCACCAGCAGTTTCCGGACAGCCATTCCAACCTGGTACTGGGTCTGCTCAATGGCATGAGCGAGATCTTCGGCGAAGACGGTCTTGAAAAGCTGATCGCCCACAGGGAGGCTGAAAGCCGGAAAACCTACTCGGAGGCCGTTGCGGCCGTAGCTGACCTTCCCGGCAAGCTGGACGCACTGGCCCGGCTGCGCACACAGGAAGGCTACATGGCCGAGGTGACCAGAGACGGTAACGGTTACCTTCTCATCGAGAATCATTGTTCTATCTGCGCTGCTGCGACTGCCTGCCAGGGCTTTTGCCGCTCCGAGCTGAAGCTCTTCAAGGACGTTCTGGGTCCTGACATACAGGTTGAACGGACAGAGCATCAGCTTTCCGGCGATCGCCGCTGCGTTTACAGGATTGAATCTCGCGCCTGATCGGCGCTTCCAAAAGGACCACCAGACGTGTCACCAGTTGGGCCGGCTCTGAAACGGCTGTTGGAGGCCTATTTCCGGCCGTTCGAGACGCAGATCAAGCCGCTGGATCTGCCGATCACCCCCTTGCCGGACAAGGGGCCGGTTCATCTTGTCTGGCACTTCGCCAAGCTGTTCCGCTGGCAGCTGGCGATTGTCTCTGTTCTTGGCATGCTTGCGTCCAGCCTGGGGCTGGCCGCGATCTGGGCCATTGCCTTTGTTGTCGACGGCCTGACCAGCGAAGGCGTTCGGCCGTTTCTGGAAGCAAATGCCTGGCTTATGGGCGTCTTTTTCATCCTGTTCGTGATTGTCGATCCGCTGGTCTTCCTGCTGCGTGAGACCTTTGGCGCCCAGACCGTGCGCATCCTGCTGCCTGCCGCGATGCGCTGGCAGGCGCACAAGGCGGTGGAAAGCCAGGATCTGGCATTTTTCGAAGACACGTTCGCCGGTCAGGTCGCCTCCCGCATCGCCCAGATGACGATGTCCGTGCACCGGCAGCTGATGCTGGCAATCGGCACGATACCGTTCTTGACGATCCAGTTCGGCGGGTCGTTCATGCTGTTGCTTGCCCTGGCCTGGCCGCTGGCGGTTCCGGTTTTCTTCTGGATCCTGGCCAATTGCCTGGTCGCCTGGGCCGCCATTCCGGCGTATATGCAGCGTTCTGCAAAGGTCGCTGCCGCCAATTCCCGGGCAACCGGCGCCATGACCGATGTCTATTCCAACATCGCCATGGTCAAACTGTTCGCTGCTGAAGATTCCGAAGCCGGTGCGATCCGCAGGGTGCTGGGAGAAACCATCGACACGCGCCACAGCGAAAATCGCTCTTACATCCTGACCGACAGCGCGGTCTATTTCCTCAATGTACTGCTGTTGCTGTCGGTCACCGTGATCGGCTTCTGGGGCATGCTGTCGGGCTTTGTGACCCTCGGCGACTTTGTGGCCGGTCTGACGGTCACCCGCTCCCTGTCAGGGGCTTCCTCCAGTTTCATCGGCGTTGGCCAGTCGATCACCAGCACGCTCGGCACGATCAGGGACGCGATGCCGATCATGACCAGCCGGCCGGAAATCACAGACCGGGCCGGGGCGGCCGAGTTGGAAGTCAAGGGAGGTGAAATCCGTTTTGACAGGGTTGCCTTTGCCTATCAGCGTGACCGCGAGCCGGTCCTGAAAGATTTCAGCCTCAAGATCGAGGCCGGGGAGCGGGTCGGGCTGGTCGGCCTGTCGGGCGCCGGCAAGTCAACCGTGATTTCCCTTCTGATGCGTCTGCGCGACGTGACGTCGGGCAGCATCACGATTGACGGCCAGAATGTGCGCGGCGTGACCCAGGCCTCGCTGCGCAGCCGCATCGGCGTCGTCACCCAGGACATCTCCCTGTTGAACCGCTCCATCCGTGACAATATCCGCTATGGCAGGCCCGAGGCTTCGGACGAGGACATCCGCGAGATTGCCCGGGCTGCCGAAGCCCTGGATTTCATCGAAGCGCAGAAAGACAGCAAGGATCGCGAAGGCCTGGATGCCCATGTCGGTGACCGGGGCGTAAAGCTCTCCGGTGGCCAGCGTCAGCGCATTACCATTGCAAGGGTGCTGCTGAAAGACGCCCCGATCCTGATCCTGGACGAAGCCACATCCGCGCTCGACAGCGAAGCGGAACTGGCCATCCAGCAGAACCTTGCGCGCATGATGGAAGGGCGCACGACACTGGCTGTCGCGCACAGACTGTCGACCATTGCGGCCATGGACCGTCTTGTCGTCATGGACAAGGGCAGGATCATCGAGGAAGGCAGTCACCGGGAACTGCTGCAACAGGGCGGGCTTTACGCAACGCTCTGGGAGCGCCAGTCAGGCGGCTTTCTGGCGCTCAGCGCCGCGGAGTAAGGCAGGGGCCTACTTTCGGCGCAAGATGACCTCCAGCAGCCATTGTTCCAGCGCCAGGGCGCTTGTCCGCTCCCGGTAAATGGCTTCGTAGCGATCGAAAAACATCTGCTCGAGCCGGTCCGCACTCATGGTCTCACTTGCGGAAGGGGCAAACAGTTGCGTGCGCAATGTCGAGGCGGCAAAGGCGCGCGTATAGCCCGTGTAACGACGGGCATAGTCTTCCGGGTCCGCCGCAGATCCGGCAAAGATGTCGCCGGGAGCGACCGTGATGACTTCCACCGTGTCGATCTCGAAAAGCTGCGAAAGTTCCGGATCAGCCTCGATGCACTCCCGGGCCTCCCGGGCCGTCAGGAACCAGAGCCCGAACACGAATCTTTCCGCGACCTGCCTGTCCAGCAGGCCATCATCGACCATGCCGGCGGTCACTTCCTGCATGGTCCGATAGAGCGTACGGCCAGCCGCCGCCGTGCCATTGATCTCATCCGGTTCGGGAATGGCACCAAGCGCCGAGACATAGAGGTAACCGCCCGGCTGCAGCTCTTTGGCGCGCTGACGCAGGAACAGGGCCCAGTCGGACCGGGCGCGCGTCCACATGGCGTCCCTGGCCGGTCCGGTCAGATCGGCGAACCAGAGTGTGTCAGGGGCCGTGAGCTGGACGGGCCCGTTGAGCCAGTGGCTGGCAAAAAAACAGGTTGCCAGCGAAACGCTGCCCACCGGCATCATGCGCTCGTAAAAGGAGCCGACCGAGGTCATGACCAGCGCAGCACTTGCGTTTTTGGCATAGCCGCTGTCGCCCTGGATCAGGCCGATCAGGGCATTCCAGTCATTTCCCGGCTGGTCGGCATGACAGACGGTCATCGGTTTTTCGGGAACGCGTTGCCGCCAGATGTCCAGTGCTGGCCGAACGGTCTCAATGGTGCTTTGTCCCGGACCGCAGCCGAAGTCGGCAAATGTCAGTGTTTCGGAAGTTTTGGCAACTCGTGCGGCCAGGTCGGAAATCACACCTGCGTTTCGGAGTGCGTTTTGCTGCTGGGCCGTCGAATTGGCGTTGTAATCGACCATCCCGTCCGTTGCCCGGTCGCCCTTGTTCTGATCCGTCATGACGTCCTCCCGCGCAAAGGGTCGGGCAGGGCCCGGTTCGTGTCAATGCTTCGGCATGGGCCAGCCTTGCAACCTTAAGCTCGTGAGGGAGGAAGAATTGACGGCGGCGGCAGCAATTGTCTCTGATGGGAAATGCTCGTGCAGCGGCCTGATCGATGATCTCGCGTCTAGCGTGGGCTGCCAAAGCAAAGTCGCTATCTTGAGAGCTTTGCAGTCCCGGCGAGATAGGCGTGGATGGTGCCGGGTGAGCACCAGGGCGCGCTGTTGATTTTCCGAAACGTAGATGACAATACTCCCGCATGGATAAAAGAGACCGTGCCGATCTGTTCCGGGAACGCCTGTCCGATGCCTTGCGCAGCCGGGACATGAATCGCAGCGATCTGGCGCGCGGTGCCAATCTGGACCGCTCCACGGTCTCCCAGCTTCTGTCGGAAGATGCGCCGCGCCTGCCCAATGGTCAGGCGCTTGCAGCGATTGCAACGGCGTTGAGCGTGTCCTCGGACTGGCTTCTTGGTCTGTCGACACACCGAGGAGCCGCTGCGGAAATTCTCGATCAGGCGGTGCAGGTTGCGGAGACAGAGCGCCACCCGGTGGATGAGCATCTGCTTGCCTGGTTTCGCGATGCGGTTGGCGCCAAGATCCGCCATGTACCGGCCAACCTGCCGGACGTTCTCAAGACTGAATCCGTTCTGGCCTATGAATATGCCGGCGAAACACTGCGCACGGCGGATCAGGCGATTACAGGAACGCGCGACCAGCGCGCGCTGCTGCACCGGGCGGAATCCGACATGGAAATAGCGCTCTCCAAGGAAGCGCTGGAAGGCTTTGCGCGCGGCGAGGGGCTCTGGGCCGGGTTGACGGAGGCCGCACGCCGCCAGCAGCTGGACGTCATGGGGCATACGCTGAACGAACTTTACCCGTCGTTGCGCCTTCATCTGTTCGGTGCAACAGACCGGTTTTCAGCTCCGTTTACGGTCTTCGGCCAGAAATGGGCGGCGCTTTATCTGGGGCAGCGCTATCTCGCGTTTTCCAACACCCGGCATGTCCAGCTTTTCGCGGGTCACTTCGACGATCTCGTCCGCCACGCCCTGATCCGCTCTCACGAAGCGGGGCAATTTGCGTTGGACCTGAGCAAGAAAGTCTGAGCCCCGGCATCAGGCAATAGCCGGGGCAGACAGGGGCCGACGCGGTCGGTCCGCGGCTGAAACCCCACCGAAATCTCGAAAAAAATGACGAAAGTGACGTAGCGCGTCCCTGGGTTGAGGTGCGCTTTAACTGAATTCTTGATTGAAAAACATTGACAATCCGTAACAAATGAATACATATGTAAACGTATCGATACAAATGATGACGAATTGGTAGGGCCAATGCCGAAGAGCATTCCGATCAGTGTCAGGCTCAGCGACGATGATGTCGCCTTCCTGGCAAGCTACGAGGTTCAGGGAGCGCGCACACCAAGCGACAAGCTCCGGGAAATTCTGAAGGCGGCCCGCGAGCGGGAAGAGGGTGTCCAGGACGTGTCGTCCTGTGAGGACCTGCTCCGTTCGATGGCGCGACCGGCTGAAAAGGGGCTGCGGCAATTGCAGCGGGAGGCCGGGATCAGGTCAGACCTTGTCATCAAGCTGTATGAGCGGTTGCCGGAAATGTTCGCGGAGCTGGTTGCCTCAGCGCCCGGACCGACCGGCGATGAAAACGAATTGAGGCGGTTTGAAGCGGATCTGTCTGCGGAACTGTTCTCGCTGATTGAGGAAATTTTTGATCTTGGACTGACGTCTCCAAGCCGGACCTACGACCCGGAACTGATGGACAGAAGGCTGAAGCCTATCCTGGAAATCGCCCGGATCTTGGACCAAAGGCGCCAGTCCGGGACCTGAGTGAAGGCGGAAATTTCAGTGTCCGCCGCCTGCAGGAGGAGCCGCTGCCTCAGCCTGTGGATTGCTCAGGTCCCTTTTATGGAGCCGGGTGCGGATGTCTCGACAGGGATGCCCGGGCCAGGCGGAATTTGAACATGTAACGCTTAACGGAAAGGGAGAAAATCATGTCTGAAGGTCTTGTTACACGAGTAACCCGTCTTGTTTCTGGCGGTGTCAATCAACTTGTGGATTCCATTGAAAATGCGTCTCCCGAAACCGTCATGGCCGAAGCGATCCGGGAGGTTGACCGGGCCATCGACCAGGTGAGTGACGAGCTTGCCGCTGTGCTGGCCAACAAGCATCTGGCCAATACCAGGCTGGGTGACACCACCACCCGTCACGAGGAGTTGCAAGGGCAGGTGGGGCTCGCAGTCAAGGAAGGCCGGGACGAACTGGCTGAAGCGGCGATTGCCCGACAGCTGGATCTGGAAAGCCAGATTCCGGTTCTGGAAACGGCCGTGTCGGAAGCCAGCCGGGAAGAAAAGGAGCTGGAGGGCTATATCGATGCACTCCAGGCCCGCAAGCGGGAAATGGAGGCGGAGCTGGACAACTATCGCCGGTCCCAGCAGCAAACGGTCGCCGATGCCGCCAGCACCGGTTCTGCGGCGCCGAAAAACAGCGTCGAACGCAAGACCCGCAAGGCGGAGGAAACCTTTGACCGGGTCATGAAAAACGCGACCGGGCTGCCGAGCGGCCAGGCTGCAGACATGGCCAGTGCCGGCAAACTGGCGGAACTCGATGAGCTGGCACGGCAGAACCGCGTGTCCGAACGCCTCGCTGCCCTGAAGGCCGCAGCGAGAGATGGCTGAGCATGATTGATTTCATCTTAGCGGACCAGAACACGCCCTTTGCGGTTGCGCTCGGACTGATGATCGCAATCGCGCTGGCGGAAGGTGTCGGCACGTTGATGGGGCTGGGGCTGTCGAGCCTGATCGACAGCCTGCTGCCGGAAGTCGATCTGCCGGACGTGGACGTGCCGGATGTGGATGCACCGGATTTCGACGCGGACATCTCCGGCGGGGCGCTTCCCGCGGACCTGGAAGCGGTCGGTGCCGGCGCCGATTCCAGTGTCGCCGGTCCAGGCCTGTTCGGCCGGGTGCTTGGCTGGCTCTGCTTCGGCCGTGTGCCAGCGCTGATCATCTTCGTCCTGTTCCTGACGGGGTTCGGCCTTGCCGGTTACATCGTGCAAAGCCTGGTGCAATCGACTACCGGCTGGTTGTTGCCCGGTTTCGTGGCGTCCGGTGTCGCCTTTGCGGGCGCATTGCCCTTCACCAGAACCACCGCCCTGGGCCTGTCGAAAATCATGCCCAGGGACGAGAGCGACGCGGTTTCCAGAGCAACATTCGTTGGGCGCCCGGCGCTGATCGTCCAGGGCAATGCCCGCAAGGGGCTTCCTGCCCAGGCGCGCCTGCGCGATCCGACGGGTCAAAGCCACTATCTGCAGGTGGAGCCTGATATTGACGACGAGGTGCTTGAGCAGGGCACGGAGATCATCGTCGTGCGTCAGCTCGGGGCCACCTACACGGCGATCAGGAACACGAATGAAACTCTGTCCGGCGCCGGCTGACGGCCGGTGCCGGACACCAGAACTTTACAAAAACAAGCAGTAAGGAGTGCATGGTTATGGACCAGATTGTTGGCATAGTCATACTCGTCGGCGTGGGCTTTATCGCCCTTCTCGCCATAGGTTTGATCATTTCCCGGCTGTATCGCCGGTCATCCAAGGAAGTCTCGTTTGTGCGGACCGGTTTCGGCGGTCAGCGGGTTGTCATGAATGGCGGCACGCTGGTCTTGCCGGTGCTGCATGACATCATCCCGGTCAACATGAACACGTTGCGCCTGGAGGTCCGCCGTTCCAACGAGCAGGCGCTCATCACCAAGGACCGCATGCGCGTTGATGTCCTGGCCGAGTTCTATGTCCGCGTACAGCCGACCATCGAGTCGATCGCCAATGCGGCGCAAACCCTCGGTCAGCGCACCATGAAACCGGAAGCCCTGCGGGAGCTGGTGGAAGGCAAGTTCGTCGATGCGCTCAGGGCCGTGGCCGCTGAAATGGCGATGGAGGAGCTGCACGAGCAGCGTGTAAACTTCGTGCAGAAGGTGCAGGCGGCCGTCTCCGAAGACATTCTGAAGAACGGTCTGGAACTGGAATCCGTTTCACTGACCGGACTCGATCAGACCAACCGCGAGTATTTCAATCCGGAAAATGCCTTTGATGCCGAAGGTCTGACCAAATTGACCCAGGCGATCGAGGAGCGTCGCAAGAAGCGCAACGACATCGAGCAGGAGACGGAGGTCCTGATCCGTCGAAAAAACCTCGAAGCGCAGCAGGAAAGTCTGCAGATCAGCCGGGACGAAGAATTCGCCAAGCTGGAACAGCAGCGCGAGGTGGAAATTCGCCGGGCCGAACAGACCTCGCTCATTGCAAAGCAGCAGGCTGAGCGCGAGCGTGAGGCGGAAGAAGCCAAGATCATGGCCCACCAGAAAGTGCGTCATGCGGGCATTGAGTCCGACCAGGCCGTTACCGAGCGTCAGATCGCCATGGACCAGCAGGTGCGGGAGCGCGAGATCGCCAAGGAGCGCAGCGTCGAGGCGGCCAATGTCGAGAAGCTGAAGCTGATCGAGCTGGCCGAGCAGGACCGTGACATCGCTGTTGCTGCCAAATCCCGCGAAAAGTCCGAGGCCGAGGCGGAAGCGGATGAAGCCCGCGCCATTGCCGCCCGTGCTGCCGAGCAGGTCGTCACGGCCCGTGACACGGAAGTCGCCGAGCGTGACAAGCAGATCGAGCTGATCGAGGCGCGCAAGGCAGCGGAAATGGAAGCTGTCGCGATTACGGTCGGTGCGGAAGCCCAGAAACAGGCTGCCGTCGATCAGGCCGAAGCGGTTCGCACTGCAGCCGAGGCCGAGGCCTCCAAGCTGCGTATCGAGGCGGAAGGTGCTTCTGAAGCCGACAAGCTGCGGGCGGCGGCTCAGCAGGCTGTCTACGAAGTGGAAGCGGCCGGTCAGCGTGCGATCAACGAGGCAGCCAATCTGCTGTCCGCGGATCAGATCGCCATGCAGGTGCGTATCAAGCTTCTGGAGCAGCTGCCTGAGATCATTGCCGAAAGCGTCAAGCCGATGGAGCAGATCGACGGCATCAAGATCATCCAGGTCGATGGCATGACCGGTGGTGCGGCTGGCGCTTCCAACGGCGCACCGACCAACGGATCCGGCGGCAATCTCGCCGACCAGATGGTCTCTTCGGCCCTGAAATACCGCTCCCAGGCTCCGCTCCTGGACGCGATGATGAAGGAAGTCGGTCTGGACGGCTCGGGCCTGTCGGGTCTGACGGCCGGGCTTGGAAACGCGCCCTCCGTATCGGACGAGGAAGCTCCGGCCGCGGAGGAAGTTGTTGCTCCTACTCCCAGAGCGGCTGTTCCGGTCAAAGCGCCCAACGCAGATCCCGGCGAGAACTTCGCTGCGGATTGACGGGTGGGGAACACGTAACGTTCCGGCCCGGCTTGCGCCGGGCCGGTCTTGCCGATGAACAGCCTCGGCACCGATATTTCATGACACATTCCTGGCAGAACAGTGAAATCAAGAATGAGCTATGACAACAATTGGAGTGGCGGGGGAACAAAGGACAAGGGATTGACGGAAATCGCGGTCCTCCTTGTCCTTCTGGTCTTTGTCCTGTTCGGTCTTCTGTTCTATTTCTTCTATCTGAGAGTGAGTGATCTCGGCGAACAAAACGCTGTGCTTACCGAGCGGATCTCCGCACTTGAAAGCCGCCTGGAACGTTCGATCCCACCGGCGCCGGCTCATACCGAAAAATGGTCTCCGCCTGATCCTCAGCAACGGTCTGATGAGGAGCCCGAAGCCGCAAAGGCCACGCAAAAGGCCCCTTTTTCCAATTTGTCCGGTGTGACGCCCAAAAAGGTGGACACGCTCCGTGTCCGGCCGGATGGAAAGGTGATCGGCTCAACCCCAAAAGACGAAGGCGGGTCGGACCGCAAGGCGACACAGATGCAAGGTGCTCAGGCCCGGAAGGCGAGCCACACCGAGGTAGACATTGAAAAATGCTGGAGGGACAAGCAGATCGTTTTCTGCGATCTCGTCGTCTCGACACAGAGTGATGACAATCGGAAAATCGTGATCCACAACAAGGATAGTTTCGCTTCCGGCCATGACCAGGCGACCTATCGTGTTTCTTCATTTCAGATCGGTGTGCTTGGTGACAGGAAACGTTTCAGATCAACGGCTTTTTTCAGCAGCAACATGCCTCTGCCGGTTCAATTTCAGTTCTATGGCGTTTCCGCCGACGTTGCCGTCTTCAAGACCGTTCAATTCAACATCGACGGCAGAACGTTCGCTTTTAAGGATCTGAAAATCGGCGAACCCGAGACGGCAGATCGGCAAACCGTGCAGACATCTGCCTCGGCTAAACGAAGCGCAGCCGGGCCCGTCCGTCACAAAATGACAACCGGTGCCATCACTGTGGATCTACAGCATTGCACGGCTCGAAAGAAGAAGGTGTTTTGTGACCTGAGGCTGACCAATCTGGGCCCTTCCGCGCGGCAGGTGGTCATTTCGAAAGACAAGACCTTCGTGCGGTCCCAACGCAACACAGTCAGGAGATTTACCTCTTTTTCGCTCCTGGCGAGCGACGAGGTACATCACTACCACACGAGAGCTTACCTCAAGAAAGGAAGGCCGCAGGTGGTGCGCTTCCATCTCTTCGATCCACTGCCGACGAATGCCGGTTACAAGTCGATGCAGTTCAACATCGACGGGCAGACGATCGTGTTTGAGGACGTCGCCATCGGCAGTTGAGCTGCCTCAACTGCCATACCGGGCAAAGCGGGGCCCAGTGATGCCCCTAGTGATGCCCCTTGTGATGCTGTAAGGCCCTGGCCGCTTCGACGGATTTGGACGCCTGGAAGCTTTCCGCTTCCGCCATCGCCCAATAGGTGGAATAGCCCGGTATGTCATGGTCATCGCTCAGGAGGGCGTTTTTCTTGAGCCAGGGCAGGGCTGCGCTGGCCGGCAGGATCTCTCGCAAGCCCTCGCGCAGATAAAAGTGTTCCGGCTTGAAATCTTTCGGATGTTCGAAGCCGGCTGCGGCCGTGAAGTCTTTCAGCGCCTTGATAGTGTTGCGGTGGAAGTTGGCGACACGCTGGGACTTGTCCGGAACATCCAGTGCCTTCTGGCGCAGCGGGTCCTGGGTTGCAACGCCGGTCGGGCACTTGTTGGTGTGGCAGCTCTGCGACTGGATACAGCCGACGGCGAACATGAAGCCGCGGGCGGAATTGACCCAGTCGGCGCCGAGCGCCATGACGCCGGCAATATCAAAGGCGCTGATCAGCTTGCCGCTGGCACCGATCCGGATGTCGTCACGCAGGCCCGTGCCGACCAGGCAATTGTGCACGAAGGTCAGGCCCTGGCGCAGCGGCGTTCCGAGGCGATTTGCGAACTCGACCGGGGCTGCCCCGGTGCCGCCCTCCGCGCCGTCGACGACGATGAAATCCGGCTTGATGCCTGTCTTCAGCATGGCCTTGACGATGGCCATGAACTCCCAGCGGTGGCCGATGCAGAGCTTGAAACCGACCGGCTTGCCGCCGGAAAGCCTGCGCAGTTCGGCAATGAAGTCGAGCAGTTCCAGTGGGGTGGAAAAGGCGGAGTGAGACGACGGAGAGATGCAGTCCTTGCCGATCGGGATGCCGCGGGCCTCGGCGATTTCCTCCGTCACTTTCGGTCCTGGCAGCACACCACCATGGCCGGGTTTGGCGCCCTGGCTCATCTTGATTTCGATCATCTTGATCTGGGGATCTGCTGCCTGTTTCTGAAACTTCTCCGCGTCGAATGTGCCGTCCTCGGCCCGGCAGCCGAAATAGCCGCTGCCCAGTTCCCAGACGAGATCGCCGCCGCCTTCCCTGTGATAGCGCGAGACGCTGCCTTCTCCCGTGTCGTGATAGAAGCCGCCCACCTTTGCGCCCTTGTTGAGTGCCAAAATCGCGTTTCCGGACAGGGAGCCGAAACTCATGGCGGAGATGTTGTAGAGCGATGCCGAATAGGGCAGCTTGCAATCCGGCCCGCCGATCGTCACGCGCATGTCGCCATCGGTATGCGGCCTCGGGCAGATGGAGTGGTTCACCCAGCCATAGGAGCCGTCGTAAACGTCGAGCTCGGTGCCGAAGGGCAGCACGTCCTCGATGTTCTTCGCGCGGTCGTAGACCATCGAGCGGCGCTCGCGGGAAAACGGGCGCCCATCCTGGTTGCTCTCGAAGAAATACTGGCGCAATTCCGGCCGGATCGCCTCAAACAGGAAGCGGAAATGTCCGGCAACCGGGTAATTGCGCAGAACCGCGTGACGCGTCTGGTGCGTATCGATATAGCCGATGACCGACAACACGGCAAAGACCAGAAACGGCCAGAAAAAATGGATGTTCACGGCGAACATCAACACGAAAAACAGGAAGGTAAGTGCAAGGCAAAGCACAAAAACGGTATAGCGGGCAGGAAACAAGGGCCGGGCCTCCATCACTGGCTGATACCAATTTGTGTCAGGCCTGCGCCGAAAAGAAAAGGGTGATCGGTATCACCGATCACCCTGCCGAGCGCCCTGAGGGGTCAGCCCATGTGATGCACATTTAGCTTGTTGCCGTCCGGATCGCGGAAATAGGCGGCGTAAAAGCCGTTCTCCGCCCGCTGTCCCGGCTTGCCCTCGTCTGTTGCGCCGAGGGACATCGCCTTCTGGTAAACTGAGTCCACCTGGGCCCTGTCGCGGGCCGACAGGGCGACCATGACGCCATTGCCGACCGTTGCCGGCAACCCGTCAAAGGGAAGATGCACGGAAAAGGCGGGCGACTGATCATCGGTGCCCCAGACGATGAAGTCGTCAAATTCCATGATTCTGCGGGCGTTCAGTCCTTTCAGAAGCGCGTCGTAAAATGCGGCGGACGCCTTGAGGTCGTTGGTTCCAAGTGAGGTGTATCCGATCATGTTCAGTTCCTGGCTGGTTGCAGTGTGGTGCCGGCAACAGGGATCTAGCGACTTGCAGGATTGAAAAGAATAGTCAAAACTGGCGCGGTAATTTGCATAAGTGAAAATCCATGGATTGGAATTATCTGCGCACCTTCCACGCCGTTTCGGAAACCGGCAGCCTGGCCCGGGCCGCCGAACGGCTGGGTATCAGTCACGCAACCGCCTTTCGTCACATGAAGGCCCTTGAAGCCGACCTTGGCGCGCGCTTGTTCGACAAGGTGCAAGGACGCTACAGCCTGACGGAGGCGGGGCGGAGATCCTCGGGCACGCACAAACCGTCGCAGCGGCCTTTGAGGACATCGAACGCAGCGGGTCGGGGGTGGACAGCCAGTTGAAAGGCCGTATCCGCCTGACTGCGCCTGCAAGCTTTTCCTGCCGCTACCTGCCCGGTCTCCTGGAAGGGTTCCGAAAGGACTATCCAGACATCTCGGTGGAATTGTTGACCTCCAACGAGGAACTCAACATGAGCCAGCGGGCGGCGGAGATCGCCCTGCGCGTCACCAATTCACCGCCAGATCATCTGATCGGCCGGAAACTGGCCGATATACCATGGGGGTTTTATGCCAGCGCAGACTACCTGGAACGCAACGGGCGCCCCCTGCACCTGGCCGATCTCGGTCAGCACGACCTGATCGGTGCAACGGGGTCTCTGGCAAGGCGCGACGGCTTTGCCATGATTGATCGGGAGTACCGAACCGGGGTGGTTTGTCGCTGCGATGACCTTATGACCATGGCAGCATTTGCATCGCAGGGACTGGGACTGGCGCTTTTGCCCGCCGATGTTGCGTCGCAATCCTTGCAACGCGTTCTTGTGCTGGGCGATGTCCCCGCCAATCAGGTCTGGCTCCTGACGCATCCTGACCTTCGGAAGGTGGAACGCGTGCGCGCCCTGATGCAGTTTCTGACCCCGGCGATCAGGGACGCGTTTGAGCTCGACTGAAATGGAGACTTTTCAGCCAATCGTCTGTCTTGAAACCAGGGACATCAATCGGTCAGCTGTTCCTGACGCTCCAGGTTCGGAGGTCATGATGGAGGCCGCTCGTTCGGCGCCTGCCCGGTAGTCGGACTGTTCCAGGGATTTGAGGGCTGCTGCGAGCAGGTCCGGTGTTATCTTCTTCTGCCGGATCGGGGCAGGGCCGGCGCCAATCTTGTGGATCTGCTGGCCCCAGAAGGGCTGATCACCGAAGACCGGACAGATGAGGGACGGCTTGCCCCAGCGGGCGGCTTCATGTGTGGTGCCGGCGCCGCCGTGATGAACGACCGCACTACATTTTGGAAACAGCCAGCTGTGCGGCGCCTTTTCAAGTAGAAACACGCGCTCGGATATGCCGTCTGGCAGCTCCCCCGCTGTCAGCCCGCCCCAGCCGCTGGCAAGGATGGCCCGCTGCCCGGTCAGCCTGAGTGACGCCAGGATGTTATCCGTCAGCCGTTCAGGGTCCTTGCTGGGCATGGACCCGAAGCCGAGATAGAGCGGAGAGGGACCGTCCGCCAGAAACCGGGCCAGTGGTTTCGGTGGCTGATAGGTCTCATCCGGCTCGGTGAACCAGTAACCGCAGGTCCAGGCTTCTGGCGGCCAGTCCTCAGGAACCGGAACAAGGGCGCGGGAAAATCCCTGCAGGGAAAGCGGTGTGCTGCCATCAGGCATGTGGCCGTCTATCAGGGGGGCCGGATTGGCATATTCCTCCTCCGCAGCCGCCTTGACGGGCTTGATCAGGGGAGCAAGTCCCGCCTTCATCAGGAACCGTCCGGCACCGAAAGTCAGCCGGTTGAGCGTGCGTCCGAGATCCGGCAGGCCGAACAACGGCAGGGGAAAGTCGCCTGTTGGGGCCGTGACCGGTTGCAATGCGGTAGGAAGAGCCGGAACTTTCAGCCGCCGGCCGACCAGCGTCATCAGCGTGGCTTTGAGATTGAACAGGATCAGATCCGGCTGTTCCTCAAGCCCGATCTCCCACAGGCGCCAGGCAACGTGCTTCTGCAGGTCGAGATTCTGCCGCGCGGCCCTGATCTTGCCTTTGAACGTGAAAAGTGCGGCTTGCACGTCCTTGTCCTGGAGGAGGGTCTGGTAATTGATCGGCACTGGGCGTGATGTCGCGCCCGCGGCCGCAATCATGTCGTCAAAGCCTTCGCCCGTGGTCACCACGACGTCGGCCCCGCGCGCAACAAGCTCCTTTGCGAGAGCCACATAAGGTTGAACGTCGCCACGTGTGCCGAGCGATGCAATCAGGATCTTTGGAGAAGTGTGTGTCATGGAAAGGATGTGTCCGGAAATGATTGCCTAAAGGTGGTTCCGGACCGAAGCGATTGCAACCGAAGTCCTGATTTCAAGGGAAACAGCGCGAACCTTGAGCCGCTGGCTATTCTGTGCGTGAAACCCATTGAACAGGTGTTCGGCCGAACAACGCGTCTCTTGCGCGCATAGGGCGTGTTTTCTGTGGCACTCTGTCGGTTTCTACCCTTGGCGAGTGGTTTTTTAACATGACCTTGCCTTAACTGGCTGGCGGGTTGACCATTAGACGGCGGGTTATGAAGGCTGTAACAGCACTTGCGATCGCGATCGGAATGTGGGGCATGAGTTCGGGTATTGCTCCCGGTGCCGCGCAGGTGCCGATCGACATCGTGACGGAGAACTATCCTCCTTATGAGATGCAACAGGCAGAAAACGGTCTGCGCGGCTTCGACTATGAGGTCGCCGTCGAGGCGTTTACGCGCATGGGCTACGTGCCGACCATCCGTTTTCTGCCCTGGAAACGGGCATTGAATGAAGCTGAAACCGGCACCACTGCGGGCATTCTGACCTGTGCCAGGAATGCGGAGCGCGAGCGTTTCATCCTGTTTTCCGACCCGATCAGCACCTATACCGATGCCTTCTTCAAGCGCAGGGGGCACGCCGGTCCGGACATTCGCGAAGTCTCCGATGTCATCGGCCAACCGGTTGCGTCCATGGCGGGATACGAGAGTTTACGTGACCTGCGGGACATCGGTGCGAAACCGGTCGAAGTGCCCAACACGTTGAACGGATTGAACATGTTGCTGGCGCGGCGTTTCGATTATCTCTATGGCGGCCGTGAAACCACCGAATACCTGATCAAGAAGAACGGTCTGTCCGAGGAGTTCGACTTCATTCCGCTTGATCAGGAGAGCTTTCATTTCTGTTTTTCAAAATCCTATCCGGGTGTCGAAAAACTGGTTGAGGCTTTCAATGACGCTCTCGCCGAGATGCGGCGCGATGGCACCTATGAAGCCATTCACGCCAAGTACCGGTAACCGGTTCCACCAAAACCAGCCTGTGGAACCGGACATCAGAAAAGCAGTTTGACCGGACGGGTGCCATTGGGCACGCTGCACGCTCCGCAGAGTTCCGCCCCCGAAAAGAGTTCTCCCGCATGCAGACAACGTTTTCCCTGCGCACATCCGGCCAGGGCCTCTATGAGTTCACGGGCTCCGTTGCCGGGTGGTTGGCAGAAAACGATGCGGCAGACGGGCTGCTGACGCTCTTTGTCCGTCATACCTCCTGTTCGCTGTTGATCCAGGAGAATGCGGATCCGGATGTGCAACAGGACCTGAACGCCTTTTTCAAGCGTCTGGTGCCGCCCGCGGATGATCCGTCCATGTCCTATCTCACGCACACGCTGGAAGGCCCGGATGACATGCCCGCCCATATCAAGGCCGCCATGATGCCCGTTTCGCTCTCCATCCCTGTGAGCAACGGTCGGACGGTGCTGGGGACCTGGCAGGGGATCTATCTGTTCGAACATCGAACCAGACCGCATCAGCGCCAGGTGGTGGCTCATCTGCAGAGCGACCGCTAAGGAGTGCGCTTGAAAGATATACCGAATTCAGAGTTTTTGTGACGATTGTCACACCACCTGCTGCTGGTCGGCCTACCGTGATGAAACCCCTGTTTCACGAAAGGAGACCGTTAATGCGGCACCTACTGGTTTTTGCACTTGTGCTGTTTGCTGCACCGGCGCTGGCCGACAATGATCCGAACCGGCCGACGGACAAGATCGCCGCGGATCTGGGCGTTGAGGAAACCGTCTTCATCGATTGCTTCAAGCCGGTCAATCCGGAGCCGGGGAAATATCCGGCCGGCGCGCAGCAGCGGGCCAACAAGGCCATCCTTCTGCCGTGCCTGCAGGCTGCCAACCCGGATATCACAAACGACCTTCTGGATACGGTCATGGACCGATACCGGCCGGAGGGAGCGTTCCGAAAGTAGTCTTGCCGCTAAGACCGCAAGGCCGGCAAGCCGACCCCGGTGCTTTCAAAGCCGCCATCGGCCGCGATGATCTGGCCTGTGACATAACTGGCCTGATCTGAACACAGAAACGCAATGAGCTCGGCGATTTCCATCTCGCTGCCATACCGGTTCAGCGGGATGGCGTCGTGATAGGCGTCGATGATGTCCTGGCTGTGAACCGCCATGGCGAGTTTGGTGCGCACAGGGCCGGGGCAGACGCAATTTGCCCGGATGCCGAATTCGCCAAGTTCGGCCGCCTGCTGTTTGGTCAGCTGGATGACGGCGGCCTTGGAGGTTCCATAGGCGACCCGAAGTGTTGATGCGCGCAGGCCTGATATGGAAGCGATGTTGACAATGGAGCCCCGAGTTGCTTTCAGCGCCGGCGTGACGGCCTGGGAGACGAGAAAGACGCCATCCAGGTTGGTCTCCATGACCCGTCGCCACATGGCAAAATCCGTTTTGTCGATCGGGCCGAATTCCGCAACGCCTGCATTGTTCACCACCGCGTCAAGACCGCCGAAAGCTTCTAGAATGGCCGGAACCGTCTTGTCGACGTCCGACGCGATTGAAACATCGCAGAAAAAGGGCATGGCGCCTTCCAACCCGTCAGATGCCTTTGTCAGTTCGTCACGATCGCGATCCAGCATGGCGACCTGCCAGCCCTTGCCGAGCAGCAATTTGCTGGTTGCCAGCCCGATACCGCGGGCCGCTCCGGTGATGAGGGCAGTTTTGAGAGCCATGGGGCGAGGATCCGATAAGCTGATGGGAAGAGGGAAGGGAGGGGTGCTGACCAGTCAACGCATGGACACGCAGACCCTGATGGCGCCGGCATTGTCCCAGAGTGCCACATCCTGATCATTGATGCGGAAGGCATAAACACCTGCGGGATCGGCTGAATTGACCGCAAGGGCGGCAAATTCGGCAAACGGCACGATCCTGCCTGCCTGGTCTCGCACCAGCATCTCGCCGAACGCATAGGACTGATCGAACTTGTAGCCGTAGAGAGGTCCGAGCTTCTTGGCGTCCTGACCTGAATATCCGCGTGGACCGACGGGTTTGTAGAGACCGGTAATCACGCTCCAATTACCGGAAAAACTGACTTTCCGTATCTTGCCGCCGGGCAGGTTGAGGGTTTGCCAGCCCTTTTTCGACTGAACGGTCACACAATGGTCGGCAGCAAGGACAGAGGACGGCAGAAACAGAAGCAGAATCAGAAGTGAACGTGCAAATGCCATGACTGGCTCCGGAAAGATGGGCATGCGGAGCTAAGCAGTCGAGCGGTATTCGCGTCAAGGCAGACATGCAGCGAGCGGCGTTTGCTCACGCAAGCTTCACGCACACTTGCCTTGTAAGTATTGACGGGCGTTCCCACATCTCTTCATGAACGATGAGGGTCGTTCCTCCCCAGACTGGCGCCGGGCTTTCGTGAAAGCTTCGGCGCCTTCTTTTTTGGCCGGCCGAGTTGTTGTAGGCTTCGCCCGGAGCAGGTTTCCGCCTGCCGCAGATCAGACTCCACCGCGCATCTCGGACGGCAGGGGCTTTGTCGTGGAGGGGTGAAGGTGGTGGCCCGCGCCGTCGGACGGGGACGGCGCGGGCTCTAACACCGGCCTGAAAAGGAGGGGCTCAGGACGCGGTGTTAGCCGCAGCCGCCAGAAGGGCAGCAATCTGATCTTTCAAGTGCAGTCGCTTCTTTTTCAGGTCCTCCAGGACCTCGTCCGATGCCGGCGCGACATCCGTCTCGATCCGGTGCACCTCGCGGTTGATCGTGTGGTACTCATCTGCGAGCCGGGCGAAGTGGGCATCATTTACTTTCAGATGATGCAGAGCTTCTGCGGCTTCCGGGAATTCTTCATGAAGTTCGTGTGGCACGTGGCTCATTCTTGCCTCCTTTTGAGACCCTCAAAGTGCCGCCAACGGCTTTGAAGCACCTTGAGACAGATCAATCGGAGACGTATTCCCTCGTGTGAATTCCAGAGGGGGGCATGCGTGAACAGCCAGCGGCGGCAATCTCACGTGTTCTGTACGGGGGACAGCTTTGGCAGCCTGCCTTCGGCGGGCATTTTTTCCTTGAGACTCTGCTCGAGCAGATAAAGCGAGAAATCCCGGATCGGCATCGGCTTGGCGAAATAATAGCCTTGCGCGTAGTCCACCTTACGGTTCCGCAATGAGGTCAACTGTTCAAAAGTTTCAACGCCTTCCGCGCAGACCCGCATGCCATGGGCGTCCGCGATGTCCAGAATCGCATGGATTATGGCGCCGCGCGTGCTTTCCAGGGTCGACCCAAGGTCATCCACGAACATCTTGTCGATCTTGACGAGATCCGGGTTCAGCGCCTTGATCTGGGCCAGATTGGAATACCCGGTGCCGAAATCGTCAATCGAGATCAGGCAGCCGATGCTGCGCAGATATTCCAGCGATTTGGCAATGCTGGTGCCGGTTCCGATTCCGGTCTCGAGAATTTCGCAGTTCAGGGAAATCTGCGCATCGGTTGCGGTCTGGAAGACCGGCGACTGAATCACGGTCTGGATCTGCTCGTCATCCAGGTCCGCCTGGAAGAAATTGACACCGACCTTGAATCCCGGTCTCCCGGCAAGCAGGGGGATAAGGTTCTCCAGCGCCTTTTGAATGATGATCTCGGTGAACTCCCAGGTCAGGTTCTGATCCTGGATTATGGAGATGAATTCGTCCGGGAAAAGCTTGCCCTGCGCATCCTCGAAACGGGCCAGGACTTCGCAGCCGTCACATTTCATCGTTGCGAGTGTCACGATCGGCTGGAAATGCGGCTCGAAACCCTTGCCGCCATTTCGAATCGCGCGCCGAATGCGGCCGGTCGGACTGTTGTGCAGGCGGATCGTGCGGCTCACTCTTTGGCAAACGAGATATCCGGTGACGAAACTGAAGATCGCGAAGATCGCGAGCAGCAGGCCATTTTCCTTCAAGACCCGGCTGGCGGGAACCATCGTAAGGTAGCAAAGCCTGATGTCTCCGGGGCCGCAGGCCTGGGCGTAGACATGGCCGAATGCCGGCCCGAAACTGTTGCCATAATGGGTCAGCAGCCCGGGATTGCCATTGGCAAGATAGCGCACGGAATATGGATCGGCCTTCTCGGAGACGTAAAAGAGGTCGTCTTCGGCGGTCGCCAGGTTTCCGGTCTGGAAAAAGGACACGCCGTAGCGCCCCTTCTTGATCAGGGTGACCCTGTCGACACCGTCCGCATGGCTGAAAGGAACGCGGTACCAGGTTTCACGTCCGTCCTTGAACAGAACCGCCTTTTCCGGCGCACCAAAGTCGTGAGGCGGGTCAAACCGGCCGAAGCTTGACGAGCACGCTACCCGGGTGCCGCCGTCGGGGAAAAACCAGATATTGGTGATATGATTGTCCTTGAAGACAAGCGTGTTGAGCTTCTTCAGATGAGCGGGGCCGCAATCTGCGTCGGACAGCTTTTCCAGATGGGCGTAGAGCTGGTTGCCGCGGTCGATATTGGCGAGCCAGACGTCCAGTAGCGCCGCGGTCTGCTGGCGCAGCTCCCGTTGCGCATCAAATGCCAGACCCGTCCAGGCCATAACCATCATCACGGCAACCGTCGCCAGGCCTGCGAGCACGCCTGTCAATTTCGGTCGGTTTATGAACGTTCTTCCAAGGCGTGTCATGTATCTGCCAGCTTTTCGGAAAACCAGCTAACGCCTATCTGATTAAGATCAGGTCAATTGGTAGCATTAACGATGCTTAACCTCCGGAAATTGTATCCCGGCTCGGTCGAATTGCAGGTTTTCGTCGTAAGAAGCCGACTTTCCGGTGATGCGCTGCGCAATCTCGATGAAAAGCTCGCCTCCTGTGAACGCCAGACCCTGGTTCCTTCCGGCCTGTTTCTGATCTGGCAGGGACGACAAGGGGAGGACAAGGTCCTGATCCTAGATCTTTCCTAAAGAAATCAGACCCGTCTTTATTTGTGATTACTTGACCTTGGGGAAAGTGAAAAGGTGTCTTTCTCCTGACAGAAGGCTGTCAGCAGGGGGGTGATAAGGTGATCCTCATCACAGCACGAAGGGAGACTTTCCATGACTTTCACACCCGATCACTTCAACGTCTGGATGGAGATTCCGGTCTCGGATCTGGACAGGGCGGTCAGCTTTTATAATGACGTTTTCAAAACGGAGCTTAGACGTGTCACTGACATGGGACCAAACGAATTTGCAATCTTCCCTGCGAAAGAGCAGGGTGGAGTTGCCGGTCATCTTTACCCTGGAAAGCCGGCAGAAAAGGGAACCGGGCCGACCATCCATCTGGCCTGCCCGGACAGCCTCGAAGCAACCATGGAACGATTTGCCAATGCAGGCGGCGAAGTCATTTCCGATCCGGTCGCCATTCCGGCGGGCCGATTTGCCTACGGCATCGATCCGGACGGCAACTCGATCGGCCTGTTCGCGGCCTGACGGGGACCGGGCAGCTCGCCAGCTCCTGAAGGAGCTGGCAGCATGAGGCGCGCCGACCGCTTGTTCCAGATCGTGCAGTACCTGCGCGGCGGCCGGCTCGTCAGGGCACGTCAGTTGTCCGAATGGCTGGAAGTATCCGAACGCACCATCTACCGCGACGTCGCCGACCTTCAGGCGTCAGGGGTTCCGATCGAAGGTGCCGCCGGTGTCGGCTATATCATGCGCGATGGTTATGAGCTGCCCCCGCTCATGTTTACCCGCGATGAAATTGTTGCCCTTCTGGCAGGCGCGAGGCTTATCCGCGCCTGGGGAGGTGCGGCCATGGCCAGGGCGGCCGAAGAGGCCATGATCAAGATCGATGCGGTTCTGCCCGACAAGATGCGGGTGCGGCAGAACGAGGTCGAAATCCATGCCTTTGCGCCCGAAATGACACCGCAGGTGCGGGCGCATATCGATTTCCTCGAAACAGCTTCGGACGCACGCAAACGGCTCTCCATTGCCTATTGCGACGGCAAGGGTGAACCGAGCCACCGCTCCATCCGGCCTCTCGGGCTCTGGTTCTGGGGCAAGGTCTGGACGCTGGTGGCCTGGTGCGAGCTGCGTCAGGACTTCCGCATGTTCCGGCTGGACCGGATCTCGGAACTTCGTGACCTTGGCGACAGGTTCGAGGCCGAGCCGGGAAAGACCCTCAAGGATTTCTACAGATCCATGGAGCAAGACGGGTATCAGCGCCTTGGTAGCTGACCCTCTCGCACCGGACATGGCCGCTGCATTGAGATGACCATCCTTGCCGCGAGCCTCTGTTGCAGGAATTTGAACCGTATCTGACATGCGTTGCCTGTCGGTACGGTTCAAGTTTTTTAAGGTCCCGCTTTTCAAGGGGAATTCGTCACCTCGTCAAGCCAGGAGGTCAGGGCCTCCAGTGCTGAGGGATCGATGGTGGTTTTGATCTGAAGATACTCCGAAATGCGTCCGGTCGTTGTCGGTTGAAACAGATGGTTCAAGCCAGGCAGGATGAGGGTTTCCGAACTTGGATGCTGCAGCAGTGCCTGCATAACCGGTGCATTTTGAGATGCCGACACCTGGAGATCGTGTTCTCCAAACAGGGCCAGAACCGGCACATCAAGTGACTTCAAAGACGGCCGGGGGTCGTAGTCGGCATATTCGATGGCCCATGGGGTCGCCCAGGCGGCGAGGTTCTCTTTTGTTGTGGCCTTGTTCGCCCCCGCTTCCTTCAGTAGCGGCGGCAGAGTCGCGTGAAGCTCCGCAGGTGTCTTTGCAGCCCGTATCGCTTCCGTCAGATCCCTGATGAGATTGACCTCTTTCAAAATGGTCTCTTCGTCCAGACCTTCCGACCGGGCGATATCGGCGACCTGGGTGGTCATGACATCCGGCAGCAGCGGCAGGGCAGGGCCGGCTAGAAACACCTGAAAACTGGCCGGTGTGTGCATTTGGGCCAAGGGCGCGATGTAGCCACCTTCCGAGTGGCCGAGATACCCCGTCCGGTCCGCATTCACCCGTGGGTGGGACTGCAGAAAAGCCAGCGCGGCAGCGGCATCGGCGGCAAAATCGGACGCGGTCGCCGCCGCGTAGTCGCCGGTGCTTTTGCCATGGCCGCGGTCGTCATATCTGAGGACGCCATATCCCGCGCGCGTGAGGTGATCGGAGAGAACCAGGAAAGGTTTATGCCCAACGAGCTCCTCATCCTTGTTCTGGGGCCCTGAGCCGGTAATCAGAACGATCGCGGGGACCTTGTCATCGCCTTTTGGAAGTGTCAGTTCGGCGTCCAGCAGGACACCGTCAGCCCCTCCGGGCAGACTGACGGCTTCGACGATATAGTCCCGCTGCTGAGGTGTTTGCGGCCGGTCGATCATGCCGAAGGCGGCCATGTAGCCGGACACCGTTGCAAAAAAGAGGCTGATCTTCATGAAAGCTCCCGGACAAAATTGACCAAAGGCACAGGAAAGCGCGGATCTCCAGGCTGCCTCGCCTTGAGACGTCTTGCAGCCCGCCGACACAAGCGTCACTGGTCGGGCTCATGGAAGGCTTTGCTGTCGCGGCCTTCGAACCCATGTTAAACTTGAGTGAACGAGTGTTCGCTCTCTACTTGGGGAAGTGTTTTTGAATTGCAAGAGCAGGGCGAACCTGAAATGACCATTCGTGAAACGGGTCTCTCTTCCCCGCCAATGCCAATCGTCGGTTGGTATTCGTGAAAGAGGGCCTTCAATCGAGTTGCGGAACCTGAAAGAGATTGATGCCGGAAAAAGACCTGAAACACTCCGTCCGTTCGGAAAAACTCGCTGAGAGACGCGCGCATATCGTGGAAACCGCGGCGGCGCTCTTCATCGAGAAGGGCTTTCACCAAACAGGCATGCGAGACATCGCCGGCAGGGCCGGCATCAGTCTTGGCAATCTCTACAATCACTTCAAAGGCAAGGGCGACATCATCGTCGCGATCGCGGATGTGGAAGCGGAGGAACTGGAGCCCCTGTTGCGCCCGCTCGAAGCGGCTGGCAAGGCGGATCCGGACCTGCTTTCGGATTTTGTCGAACGCTATTTTCAGCTGACCTCGTCTCCTGCCTATGCCGCCCTGAGTGCCGAGATCATCGCGGAACTGTTTCGCAATCCGGTCGTCGCGGTATCCTTCGAGGCGTCGCGCATGCGGTTGATCGCAGCAGTCAGCAGCTGCCTGCCGGACGCGCTGGGCGAAGCGGAAGCAGAGCTTGTGATCAGCCTGGTGGAAAGCGCAGGCCTGAACGCGGTCGGAAAGAAGGGCCAGGACAAGGACATCATGCTCCAGGCGCTGCTTGGCTTCGTGGAGCGGGCCGTGAAGGTTGCCTGAAATTGGCGTGGTCGCTCAGGTTTTCCTTGGCAGGTTCGCAGGGGTGATGATCTGAATGTCGCTGGAAGAAGAGGCCGGGGCCGTTCCGAGCCGGTGATAGGCCAGCAGATGGCGAAAGGCTGCGCGCATGTCTGCCTTCAGGTCATGGTGCAGCACAAAGGTCAGCCGGCCGTCCTGCAGCAGCTCCAGATTGTCTTCATCAAGATCATGCGCGACATAGACGTCCGGCGTTACACCTGCCCGATCAAGCGCTCCAAGAACCGCCAGATTTCCGCCGCCCATGGAATAGACACCACTGATTTCAAGCGTGTTTTCCAACTGTTGGGAAACTTCGGCCCTTGTCTCCGGATTAAGGCCGCCACCGCCGCTGGCATCCAGGATTGCGAGACCGGGGCGCAGCCGTTGAAGTTCTGCGCGAAACCCGCGAAAGCGTTCCTCTTCGCCCTGAAAGGCGTGTTGGCTGAGAGTGATCAGCACGGCGCCCGGGCGCGTGCCCAGAAGCTTGTGCATCAGATAGGCGGCTGTCCGGCCCGCACTTGAATTGTCGAGCCCGGCATAGGCGATCCGCTCCGAGCCCGGACAGTCGGTAAAGATCGTGACGACGGGGATGTTCTTTTGCCGCAGCGCAGTGATGGCTTCACGGACGGCATCTGTGTTGCGGGCCTTGAGACAGACGCCCTGGCTGCCTCTCTTGCAAATCCGGTTGAAGAGACTTTTCAGATCCGCTTCTTTCCGTGTCTCGGCAAAGGCAAAGCGGGGCCGGATGGCTGCCGGATGCAGGTCAGGCAAAATGGTCTCGGTGGCCTTCCGGATTTCCCGGCTGAATCGGTTGGGAGCCTCCACAACGATGTCGAAGAACAGCCGGCGGCCCCTGGCGGAAAGCTGTCCTTCCTGCGCAATCAGTTCCCGGATCGCATCCTGCACCCGCCGCCGCGTTTGCGGACTGACATTGGGCCGGTCGTTTAGAACACGATCTATGGTCGCCGTGCTCAATCCCGACTGGAGAGCGATCTCCTTGACTGGAAAACGATGGGTCATTTGATGGATTTTTGATGGGTTTTACCGTCAGCGTCAAACGCGTTTTTTGCTAGCCTTGAAGACAACACAGCCCGGGAGGACGGCCATGGATCAACTTGTTCGTGCAAATGCCTATTTCGATGCTGGCAGCTGCCACATTGACGACTTTGAAAAACTGATTTCGCGGAGTTTGCAGCCCGAGGACGCGCCGCAAGCCGGACGTATCGTTGCAAACGTGCCTGTCTACAAGGTCGCAGATCTTGGAGACCTTTTGGCGGGAGTAGAAGGGCGCCGTTCATTGATGGCAGAGTGGGCCTCGGTCCTGAAGGACAAGTCCGGTGTGCTCGTTCTGGAAGGTGCCTATGCCGACACAGGGCCAATCGATCGGGCAAGCGCCGTTTATGAGCAGGTCATTGCCGAGGAAAAAGCCGGTTCGGCGGGCGGTGCCGATCATTTTGCTGCTGCCGGCGCGAATGATCGTGTCTGGAATTCCCTGCAGAAGCTATGTCTTCGCGCCCCGGATGTCTTTGCGGACTATTTTGCCAACACCGCCATCGACACGGTCTGCGAAGCCTGGTTGGGTCCGAACTACCAGATGACGGCACAGGTCAATCTGGTGCGGCCGGGCGGTCAGGCTCAGCAGGCTCACAGGGACTATCACCTCGGATTTCAGTCCGAAGCGACCTGTGCCCGGTACCCGGCCCATGTCCACGACCTGTCGCCGGTCATGACCCTGCAGGGAGCGGTCGCCCATACCGACATGCCGGTTGAAAGCGGTCCAACCAAGCTGCTGCCGTTTTCCCAGATGTATCGGCCGGGTTATGCCGCTTATCGCCTCGAGGCTTTCAAGGATCTCTTTGAAGAGCGCTGTGTCCAGTTGCCGCTCGCCAAGGGGGACGCCGTCTTTTTCAACCCGGCCCTGTTTCATGCCGCCGGCGCGAATACCAGCAGTGACATCCAGCGCATGGCCAACCTGCTTCAGGTCTCTTCTGCCTTCGGTCGTGCCATGGAGACGGTCGATCGGCAGAGCATGTGCAAGGCGCTTTATCCGGTTCTTCTGGCACGCGTCGCGAAAGGGGATCTGGGTAGAAGCAGTTTGCTGGCCACCCTTTCCGCCTGCGCGGAAGGATATTCCTTCCCGACCAATCTCGATCGGGATCCGCCGGTGGGCGGCCTTGCGCCTGAAACACAGAAGCAATTGTTTCTCAGGGCACTTGAGGAAGGGATGTCGGCAGACGCGTTTGAAACGGCCCTGAACGCTCAACAGGACCGGCGCCGGGCCTGAAAGACTTCGCGGACCTACCGGACCGAGGCATAGCCGTTGCCGAAGATTTCACGCAGCAACTTGCGTTTCATGGCAGCGGCATAGTCCCGATAGGTGGCGGCGGTCTCGATAAAGGCACCCGGGCCCCGGATGACATTCGCGCGGTAGTAACGCACAGGCGCCGCGTCCGGCCCGGCAATCACCAGACCGTTGACGGTGACACCTTCAAAATCAAAGGCCTTGTAAGCGCTTGCCGGTCCGAAGCCGTCATTGTTGATGCCGTCACCGGCCACGTCTATGACTTTGCGGGCACAGGGCTGCGGTGCGGCGCCAAGCTGCACCGCGGCGTGTCCGAGCGCATAGCCGATGGCGGTTGGAAATTCGGTATAACCGCGCGGTGACCTGCGGATGGTCTCCGCCGCGACCGCAGCACTTTGCAGATCGGTGAGATGGCTCCAGCCGAGCTGTTGCAGTTGCTGGTAACGGCCACTCCACTCGAAGCTTGTGACCCAGATGCCACCCACGGCCTCGATTGCCTGAACGACATCCGGGTCGCGCAATGCGTCTGCAAGCCCGTTCAGCTGCAGCGCATGTTCGCGCGCATCGACACTGGCCGAGCCGTCCATCGCCAGCACCAGCGCCAGCGAACAGGCCCGGGCCGGATTGGGCAGAAGAAACAGAAGGGCTGTCACAAGGCAAAGCAACCGTCCGGCCGCAAGGGACCGAAGAAGAAAAGAAGCGCTACGCTCCGGGCTTTGCATTTGCATACAGAACGTCATGGCCTGATTTTAGGGCCGTTACCCGGCTTGGCAAACTCAGAAGCCGCCTCTGCCGGAAAGTGTCATGTTGCACTGCAAATTTTTTCCGGTTGACCCTTGAACCTGAACGGACAACTCGGCAGGGTGAGGGCATGTATGCATCACACGGATTCCTGCGGTCGGACATCGGGGACGTCGATGTCGTTTTCCATGACGGCCTCTATCATCTGTTTCATCTGGTGCTGCCCAATCACGATTTCATAGCCCATGCGGTCAGCACGGACGGCATGACCTGGCGCCGGGTCAAGAACGCGCTTTTTGTCGGCGAGCCGGGTGAGTGGGACGACGACATGCTCTGGACCATGCATGTCACGCCGGATCCCGACAGGCCGGGTGACTGGCGCATGTTCTATACCGGTCTGGCCCGGTCGGAATACGGCCGCGTGCAGCGGGTTGGCCTGGCGCGATCCAGCGATCTTTATCAGTGGGAACGCTGCAACCACGGCCATTATCCGCTTGAGATTCCGGCGCCCCATTACGAAAGCTCGATTGACGAAGGCCGGAAGTGGGTCAGTTTCCGGGACCCTTTCTTTTATCAGGATCCGCAGACGGGCGAGCGCTTGCTGCTGAGTGCCGCGCGGGTCAAGGATGGGCCGGTCATCCGCCGCGGATGTGTCGGACTGGCGCGGGAAACAGCTCCCGACGTGTTTTCCTTCGAAGCGCCGCTGTATCGGCCGGGTCTTTACGACGATGTCGAGGTGCCGAACCTGTTTCAGCTCGACGGACGCTACTACCTGATGGGGTCGATCCGCGAGGACACCAAGATCCATTATTGGTATGCCGAAGCGATCGAAGGGCCCTACCAGAATTTCTTCGACAATGTCATCCTGCCTACGGGCAACTATGCCGGCCGCATCTGCCAGGCCGAAGACCGTCTGTTGCTGTTCAACTTCTTCTCCAAGACCGAACATGTCTACGGTCGCGAAGTGGTCAAGAAACTTCTGCCGCCACCGAAGGAACTGGCAACAGACAGGGCAGGGCGCCTGAAGCTGAAGTCCAATTCGGGGTTTGACGCTCTGGTCACCGGACGCGAAATCGTCACGGCGACCTACCAGGTCAAATATCTCTATGACAACCCGCATGCCAACGCCGTCGACCGTCCCGATGGCCTGCACCTGTCCTGCAAGAGCGGCTACGAGGCTTTCATCCTGCCGGGGCAGCACGAGGATTTCCGCCTCAGATCCATGTTGATGCTCGAGGGCCTTGGCAAGACCGGACTGGTGTTGCGCATGAACGACGAGGGTGATGGCTATTACCTGTCGCTCGACCTGGTGAACGGCATTGCCCAGATCCGCGCCTGGGGCGCCAATCCGACACCCGAATTCGAACATGCTTTCCGTTACGTGCCGCTCCAGGAGGCCCATTTCCGCGGCAGCGACCACGGCCCGTGGCAGATCGAGGTTGTCGCCCACGGCATGTATCTCGAATTTTCCATCGACGGATATGTCGTCCTGTCGCTGGTCGATGACAGCTTTGCCGAAGGCGGGATCGGGTTTTACACCGAAAGCGCCGCGGTCTGCCTGAAGGACCTGCATGTCGAAACGCTCAGCCGCCCCGTCACCGAAGACGCCGTGGAAGCAGTTTATACGGCGACCCGCAGAGCCCCTGACCCGGAGGCGGAAGGCTGGTGAGGGAGCCCGGCAGCGAAGACGGGCCATGGCTCCTTGTCAGCGACATCGACGATACGCTGACCGGTGACCGTGCGGCGCTGGATCGACTGTGGCAGAGCCTGAAAGCCCGGAAGGACCGGTTGCGGCTTGCCCTGAACTCGAGCCGTCCGGCGGTCAGTGTTGATAAGACGCTCGCGGATGACTTCCCCGATGGCTTTCAGCCCGATGCGGTGATCACCGGTCTAGGAACCGAAATACGCCTGGGGGGATCTCATCTGGAAGGCTGGCAGCAACAGTTTGCCGACTGGCCCGACAAGGAGGTGCGCAGGATCGTCACGGAACTGGGGTACGCTCCACACGACGATATCTTCCAGACAGGCGGCAAGGCGAGTTTCGCTGTCCCGGGAAAAGACGATGTCGACCGTGTTCTGGAAAGCCTGCGTAGAGCGGGCATCGACTTCAGGTCGATCTACTCCGGCAGGAGCGACCTCGACATTCTGGCACCGGGCGCTGGCAAGGACGTCGCCATGCGCTATCTGGCTGATCAGCTCGGCATTCCGGTTGAACTGACGGTGGCGGCAGGCGATTCCGGCAATGATCTTGCGCTGTTCGAAGCTGCCGGCAAGGCCATTGCGGTTGGCAATGCGCGGCGCGAACTGCTCTCGAGTCTGCCGAAAGACAAGACCTATCTGGCAAAGGCGCATCACGCCGCCGGAGTTGAAGAAGGGCTGACTGCACTCGGCATTCTGCCCTAATTCGCCAAGAGATGACCAAACCCGCCGGCAACGGGCGGGAGACATCGAGCCAAACAAGACTGCCTGGGAAGACGGAGATCAACGCTCACAGGAAAGGTTGACTGGCATGACCAAACAGAACATCGGATCGCTCTTGATGATCTCGCTGCACGGCTATGTGGCGGGGTCGCCGGAGCTCGGCAAACCGGACACGGGTGGCCAGGTTGTCTTCGTGCTCGAACTGGCGAAGCGCTTTGCCCGGCTCGGCTATCGGGTCGATGTGCTGACCCGGCAGTTCGAGGATCAACCCGCAGAAGATGTCATCAACGAGAACCTTCGGGTGGTGCGGATTCCCTTTGGCGGCAAGGCATTCATCCGCAAGGAAGACATGCATGACTGGTACGGTGACTTCGTGACCAATGCACTTGCCATGATCCGCCATCGCAAGCTGGAATATGATGTCATCAACTCCCACTACTGGGATGCAGGTGTTGCGGGCCAGAAGATCGCCGAGGAACTGCAGGTTCCCCATATCCACACGCCGCATTCATTGGGCTGGTGGAAACAGCATGACATGGCCGGGGCGGGGGCCGAGGAAATGGCCGGGTATCGCTTCGAGGAGCGGATACAGAAGGAATTCGTGCTCTATCGCAATTGCGATCACGTCATCGCCACGACAGAGCAGCAAACAGACCTGATCGTTGAACACTACCAGATGCCGCGGGATCACATCACAATGATCCCGCCGGGCATCGACGAAGGCCGTTTCACGCCGGCGACACCGGACAATGTCGCCTCTGCGCGTCGCAAGCACGATTTTCGCGAGACGGACATCTATGTTGTCGGGCGTGCGGCCGAGAACAAGGGGTATGATCTGGTCATTGAGGCCCTGCCGAGCCTGTTGAAGCTGCAGCCGGATGCGCGGCTGGTGCTTGCTGCCGGGGCGAATTCGCAAAGTGACAAGGCGCTTCTGGCGCAGTGGAAGCAGGTCGCTGCAGAAAAGGGCGTCTCGGACGCGATCAGCTGGCGTGGCTATGTGGCGGATGAAGATCTGGCAGACTATTACCGCGGTCCGGGGATCTTTGCGCTGCCATCGCGCTATGAACCCTTCGGCATGACGGCCGTGGAGGCCATGGCCTGCGGCACGCCCACGGTCGTGACCATCCACGGGGGCCTGTTCGAGCAGATCGAGTTTGGCCGCCATGCCCTGGTTGCCGATCCGAAGCGCCCGGACGAGTTCGCTGCCATGCTGAACATGCCGATGCAATACTCATGGCTGCGTGAGAAGCTTTCCGTTGAAGGAGCCCGCTTCGCCCGGCGTGTCTTCGGCTGGACGGGGATCGCCCGCCGGACGTTGCAAGTGTTCGAGCACTTCAAGGGCCGCTACGATGATCTCAGGACCGATGACATCATGCTGGGGTAGAAGACACGGGCGAGCGTTCAGATGTCATTGGGCTCAGGGGAAACCTGTTCTGTCCCGAAACCGTATTCTTCGACCCGTATGGGGGACCTTCTTCGACAGATCGAAGGGCTGGTTCAGCTTGCGTTCAGGTGGAATTGAATACACCTTGCACAAGACTTCGTGAGCAGAACCGGAATCACCATCGTGAAACAGATTGTCGCCTTTTTCGTATTGATCTTTGCCCTGATCACGCCCGCCCAGGCTGCATGCCTGTCGCAGGGAGAAGCCCAGCAGGTTGTGGCAAGCGGCAAGGCGGCGACATTTGGCGCCGTGCGCGGCCGCGTCAAGGGGGAGGTCCTCAAGGCTCAACTGTGCCAGCAGGGAGGCGGTTACGTCTACGTGGTTTCGGTCAAGAATGGTAGCAAGGTGACAACTGTCACAGTCAATGCCAGCAGATAACCTGTAAGGACGTCAGGTACCCGCTCATCCGTCGGAAGATCTCCGGTTTCAGCCCAGTTCATTGAAAAGTTTGACCTTATGCGCATCCTTGTTGTTGAAGACGATACCGACCTGAACCGCCAGCTTGTCACCGCGCTCGAAGAGGCGGGCTACGTGGTCGACAGTGCGACGGACGGCGAAGACGGCCATTTCCTGGGGGATACCGAACCCTATGACGCGGTCGTCCTCGATCTCGGCCTGCCGACGCTGGACGGTCTGTCGGTTCTGGAGAACTGGCGCCGGGACGGACGCACGATGCCGGTTCTCATTCTGACGGCGCGTGACCGCTGGTCGGACAAGGTCGCCGGCATCGATGCCGGTGCTGACGATTATGTCGCCAAGCCGTTTCACATGGAAGAGATCCTGGCGCGGGTGCGCGCCCTTGTCCGGCGTGCTGCTGGCCATGCGTCCAACGAACTCACTTGCGGGCCGGTTCGCCTTGACTTGCGGGCCGGCAAGGTCACCGTTGACGGCAGTTCCGTGAAGCTGACCTCGCATGAGTATCGGCTGCTGTCCTACCTCTTGCACCACCAGGGCAAGGTGATCTCCAGAACCGAGCTGACCGAGCATCTGTACGACCAGGATTTCGACCGTGATTCCAACACGGTGGAGGTGTTTGTCGGGCGGCTGCGCAAGAAGATCGGCTCCGACATGATCGAAACCATTCGCGGCCTCGGCTATCGCCTCGGAGCGGCGAGTGACGACTGACCCTACAGGAGAAGACGCGAACCGGACGGCAGCCCGGCCGCAGCGGTCACTTGCCACCCGTCTGGTCGTCGTGGCCGCGGTCTGGTCCATCATCGCCCTGGCCCTGGCCGGTGTGTTCCTGGTGAGCCTTTATCAGCGCTCGAGCGAGCGGGCGTTCGATGCCCAGCTCGACGTGCATATCAAGGCCCTCATTGCGGAGATGCTCGAAACCGACACGACGTTTGTAAAGGGTGTCGCCAAGACGACCGTCACGGAACCTACCTATCGTGGTGATCCGCGCTTCTCCTTGCCACTGTCAGGCTGGTACTGGACGGTTCGGGAAGGCGACAGCCAGGCCATTCTTTATGCCTCCGATTCACTTGTCGGCGATCCGTTGAACACACCGGCCATGGGCGAAGCGGAGGAAAGCGCAGGCTTTATTGCCGGGCCGACCGGAGATGAAATCCGTGTCCTGCAACAAAAGATTTCGATCGAGGAAACGCCCTATGTCATTGCGGTTGGTGCAGCGACGGCCGGGTTCTGGGCAGACATTTCCGAATTCGCCCGCCTCGTTACCCTGACCTTGTGCCTTGTCGGTCTCGGCCTGATCCTGGCAATCTTCTTTCAGGTCAAGGTCGGGCTGCGGCCACTGTTTCGCCTGAAGGCGTCGCTTGCGGCCGTGCGCCAGGGCGACGCTGACAAGATTGACGAGGCGCTGCCGCGGGAAATCGCACCCTTGGCTGTGGAGTTGAACGCCCTGATTGTCTCCAACAGGGAAATTGTCGAACGTGCCAGGACCCATGTCGGCAATCTGGCCCACGGTCTGAAGACGCCGCTCTCCGTGATTTCGAACGAGGCACGCGCCTCCGGAGGCCCCCTGGCGGAAAAGGTCTCCGAACAGGCAACGATCATGTCGACCCAGATCCAGCATCACCTGGAACGCGCACGCATGGCTGCACAGCGCCGGGTCATCGGGGTGTCCTGCGACACCGAGCCGGTTCTCGCCCGGCTGATTCGCGCCATGGGCAAGATCTATCGCGACAAGGGCATCGAGCCGGAGTTTCACCAGGCAACCTCCATCCGGTTTCGAGGCGAAGCCCAGGATCTTGAAGAGATGAGCGGCAATCTCATCGACAATGCCTGCAAATGGGCTGCCTCCCGGGTCCGTGTTCGGGTCGCTGCACTGGACGATCCCGCCACCAACCGGGACATGTTCGAGATCATTGTTGAAGACGACGGACCGGGACTGACCCCCGACCAGCGTGCCGAAGCCGTGAAACGCGGCCGCCGCCTTGATGAAACCGTCCCTGGTACCGGGCTGGGCCTGTCGATCGTGGCCGATCTGGCGGCGCTCTATGGCGGCAGTTTCACGCTTGACGGATCGGACCTGGGTGGATTGAAGGCCCGCCTGGTGCTTCCGGCCTTGCGCAGGGAATAGGGGATGGGAAATGGATCACGGGAGCGTCTGTTGACCGGACTGTGATAGAATGTGACGCAGATCACAGGAATAAAGGCTAGGTTGTGGCCAAGTTCGGCCACAAATTGAAAATATCACTGATTCACCCACCGGCATCGCCGGTCCAAACACCCATTGGGAGCTGTTCAGCATGCCATTGCGCGGTGCCACATGTGTTGCTCTTGCCACGATCCTTGCCGGTTGTTCGATGACATCCGGTTCGAGGGATGCGGGCGGCTGGGGATCCTTTTTTGGCGACCCCAATGCAAATGTGTCCGGAACCGAAGCGAACACAGCGATATCGGTGCTTGTGAACAACGAGTTCGGCGACGCGCTGGACCCTTCGGACCGCAAGGCTGCCGAAGCGGCACAGGACCGGGCGCTGCGTGCACGGGGTGTCGGTGTGTCCGTCGCCTGGCAGAACGAGCGCACCGGGCGCAGCGGGCAGGTCAGGCCGGGGCCGGTCTATTTTGTCAATGACACCAGCTGCCGAGAATTTACCCATGAAATGGTGCTGAACGGCCGGGTCCTCAAGGCGCGGGGCGCCGCTTGCGAAACAGAACGTGGCAACTGGCAAGTGATTGGCTGAGCAGACGCCTGATCATTCAAAGGTCATTCAAATCTCTGCATTTTTTCTCAACACTTGTTTAAGTGTTACAGCGTTAATATTGCCGGGTTATCGATCGCGATGTTGACGCTGTGAATGACCTATTCGGACCAGCTTGAAACAAAACTGAAGAACTACCTGAGCAGCCTGAGCCCAAAAGCGGTTGAGGCCCTGGTTCGTAACCTTGAGCGGGCAAAGGTTCAAAAGGACGCCGACCCGCATATTCAGCTGATCCTGTCGGCGGCCGTCACCCTGTTGCGCAAGCCGCAGCCGGTCACACCCGATTTGCCGGGTGGGGACCAGCGGCGCGGCCAGATCCAGCGCATGTTCTTTGCGCCGCTCGACGATTTCCTCATCAACGAAATGCTGCCTCACCGCCAGGAAGGGCGCATTTACCGCGGTATGCTCGACCGTGTCTGGAAATGGCTCGGCAGGGACGTCATGGCTGCCGATGTGCGCATCGTTCTCGAGCAGGCCGGCAACGCCTCTGTCAGCGGTGAGCGCATCGACGCGCTGGTTCAGGCCCTGCGGACGCGCGCAGTGGAAGCCATTGGCGAAAAGCTGCATCGGGCCGAAGTCTCGGAAAAGGAACATCGCCGGATTGCCGCCGAGCTGGGTGGAGCCCGCGGCATGGCGGAGCTGAAGGACATTCAGAAGATCTTCGCGGCGGAACGCTGGCTGGTGCCGTTTCTGCAGACCATTCCGGAGCGGATCAACGAACACAGGCTGAAACGGGACACGGATGTCCTGCGTCTGGTCGACAAGTGTTCGACACGCTTTCCAGACCATGTCCCTGTCGTCGCCGCTGCTCTTGTGGAACGTGCCGACGCGCCGTCGGCCCTGTGTGCCTTTGCCGGTCGTCTCAACGGCGACAGCGACCCGAAAGCCATCGCGAACTCGCAATTCGCGCCGTTCGTCGATGTGGTAATGAGTGAAGCGGAGCGGTTGCAGATCCTTGCGCTGGAACATCGCAATCACAATCCGGATCCGGTTGCCTTTTCCCAGGCCCTGTCGGAATACCACCTGCTTGTCAGGGGCGTGGAACGCGACATGGATCTGTCGGTCACCGGCAAGTGGCACAAGCAGCTTGCGGAGACCAAGCGCAGCATTTCTAATGTTGTCACGCGTGAGCTCAACAGTGCGCATGGCAGCGTTCGCCGGGCCCTGCAAGTGCCGAAGTTCGACAAGAACGGTACGCTTCAGAAAGATCAGGTCGCAATTGACGACGCGGTCAGAGCCCTGCGGGTGGTCACAATGGTGCGCAATGCTTCCGAGACCTTCGCGGTGAACGAGATCGGCAAGCGGACGCGTCAGGCCGTTGAACAGACACTCGAAATCCTGACACGTTCGCTGATCACGGATATCGGCAAGGCCCGCGGACCGCAGATGGAGGCCCAGATGGCCGCCGCGGACGTCGCGATTCTGTTGTCTGAAATCTATTTCGGCGATGAATATGCGGCCCAGCTTCGCAGAAGCCGGCAGTCGGCAGTGTCCAAGGCCAACAAGGGGGCCGCGGAAACAGTTTCCAATCCGGAACGCAAACTGGTGGCGAACGCCCTCGGGCGCCGTTAGGGCGGACAAACGCAGCCGCGACCGCCGGTCACATCATAGCCTTCTTGCTTTTGCCGTCATTGAGCGTTCTATAGTGCGCTCATGGTATTTTGGATTCTGATAGCATGTCTGACGGCTCTGGCCGCCCTCTCGGTTCTGGTGCCGCTGGCGCGGAGCGGCCGCCAGCACACTGCCGAGGCAGCAAAGGCGGACGAGGCGGTCTATCGCGACCAGCTGAACGCCATCGAAACGGAACTTGAGCGCGGCTTCATTGATGCCGAGACTGCGGAAGCTGCGCGAACCGAAACAGCCCGTCGGCTTTTGGCTGCAAACCAGCGCGCGGCAGACGAACCCCGGCAATCTCATCAAGGTGCACGCCTGAGAGCGGCACAGGGCGTGGCGCTCCTTGTTCTCCCGGTTGCCGCCTGTGGCCTGTATCTGTTTCTCGGTTCTCCCGGCGAGCCCGACCAGCCGCTGCAGGCGCGTTTGTCCGCTCCTGCGGAAGGCCAGTCAGTCGACGTGCTGGTGGCGCGCGTTGAAAGACATCTTGCGAACGATCCGGAAGACGGCCAGGGATGGGCTGTCATTGCGCCCGTTTACCTCAGGCGCGGACAACCGGAAGCGTCGGCAAATGCCTATGCCAACGCATTGCGTCTGCTGGGACCCCGGCAGGACTGGCTGACCGACATGGGCGAGGCGATCACGATTGCGAACCGCGGTCTGGTGACTGCGGACGCGCGCCGGGCGTTTGAACAGGCTGTGGAGCTCGAGCCAACCGCTGTGAAACCCCGCTTCTTCCTTGCCATTGCGCTTGGCCAGGAAGGCCGCAAGGAAGACGCTGTGGCGGCCTGGCAGGCCTTGCTCGAGGGCGCGGATGAAACGGAAATCTGGGTGCCGGCAGCGCGCCAGGAACTGGCTGCACTCACCTGGCAGGGACCGGAAGGGGAGAGCCGACCTGGCTCTTCGCGGGAAGACATCGCCGCGGCCGGCGACATGACAGCGGAAGACCGCCAGGCCATGATCATGAACATGGTCGATGGTCTTGCGTCGCGTCTCGACAGTGACGGCGGCTCAGTGGAGGAATGGAACCGCCTGATCAACGCCTATATGGTGTTGGGCAACAAGCCGGAAGCCGAAGCGGCCCTTGCGAAGGCTCTAGCAGCCTACAAAGAAAGCCCGGAGCAATTGTCGGTGATCAAGGACGCGGCTGGTCAGCTCGGGTTATCTGGCTCTTGAAGACGAGCCGGACGGGTGCAAGTACCGGGGCGTCAGGATTGAATTTCGGACGGTTTGAAAAATGACACGCAAGCAAAGACGTTTGACACTTATCGGGTCTGCCGGTGCGGTTCTGGCGGTTGCGCTGGGCCTGATCCTGTTTGCCCTCAATGATCAGATCGTGTTTTTCCAGAGCCCCACCGATATCACGCAACAGGCGATCCCTGATGGCCAGCGGATCCGGCTTGGCGGGCTGGTCGAGGAAGGGTCGGTCGTGCGTTCGGACAATGCGGAAGTTCGGTTTCGGGTCACGGACACCGCCAACGCAGTGGCCGTCACCTACAAGGGCATCCTTCCGGACCTGTTCCGCGAGGGGCAGGGCGTTGTAACCGAGGGCATCATCGGGCCTGATGGGGTGTTTGTCGCCGACAGCGTCCTTGCCAAGCACGACGAAAACTACATGCCCAAGGAAGTTGCCGAAGCGCTCAAGGATCAAGGGCACTGGCAGGGCGGCGAAGAGACCGCTAATTAAGGCTTTAGACTGCTTGCAGGGGAATTGAGGGACGCGCATGATTGTCGAGTTCGGTCACTACGCTCTGGTGCTGGCATTTGCCCTGGCGCTGGTCCAGTCCGTTCTGCCCCTTTGGGGCGCGTTGTCGAAGGACGACCGGCTGATGGCGATCGCGCCACCTGTCTCCGTGACAATGTTCTTCCTTGTGCTTCTGTCCTTCGTCGCGCTGACGGCCGCTTATCTCAATTCCGACTTTTCGGTCCAGAATGTGGTTGAGAACTCGCATTCGGCAAAGCCGCTCATCTACAAGTTTACCGGCGTTTGGGGAAACCACGAAGGCTCGATGCTGCTCTGGGTGCTCATCCTGGTCTTCTTCGCGGCACTGGTCGGCGCCTTCGGTCGCAACTTGCCTGCAGATCTCAGGGCGGTGACCTTGTCTGTGCAGGCCTGGGTCACGGCCGGCTTCCTCCTGTTCCTGCTGGCCACTTCGAACCCGTTCAACCGGATTGCCAATCCGCCGCTTGAGGGGGCGGACCTCAATCCGATCCTGCAGGACATCGGCCTCGCGATCCATCCGCCGTTGCTCTATGTCGGCTATGTCGGCTTTTCGATCACATTCTCCTTTGCGGTGGCGGCGCTTATTCTGGGGCGCATTGATGCCGCCTGGGCGCGGTGGGTCCGGCCGTGGACGTTGCTCGCCTGGTGTTTCCTGACCCTCGGCATCGCCATGGGCTCCTACTGGGCCTATTACGAACTCGGCTGGGGTGGCTGGTGGTTCTGGGATCCGGTTGAAAACGCCAGCTTCATGCCCTGGCTTTCCGGCACCGCACTTCTCCATTCGGCGATCGTCATGGAAAAACGCGAAGCACTCAAGGTCTGGACCGTGCTTCTGGCGATTTTCACCTTCTCGCTGTCGCTGCTCGGCACGTTCCTCGTGCGCTCCGGTGTCCTGACTTCCGTGCATGCCTTTGCCACCGATCCGGCGCGCGGTGTGTTCATCCTGGCGTTGCTCTGCCTCTTCATCGGCGGGTCCCTGTCGCTTTACGCCTGGCGGGCACCGCTTCTCAAGCAGGGGGGGCTGTTTGCGCCGATCAGCCGTGAAGGCGGCCTGGTCCTGAACAACCTGTTTCTGACGGCGGCCTGCGCAGCGGTTTTTGTCGGCACGCTCTATCCGCTTGTGCTCGATGCCATCACCGGAGAAAAAATCTCGGTCGGTGCGCCGTTCTTCAATCTGACTTTCGGTCCGCTGATGGTGCCGCTTCTGCTGGCCATCCCCTTCGGGCCGGTGCTGTCCTGGAAACGCGGTGATCTGGCAGCTGCCTGCCAACGGCTCTACGCGGCCTTAGGTCTTGCGCTCGTGATGACGCTGGTTGCCTTCTGGGCCTGGGGGCTCGACATGGTGCTCGCGCCGCTGGGTGTCGGTCTGGGTGTCTGGGTCATGGCGGGTGCCGTTTCGGAGATCATCACTCGCGTCAAGTTCTTCGAGATCGGTCCGAAGCGCGGGGTCGCCCGGCTGGTCGGTCTGCCAGGCTCCGCCTGGGGCACGGCTGTCGCCCATTTCGGTGTTGGAGTCACCGTGCTCGGCATTGTCACCGCTTCGGCCTTCCAGGAAGAGCAGGTGCTGACGATGCGCCCGGGCGAAACGGTTAAGGTGGCGGGCTACCAGTTCACCTTCGACGGTGCAGCGCCGAGGCGAGGGCCGAACTACACCGAAGAGGTCGGCCATTTCACCATCCGGCAGGGCGGAACGGTGGTCGCGGAACTCGATCCGTCCAAGCGCGTCTACACGGCGCGGCAGATGCCGACCACGGAAGCCGGCATTCACACGGTCGGGTTCTCTCAGCTCTACCTGTCTCTGGGCGAGAGCCGGGGAGACGGCGCTGTAGACGTGCGGGTCTACTACAAGCCCCTGATCACCCTCATCTGGATCGGCTGCGTGATCATGTCGCTTGGCGCGGTTTTCTCCATGGCCGACCGGCGTTTGAGGATCGGGGCGCCGAAACCGGCGCGCAAGCGGCAGGCATCGCCGGCAGCCGCGGAGTAGACCATGTTCCGTTCTTTCCTTTCCTGTCTGATCCTTGCGTTTGGCCTGGTTGCGTCACCCGCACTGGCGGTGGCCCCGGACGAAATTCTGGATGATCCGGCACTTGAAGCACGTGCCAGGGCATTGTCGGCCGAGTTGCGCTGCATGGTCTGCCAGAACCAGTCGATCGACGACAGCGATGCGCCTCTGGCCAAGGATCTGCGGGTCCTTGTGCGTGAACGGCTCGTGGCTGGTGACAGCGATGGCCAGGTGATCGACTACCTCGTGTCGCGGTACGGCGAATTCGTGCTGCTCAAACCGAGATTTGCCTGGCATACGCTGGTGCTTTGGGCCGCAGGGCCACTGGCACTGATTGCGGGATTGATAGCCATTTTCATGGCGCTGCGCGGACGCTCGGCCCGCCTGGCAGGGGCGCAGTCGGAACCGGTGGCAAAACTTTCCGAGGAAGAAGAACACCGCTTGCAGGCCCTTCTGGACAAGGACGACTGACGCCAGCACCTTGCTCTGGCTTCGTCCACGAGCTGTGGTCACAGTGTTCACACCAAGGCGTGACTTGCATGACTTGCCCTCATGCTTACCTCTGGCCAAGCAGAAGCTGGAGGGATTGAAGATGGCAAATCGCCCGCAGAAACTGGAATTCGATGGCGCTCACGGCGCCAGGCTCGCAGCCCGGCTGGATCTTCCGGCCGGCAAGGTCCGGGCCTTCGCACTCTTTGCGCACTGTTTCACCTGTTCCAAGGACATCCCGGCGGCAAGGCACATCGCCGGTGCGCTGGCCGCAGAAGGCATAGCGGTCTTGAGGTTCGATTTCACCGGCCTCGGCGGCAGTGGTGGTGATTTTTCGTCCACCGGCTTTTCCTCCAATGTGGAAGACCTGAAGCGGGCCGCGGACTTCCTGCGGCAGAACTTCCAGGCGCCACAGCTGCTGATCGGACATTCCCTCGGCGGTGCCGCAGTCCTGTCTGTAGCAAGCGAGATCCCGGAAGCGCGCGCCGTTGTCACGATTGGCGCACCGTCCGACGCCGATCATGTGATCCATAACTTCAAGGGAGCCGAGGACGCGATCCGTCGCGACGGGGCTGGCGAAGTCGACCTGGCCGGTCGCTCCTTCACCATTCGCAAGGAATTCCTGGACGATCTGGAACAGCAGTCGGTTCGTGACAAGGTTGCCCGTCTTGGCAAGGCTCTTCTGGTCATGCATGCGCCGCTGGATGATACGGTCGGGATCGACAACGCGACCAATATCTTCGTCGCGGCCAAACATCCGAAAAGTTTCGTGTCCCTGGACAAGGCCGATCACCTTCTGTCGCGAGGTGTGGATGCCGCCTATGCAGCCCGCGTGATCGCCGGCTGGGCAAGCGGATACCTGGATGAAGAAGCGTCAGGAGGAGACAAAGCGGAAAAGGCAGGCGTCGATGTTGTCGAGACGGGGCAGGGGAAATTCCAGGCGATGGTCGCCTGCGGTGGGCACCGGTTGCTTGCGGATGAACCAGTGGATTATGGCGGCCTCGATAGTGGCTTGTCGCCCTACGGTTTCCTGTCGGCAGCGCTTGGGGCCTGTACGGTCATGACCTTGCGCATGTATGCGGACCGGAAAGGGCTTCAGGTCGACCGGATCGGCACGCAGGTCCTGCATGGCAAGGTTCATGCCGCCGATTGCACGGACGAATTGAAGGAAAAGGGTGGACGGATAGACCGGTTCGAGCGGCTGATCACGCTGGAGGGGGATCTTGACGAGGCCACAAGAACCCGGATGCTGGAAATCGCTGACAAATGTCCGGTGCACAGGACGCTTGAGACCGGTGCCGCCGTTGTGACGCGGGAAGTAGGCCCGGCCACCTGAAGACTGAAAGCAGGCGGTCTCAGGCCGCCTGGGTTTCCAGGGTCTGCAGACGGATCTTCATGAAGGAGAGCAGGCGACGTGCGTCCCGGTCCGACAGGGACTGGTAATCGTTGGCCCAGTTCTCGGCGGTTGATTGCGGCTGCTTGTTGTGCATGGCGCGCGCCTTGCAAAGGGCATGATAGTCGCTGTTTTCAACGCCCATGGCACGGCACAGGACGGCAACACCGGTGGAATCGTATCGGACCATGACATTGGTCACGTATTTCTGTTCAAGGCCGGCCATCTCTGATAGGAGGAAACAGATGTCAAACAGGTTGTTGGAAAGGGCCAGCTGGGTAATCGCCTTGCCGAGCGTACGCTGACCGGCCCGGATTTCCTTCAACGTCGCCTTGGCGTTGATCCGGGTGGCCTTGCGCTCCAGCTTGGAACTGGCAACAACCTTGCTGGCCTTGTGGAACAGGTCGTTGATCAGGTCCTCATTGTCCTTGCGCATCTGGCGGATCTTGGCCTGCTGCTGGGACGGCATCTGCTCGATCAGCCTGTCATAGTCGGATTCGGTGACGTCGGCCCGTTCCATCATGGCGTCGCGGATCTTCTCGTCGCGCTCGGCCAGTTTGATCAGCAATCGTGACCCCCAATCCGAGATCTGGGCGCCGTCATTGGCTGCGACCGATTGCTTGACCGGGCTTTCTCCGCGCTCCAGCAACACGTCGGTGACATTGGATTCCAGATGCTTGCGTTTGGAAATGGCGAGCAGGTGTCCCTGGCCCATTGTCTTGGCAAGTCGCAGGATGTCCTCGGTCTTGAGAGCATTGGACGATGTCAGCATCGGCCGGGCGATATCGATCTCTTCCCGGGCCAGTTCATAAGCGACCTTGTTGGACGTGCTGTCGATCGGAGCGAGCTGCTCCGAGATCGTTTTTTTCTGCTCCGGCTCCATTGTCGGGAGCATGCCTTCCAGCACCGTGTTGAAGAGCGTGATCTCTTCCGTCTGGTAACTGTCGGCGCCGGTGACAAAAAGTTCTGTCACATGCTCCACCAGTTGATGACGTTTTTCCGGGGTGCTGTCCTGTGCAAGACTTAGAAGGTCATTGATCATTTGAGGCCGTCCGTTTTTGTATGCATAGACCTACCTCAGAGACAGTTTACAAGTGTCTAAAGCGCGATTGAAAAATTGGATTAATCTTGTAGAGTATTGATATAAATTACAGGTGTGGAAAGTTGGCTGGATAATTACTGGTAGTGGTTGCGGTTTTACTCTACCGGAATGCGGTTCTGGCTGGCCGAAAGCGGTCGTTCTTGAGTGTCGATGGCACCGGTTCTGGCAGGGAGTGTGGACAAGGCCCGGAAGGTCCGAAACTCAGGCCGCCTCTTCCTGTTTGGCCGCCTTGAGTTTCATCTTCATCAGCGCAAGGAGACGGCGGGCGTCGGTGTCGTCCAGCATGTGATAGTTTGTCAGCCACTTGCTGCCGGTGCTTTCGGGAAACTTCAGATGCTTGCAGCGTTCCTTGCAGATCGCCTGGAACTCCATCGCACCGATGCCCGATGCCCGGCATACCGTCGCGATGCCGGTTGAATCGTACCGAACCATCAGATTGTGAACGTATTTCATCTCCAGGCCGGAGAAGAAGGACAGCAACGCAACAACATCGAGGAGATTGTGTTCCAGTGCCAGCTGGTAGACGGCCTTGTTCAGGGTTGCCTTGCCCATGCGGATGCCCATGACCCAGGCCTTGGGGCTGATCTTGGAGGGACGTTTTTCCAGCTCTGTTCCAGCTGCAATCTCGCCGTCATCCTTGAACAGGTCTTCGATCAGTTCTTCATTCGATTTGCGCAGGTGCCGGATACGGTCGCCCAGCTGCTTGGGCATGTCCTTGACCAGGGATTCGAACACCGGCATCGTGATCTCGGCGCCCAGGTTCGCGGCTACCGCATGCTTGACTTCCGTTCCGCCACGCTTGATCAGGATGCTGCTGAGGTCCTTGCTGACGTGATCGCGTTTCGCCAGCGCGAGCAGGTAACCCTGATCCTTTGTTTCGGCGATTTTCTTGAGATCAGCCTCCGTCAGAGACTTCGAACGTTCGAGGATGGCTTGCGCGATCGGCAATTCGTCGCTCGCCATGGCGGCTGCCAACTTTGCGGAAGTGGCATCGACTTCGGCCAGCTCAGACGACATCTTCACCTTGGCCTCGTGGGCCAGGGAATCGTAGACGCCTTCGAGCATGTTGTTGAGAAGATGAGCTTCTTCGGACCCGGCATCGTCTGCGCGGGCAGTCAGCAGACCGGTGACGTGCTCCGCGAGCTCGTGCTTTTTTTCCGTCGAACTTTTCTTGGCAAGCTGAAGAAGAGAGTCGGTCATTGGGCTACCTTATTGCCCGGAGTTTCGCCAAATTTTCTTTACAACCGGTGAAAGATGGTTATCGGATTGTTGACACCACGGCATAGGCCCCGTGTTGACGTGTTTGCGTCCTTGCGTCATGTGACGGGCATGAGCGAGCTGCCAATCCTGTATTCCTTCCGCCGTTGTCCCTATGCCATTCGGGCCCGACTGGCCATTGCCGTGGCCGGTGAAGCCGTGGAACTGCGCGAGATCGTATTGCGGGACAAGGCTCCGGAATTTCTGGAAACGTCCCCCTCGGCGACGGTGCCCTGCCTGAAAACAGGCGATACCGTGCTCGATGAAAGTCTCGACATCATGATCTGGGCGCTCAGGAAATCGGATCCCGACGGCTGGCTGCAGCCTGAACTTGAAAGCCCGGAAGCGGCGCTTGATCTCGTCGGCGAATGCGACGGTCCTTTCAAGCGTCATCTCGACCGCTACAAGTATGACACGCGCTATACCGATGCAGACCGCGCTCAGGAGCGGGCCCTGGCATCGGAGTTTGTCCGCTTGCTTGAAGCGCGCCTCCAGGGACAGCCCTGGCTGTTTGGGGCGAGGGCCTCCCTGGCCGACTTTGCGATCCTGCCCTTCGTGCGCCAGTTCGCAAACGCGGATCGCAGCTGGTTTGACCAGGAAAACTGGACCGCAACGCGCGCCTGGCTGGAGGCGTTCGAGGCCTCGGATCTGTTTCAATCGGTCATGCCCAAATGGCCGAAATGGCGGTCTGGCGATACGCCAAAGCGCTTTCCCGCCGCCTGACTGGGGGAAAGGTCAATCTTACAAATCCTTAATCTGACCGACAGGCGCCTGTAAGGCTGGGTCACCTACTTTCTTCCTCGAACCTGGAACGCGAGTCCCCCTGTGCGTTTCAAGAAAATGGCCTTCAGTTCGAAAGTCGATAGAGGAAGATAATATGGAAAACCGACGCTCTGTCTCTCCTTTGCGGTCTCGCCGCGCCAAATTGCTGGCAGGAGTGGTCGCACTTGGCGCAGCCGGTCTGTTGACCGCCCAGACCATGGTCCCCAGCCAGATGGCGTTTGCCGAGCCGGTCCGTGTCGAAGCGGCAGCTCCCGCGGATTTCTCCGATGTCGTGCGCACCGTCAGCCCGGCCGTGGTCAGCGTGCAGGTGAAACAGGCTGCCGAGCCGCGCATGATGAATTTCGGCGGCAAGGACGGGTTTGAAGACTTCTTCAAGGGCCTGCCGAATGGCCACCCGTTCGAACGCTTCTTCCGCGACTTTGGCGGACAGGGCGAAAATGGCGACCAGCAGCGCCGCCAGCCGCGTCAGTACGGCCTGTCCCAGGGCTCCGGGTTCTTCATCACCGGGGACGGATATGTGGTCACCAACCACCATGTCATCGACAAGGGAACCGAATTCACGGTCATCGACCAGAATGGTGACGAATATGACGCAAGGCTGATCGGTGCGGACAAGCGTACGGACCTTGCGCTGCTGAAGATCGACAGCGACAAGACCTTCACCTATGTGGACTTTGCTGATGATGCTCCGGAAGTCGGCGAATGGACCGTCGCCATCGGCAATCCGTTCGGCCTCGGCGGTTCTGTGACCGCAGGCATCGTTTCGGCCCGAGGCCGCGACATCGGCGCCGGTCCCTATGACGACTTCATCCAGATCGATGCCCCGGTCAACCGCGGCAATTCCGGCGGTCCGGCCTTCAACATGAACGGTGAAGTGATCGGCGTGAACGCCGCCATCTTCTCGCCGTCCGGCGGCAATGTCGGCATCGCCTTCGCGATCCCGGCCTCCACCGCCCAGGACGTGATCATGGAGCTGAAGGATGACGGTAAGGTCGTCCGCGGTTGGCTTGGCGTTCAGATTCAGAACGTTTCGGCCGACATCGCGGAGAGCCTTGGCCTTGAGGAGGCCCGCGGCGCCATCGTCGCGGAAGCGCAGGAAAACAGCCCGGCTCAGAAGGCTGGCCTGCGCTCAGGCGACACCATTCTGGCGGTCGACGGCACCAATGTGGATGGTCCGCGCGACCTGTCCAAGATCATTGCCGCCTATTCGCCCGATACCAAGGTCGACATCACCGTCTGGCGCGATGGTGAGGAGCAGGACATTTCCGTCACCCTGGGCCGTCTGCAGGACCAGGAACAGGCGGCTGCCGTCCAGCCTGCAGCCGAAGACGTCAAGACCAGTCTGGATGAACTCGGCCTGGTACTGACCACCAAGGCGGATGCCGGTCTGGACGGCGAGGGTGTCGTGATTGCCGATATCGATCCGGACAGCCCGGCGGCGGAGAAACGCCTGAGCAATGGTGACGTCATCCTGGAAGTTGCCGGCATGAAGGTGAACAGCCCGGCCGACGTCATGAAAGCACTCGAGAAGGCGGAAGAAGATGGCCGCAAGGCCGTGCTGTTCCGCATCGAGAGCAACAACACCACCCGGTTCGTGGCACTGCCCATGAACCTTGCCTGATCAGTCTCCGGTTCAGCCCGGACCGGAAACTGTGCGGCGTGACCGGCCTGCCCTCTGCCCCCAAACCCCGACGGGCCGGTCATCGCCAAGGTTCTGTCCGCCTTCCAAATGGATAGACCAAGGGTTTTGCCCCAAACCCTGACAGACTGGCGGCGGCGTCCCACATCCATCGCCGCCGCCAGCCTATTTGAAACAGCCGAGTATCGGACATTAATTCTTGCAGGAATGTCGATTGGCCCTAGAACGCAACTCAAGGTAAAAGGGTTACATGTTGAAGATTCTTGTCATTGAAGATGATCCGGAAGCTGCCAGCTACCTCGTCAAGGGACTGAGCGAACTCGGCCACACCGCTGATCAGGCCGGCGACGGCCAGACCGGCCTGCAAATGGCGCTCGACAGCAGTTACGACATTCTCATCGTCGACCGCATGCTGCCGAAACTTGATGGCCTTTCGGTCATCCAGGAGCTGCGCAGGGACGACAATCACACGCCAGTGCTGATCCTGTCGGCACTCGGTCAGGTTGATGACCGCGTGAAGGGTCTGAAGGCCGGTGGCGACGACTACCTGCCCAAGCCCTACGCCTTTACGGAGCTTCAGGCGCGGGTGGAAGCCCTGGCCCGGCGCCCGAAATCGGCAAACCAGATCGAGACCACCTACAAGGTCGGCGATCTGACCCTGGACCGGATGGCGCATTCCTGCCGCCGCGGCGAGATCGACATTCCGCTGCAGCCGCGGGAATTCCGCCTTCTGGAATACCTGATGCAGCATGCCGGTCAGGTGGTCACGCGCACCATGCTTCTGGAGAATGTCTGGGAGTATCATTTCGATCCGCAAACCAATGTGATCGACGTTCACATTTCGCGTCTGCGCGGCAAGATCGACAAGGGTTTCGAGACACCGCTCCTGCACACAATCCGGGGAGCCGGATACACGATCCGTGACGCGGCTCACTAGGTTCATCCGAACGACAGCGTTCAAGCTGTCCCTGCTGTACATCGCCGTTTTTACGGTGATGTCCGGCTTTCTGCTTGTCTATGTCGCGGAAAACACCGACCATCTAATGTCCGAACAGGTGGTCCAGTCCGTCGATTCCGAACTCAAGGGCCTCGCCGACGTCTATGTGCGCGGCGGGGTGCGGGACCTGGTCGAGACCATCGACCGGCGATCCCGGCATCCGGATGCCAGTCTCTATCTTCTGACGGATTTTGCCGGCAACGCCCTGGTCGGCAACATTGCCCGTCTGCCGACAACGGTTCTGGAAGAAGCCGACGGCGGATTGCGCCGGGTGCGCTATACGCGGCTCGGTCAGGATTCAGAAGACGTCGAACGCCAGGCCATGGTGCGCACGTTTGAATTGCGCGGCGGCTTTCGTCTTCTGGTCGGCCGTGACCTCGGTGACCAGTTGCGCTTTTCCAACCTGCTCGGCAATGCGTTGCGGCTCTGGCTCATCGTGGTGATCGTGATGGCGGCTATTACCTGGCTCTTTGTCAGCCGGCGGGTGATGAAGCGCATTGACGACATTTCCGCCACCAGCCAGACCATCATGCAGGGAGATCTGTCAGGACGCCTGTCGATTGCCGGCACCAATGACGAATTCGACCGGTTGGCCGTCAGCCTCAACGCCATGCTCGATCGCATCGAGTTGCTGATGCAGTCGATGAAGGATGTGACCGACAACATTGCCCACGATCTGAAGACGCCGCTGACGCGTTTGCAGACGCGGATTGAAACCGCACTGCGTGAAACCAGTGGCGAAGAAGGCTATCGCACCGCGCTGGAAGCAACGCTCGACGAATCCGACCAGCTGCTGCGCATCTTCAACGCGCTTCTGCACATTGCCCGGATAGAATCGATGGCGCCCGGGTCGGTGATGGAAGCAACCGACCTGAGCCGGCTGCTGGGCGAAATTGCAGAACTGTACGAGCCGCTGGTCGAAGATGAAGGCGGACGGCTGGAGACAGGCGTTCCGGAGGGACTGCAGGCCGAATGCAACCGCGACCTGATCAGCCAGGTGCTGGTCAATCTCATCGAAAATGCCCTGAAATATGGCCGTCCGGCCGACGGCGAACTTGTAATCCGGCTGACCGCCCTGGAAGAGGAGGGCAGGGTCATCGTCGCCGTCAGCGACAACGGGCCTGGCATCCCGGACAAGGACATGAGCCGTGTACTGGAGCGGTTCGTCCGTCTGGAAGAAAGCCGTTCGGAACCTGGAACAGGCCTTGGATTGAGCCTCGTCAAGGCGGTTGCCCGCTTGCATGGGGGAGACTTGCGCTTCAAGAATGAGGCACAGGGCCTGAGCGCCCGTGTCGATCTCAAGCCGGTGACACCGGCCAGCAGCAGGAGCGGGCATGAACAAGGCGGCATCACCGGAGACCCGGAACAGCGATGACGGCGGTGCGGGCATTCTCGCCGACCGGATCGCTGTTGTCCCGGTTGCCCCTGACCCGGAGCGTGCCCAGCTCTTCCTGAAGGATCTGCTGGATCACGAAAGTGCCGGTGCGGGGCTGAAGGCCCTGATGCAGTCCAAGCCCGACCTGGAAGGGTTTCTGTCGGGCATCATTGGCAACTCCCCCTATTTGCGTGACCTGATGCTGGCAGACCCGGAGCGGCTGCTTGACCTGTTGCAGGAAGCGCCGGAAACCCGGCTGAAGCGGCTTCTGGAAGACGCGCAAAGCGCCCGTGCCGAAGATGAAGCCGGCATCATGCGCAACCTGCGGCACCTGAAACACGATCTGGCGCTGACACTCGGCCTGGCAGACATCTGCGGCGCGATCGGCCTGAACCGGGTGACCAATGCGCTCGCCGGGTTTGCCGACGCAGCCCTGACGGCGGCCATCCGCTTCTGCCTCACGGATCTGGCCCGCCGCAACAAGTTTGCCCCCAGGGATCCGGAGGCGCCGGAAGTCGACAGCGGTCTGATTGTGCTTGCCATGGGCAAACACGGCGCCAATGAACTGAACTACTCATCGGACATCGACCTGATCGTGCTCTACGACCCGGCCAAGGCACCGATGGCCGGGTCGGCGGAAGCACCCGTTGAATTTGTGCGCCTGACACGGCGCCTGGTGAAGATCATGCAGGACCGGACCGAGGACGGCTACGTTTTCCGGACGGATCTCCGGCTCAGGCCTGATCCTGGGGCAACGCCGCTCGCCATGTCCGTGCCTGCTGCGCTTGTCTATTACGAATCCCTTGGACAGAACTGGGAACGGGCGGCCCTGATCAAGGCTCGGCCCTGTGCCGGTGATCTGCCCGCAGGCGAGGATTTTCTGCGTGAAATCGCCCCGTTCATCTGGCGCAAATATCTGGATTTCGCCGCCATTGCCGATGTCCAGTCGATCAAGCGCCAGATCCATATGCACAAGGGCCATGGCACCATCGCGGTCGCCGGTCATAATGTGAAGCTGGGCCGCGGCGGCATTCGGGAAGTGGAGTTTTTTGTCCAGACCCAGCAGCTGATTGCGGGGGGACGCAATCCGGCGCTGCGGGGGCGGCGCACGCTCGAGATGCTGGAAGCCTTGTGTGAAGCCGACTGGATCCGGGCACGCACGCGCGACGACATGGCGGCGGCCTACAAGTTCCTGCGGGATGTGGAGCACCGCATCCAGATGCTCAATGACGAGCAGACACAATTGTTGCCCAAGGATGAAGCCGGCCTGACCCGGATCGCCTCGCTGATGGGATTTGACAGCCTGGAGGCTTTTGAAGCCGCGTTTCTCGACCACCTGCGAAAGGTCCAGCATCATTATGCCGAACTCTTCGAGGACGAGCCGGGCCTCTCTTCAGAGCTCGGCAATCTCGTGTTCACGGGGGATGACCATGACCCCGGCACCCTGGAAACACTGGCGCGGCTCGGCTTCAAGCAGCCGGCCGAAGCGGCTGCTATCGTCAAGTCCTGGCATTTCGGGAGATATCCCTGTACGCGCTCGACCAAGGCCCGCGAACGGCTGACGGAGATGCACCCGTCGCTGATCGGAGCCCTGGCGGCAACCGACAACGCGGATGCGGCCCTCAGGGCGTTTGACGGGTTCCTGTCGAAATTGCCGGCCGGGGTGCAGCTGTTTTCGCTGTTGCGATCCAATCCGCAGCTGCTCACCTTGCTCGCAACGACGATGGGCGCTGCGCCGCGCATGGCCGAGACAGTGTCGAAACGAGTCCATGTGCTGGATGCGGTTCTCGATCCCGCCTTCTTCGGCGCAATGCCGAGCGTCCAGGAATTCCGGCATGGGATCGACAGAACCCTGTCCCAGTCCCGTTTCTATGAAGAAGCGCTCGATCGGGCCCGGATATTCACTCAGGAACAGCAGTTTCTCATCGGCTTGAGGCTCATATCCGACACCCTGTCGGCTGATCGTGTCGGCTTTGCGCTGGCCCGGCTGGCAGAAGTTGTCGTGGATCGTCTGCTTTCGCAGGTGATTGCACATGTTGCCGAAAGCCACGGCCTGGTGCCGGGGGGCAATGTCGCGGTTCTGGCCATGGGCAAGCTCGGGGGCCGTGAAATGACGGCCGCGTCCGATCTGGATCTGATCCTGCTCTATGAGGCGCCCGAAGAGGTCAAACAGTCGGACGGGAAAAGGCCGCTTGCGATCACGCAATACTATACCCGATTGACACAGCGCCTGGTGACGGCCCTGTCTGCGCCGACGGCCGAGGGGCTGCTTTACGAGGTTGATTTCCGCCTGCGCCCCTCCGGCAACGCGGGGCCGCTCGCCACCAACCTGGACGGCTTCATCTCCTACCAGAAAAACGAGGCCTGGACCTGGGAACACATGGCGCTGACACGGGCGCGGGTGATTGCCTGCACCACACCGGAATTTGCCCAGAAGATCTACGACAGTATCTGCGGCACGCTGGTTCAGCAGCGCGACAGGGCCAAGCTTGCCGACGATGTCCGGTCCATGCGTGCGAAAATCGAGAAGGAAAAAGGCACCAGGGATATCTGGGACCTGAAGCAGATCCCCGGCGGCCTGGTGGACATAGAATTCATCGCCCAGTTCCTGCAGCTGGCGAACGCCCATGACAATCCGGCCATACTTGCCCAGGGGACGGAACGGGCTCTGGAACAATCCCGGGACGCCGGCCTGCTGCCGCTCGATGATGCCGAACTGCTTCTGGAAGCGCTGCGGCTCTACCACCGCCTGACCCAGGTTCTGCGGTTGACGCTCTCCGGAAAATTCGTGCCGGCAGAAGCCCCTGGTGGCGTGCTCGATTTGCTGGTTCAGGCTTCCGGCAGCCCGACTTTTTCCCGGCTGGAGGTTGAGCTGGCGGAGTTGCAGGGCAAAGTGCGGCAGACATTTGTGCGATTGATTGGAGAAGTCGAGGTCGTGGAGACCTCGTAGGGGCTGGACGCGCCTCTTTCACTGAAGTGGCACAGAAAACCACGAAAAACTGCAAGAAAAAGCGCGACAGTCAGGTAATTTGTTCTGGCAATGCGGTTTGGGGATGCACGTCGTGGCCGTTGTGCCCTTCAGGATCAGGTGACTGTGCCCGCCAGCGCTGCTGCAAATCTCTGAAAACCGGACAGTTTCCTGTCGCCTTGCACCTCGTGTCGAACGAGGTCTTTCCTGCCGGGCCAACCGGTTTGCAGGCGCTATCTCAAGCTGGAATTCTGTAGGTCGCCATCACTTGGTATCCGACAGAGGCAGCGTGAAACTCACGGACGTGCCCTTCTTGACCTTCGATTCAATGGTCAGCTTGCCGCCATGCAACTCCACCAGGGAGCGGGCAATCGCAAGGCCCAGTCCGGAACCCTGATGGGTCTTGGTGAACTGGTTTTCGACCTGCACAAATGGCTGGGCAAGCCGCTCGATGTCTCGTTCCGAGATCCCGATGCCGGTATCGTTGACCTCAAAGCGCAGTTTGTCGCCGCGCGGGCTGGCCGTCAGGGTGACCGTGCCGTTGTCCGGTGTGAACTTGACGGCATTGGCAAGAAGATTGAGCAGGATCTGCTTCAGGGCGCGCTTGTCGGCCTGAACCATGAGAGTGTCGGCGACCTTCGCAATCACCGTAATGTTCTTTTCCGTGGCTGCCCCCGTCACGATCCGGCTGGCATCGTCGGCTGCAGCCGCGGCGCTGACCGTCTCCGTTTCGATGGACATGCGTCCGGCTTCGATCTTGGACATGTCGAGAATGTCGTTGATCACGTTCAGGAGATAGGTGCCGGAAGAATAGATGTCCTTGCAGTAATCGGCATAGCGGTTGGTGCCGAGCGGCCCGAACATTTCCTGGGTCATGATGTCGGAAAAGCCGATAATGGCGTTGAGCGGTGTTCTGAGCTCGTGGGAGATATTGGCCAGGAATTCGGATTTGGCCTGGTTGGCGGCTTCTGCGCGGGTTTTTTCTTCCTGGTACTTGTCGGCCATTTCGACAAGCTGGCGGGCCTGGATTTCCAGGGTCTGGCGGGACTTCTGCAGGTCGGACACGGTGGCTTTCAGCCGCTTCTCCGACTCCATCAGTTTTTCTTCGTGTTTTTTCAGTGCCGTGATGTCGGTGCCGACAGAGACGAAGCCGCCGTCCTTTGTACGCCGTTCTGAAATCTGCAGCCAGCGGCCGTCTTCCAGCTGCGCTTCATAGGATCCTTCCGGTGCACCGCCGCGCTGACGCACAGTGACGGGCTGCGGGGCGACTTCAGCGTTGGCGGCAGCGGCCATCACGTCTTTGTAGGGGGTGCCGGACTTGATCACGGCATTCGGCAGACTGTGCAGAGACTGATAGTTGGAGTTGCAGATCACCAGCTCGTTGCGGGCATTCCAAAGTACGAAAGCCTCCGAGATGGTTTCGATCGCGTCCCGGAGCCGCAGGTCCGCCATGCGGCTTTGCTCTGCAAGCTCATGCTGCTCGGTGATGTCAATGCAGATCCCGATCAGATGCGGTTCGGCGCGGCCGGTTTCCGACTGGATTTCACCGCGGGCGCGCAGCCAGATCCAGCTGCCGTCTGCGTGGCGCATGCGAAAGGTTTCGTCGACCAGGGTCTCGCCGCTTTCCAGAAGGTGTTCGGCCAGGCCGAGCAGGTCGATGTCATCCGGGTGGGTGATGTCCGAGACGTCTGCAAAGCTCAGGATATCGTCCTTGGGTTCCCGTCCTAGCAACTCATAAAGAGAGGACGACCAGAACATGCGGCCGCGGGAAAGGTCCCAGTCAAAGAGGCCGCAACGGCCGTGGGTGAGCGCCGTGTCGATGCGTCCACGCGTTGCCGCATACATGTCGTCGGCCGTCTCCGCGCGGCTGGCCTGGCTGAAGAAGCCATAGATAACCGCAAGCAGCACAAGCGAGGTGCCGACAAAAAGGGTCACGTTGGCCGACAGGTCATCACGCCAGTCTGCATAGACGGCGCTTTCCGGCTGCAGCACGGCGATCATGCCGAGCTGGCCGTCCAGGTGGTGCACCGTGGCAAGCGATTGCTCGCTGTCGCCCCCGGTTGAAAAGACGACCGGCACCGAAAGCACTCCGGCCCGCGCTCCGAACACGGTCAGCGGCTGGGAAGGGGCGAGCAGATCGCTGATGGGGCGGCTTTCAAGCGAAGGCTGGATGGGTGCCGAGGCGACGATCGTACCGGCGTTGTCCGTGACCAGGAAAATCCGGCCCTGGCTGGTCGCTCCGGCCGGCAGGCTGTCGGCGAGAATGCGTTTCAGTGTCGTTCGGTAGCCGGTCTCGGGCAGGGTTTCTTCCGAAGACATCAGTCCACCGGCAACAACGCTTGCCATCAGGCTAAGCGTTGTCTCGGCTGTACTCTGCGTCTCGGAATAGTCGCCAGCCAGCTCGCCGGCACGGAACAGGGCCAGGACGATGATGAAAACGATGGCAAGGCCTGGAATGAGGCGGCGCATGACGCCGTCGGAGCGATTGAGGCTGCTGCGGAACGAACTGGTCAGAGTGCGCAGGGTCAGGCCTGACGGGGCCGTGCCTGCCTCAAGTTCTGACTCCTTATCGCCGCGCCGCGTGGATGCGTCGCTAGCCAATGCTCGCGCCATAGGAAGTGTGCCTCAAAAACCGCCGCTTCGGAGCTCGCCCCGAATCACTTCCATTTGAATCAAATCGTTTGTTTTTGTCCAGACCTGGCCAAGAATAAAATGGTTAACGCGGGCGCGGTTTTTCTGGTCTCGCGTTAACCTCTTTCAGTATTGCACACTATTGCAGTGTTCTATCAACGATATCGCGGCTGTCTCTCGACAGTTCTTCGCATGCGGAAACCCTCAGGAGAGCAGATTCAGCAAGGGCAGATCTCTGTGGGTCAAGTGCGCGCCACGAGCGGAAACTGGTCAAAAGCCGAGAGGCAACTTGGGGATTGCGCCTGTCGATGTCCAGAACTGATTCGGCAACCAGTTCGAAACCGGTGCCATCCGGTTTCGCAAACTGCGTCGGATTGCCGGTGGCAAAGGACTGCAGCAGGGATCGCACCCGGTTGGGATTGCCGGCATCGTAAAGGGGATGTGTCATGAGCTGCCGGACGCGGGCAACGGCATTCGATATCGGGGCGGTTGCCTGGGTCATGAACCACTTGTCCATGGCAAGGGAGTTGCCTTCAAAACGGGCCAGATAGTCCTCAAGGGCGGCATTCGTCCTGGGCATGTCGTCGTGAACAAGAAGCGTCAAGGCAGCCAGGCGGTCCGTCATGTTGTCGGCGTTGGAAAACCTTTGCCAGACGATGTCGGAAGCAGCCGTATCGTCTGCGACGGCGACATAATAGAGTGCCCGGTTGGCCAGTGCGCGCTTTCCGGCCGAAGCAGCGTCCGGGGAATAGGCCCCCGGAGGCGAGAGGTCAGTGGCAAGTCTGCGCAAGACCGGGTCATGTGCCGTCGCGATTTCCTTGCGCAGGAAGGTTCTTGCTGCGTGAATGGCGTCCGGGTTGACGTTTTTGCCGATTTCCTGAGCGATGTCGGCCTCGCTTGGCAACGTGAGAGCCTGTGCCCGCAAGGCGTCGTCCACGGTGCTGTCGTTGAGGATCGCGCCGAAGACATCGATCAGGGTCTGCGTAGAGGTCAGCTGCTGGTTCTGGCTGTAGAGCCCTGTGGTCCGGACGAGATCCAGCATGGCCAGTGTCTGGACCGCCTGCCAGCGGTTGAAGAGGTCGGCATCCTTTGCGGCAAGGAATTCCAGTTCCTGCGGTTCCAGCTGCTGGTTGAGGCGAACCGGCGCGGAAAACCCGCGCAGCAGGGACAGGACAGGCGGCGAGGCGATGTTTTCGAAAGTCACGTCCTGGTGGCTCTTGTTGAGGATCAGGACGTCTCCGGACACTTCAGCGCCTTTTGCAGCGCTGATGTCCAGGTCGTTGCCATTCGGGCCGATCAGGCCGAAGCGCAGGGGGATCACGGCCGGTTTGCTGGACTTCTGGCCCGGGACCGGCGGTATTTCCTGATTGAGCGAGAGGGTGAAGGTCTTGCGGTCCGGATCATATTCGGTTTCAGCACTGACGACGGGCGTGCCGGCCTGTTCGTACCAGAGCGAGAACTGGGTGAGGTCGGTGCCGGTCGCCTCTTCGAAGCAGGCAAGAAACGCCTCGATGGTCGTGGCCTCGCCGTCATGCCGGTCAAAATAGAGGTCGAGCCCGGCCCGGAAGCCCTCCGGACCGAGAACGGTCTTCAGCATCCTGACGACCTCGGCGCCTTTCTCGTAAACCGTTGCCGTATAGAAGTTGTTGATTTCGTGGTAAATTCTAGGGCGCACCGGATGGGCGAGCGGGCCCGCATCCTCCGGAAACTGATGCGATTTCAACAGCCGCACATCCGTGATCCGTTTCACCGCACGCGAGCGCATGTCTGATGAAAATTCCTGGTCGCGAAAGACGGTCAAACCTTCCTTCAGGCACAACTGGAACCAGTCGCGGCAGGTGATCCGGTTGCCCGTCCAGTTGTGAAAATATTCGTGGGCAATCACGGCTTCGATATTGGCGTAATCCTGATCGGTGGCAGTTTCCGGATCGGCCAGAACATACTTGTCGTTGAAGATGTTGAGGCCCTTGTTCTCCATCGCGCCCATGTTGAAGTCGGAAACGGCAACAATATTGAAAACGTCCAGGTCATATTCGAGGCCGAAGACGTCTTCGTCCCAGCGCATTGACCGCTTCAGGGAATCCATCGCCCAGGCGCAGCGGTCTTCCTTGCCCTTTTCGACATAGATATTCAGGGCAACGCTTTCGCCCGAGGCCGTCGTGAAACGGTCGGAAACCTCGGCGAGATCGCCGGCAACCAGCGCAAACAGGTAGGCGGGCTTGGGATGCGGGTCGTGCCAGACAGCAAAATGACGTCCGTGCTCAAGGTCTCCGGTCTCCGCTAGGTTGCCGTTTGCCAATAGCACCGGACAGTCCGCCTTCGGCGCTTCCAGTCGTGTTGTATAGACCGACAGGACATCCGGCCGGTCGAGGAAATAGGTGATCCTGCGGAAGCCTTCCGCTTCGCATTGTGTGCAATAGGTGCCCGAAGAGCGGTAGAGCCCCATCAGCTTGGTGTTGCTGTCCGGATCGAGTTCGGTTTCCAGCGTCAGTTCGAACGGGGTTTCCGGCGGCGTGTGCACCTCCAGTCGGTCAACGGTTGCTGCATAGGCGCCTTCGGCGAGTGCGTTCCCATCGAGCCGGATCGTTTTCAGTTTCAGATCGTCGCCGTCGAGGACAAGAGGCGTGCCGTTGGCCGTATCCGGTTCTTTGCGAACCGACAGGACAGCCGTCACCCTGGTCGCCTTCGGAGCCAGGTCAACGGTCAGGTGTACTTGTTCGATGCAATAGGCGGGTGGTTGATAATCTTCCAGCCGGATGGCCGGCGCCGTTTCGGAATGCATCTTGGTCTCCTGATAAGTCGGTTTGCCCTCAAACCCGAAGCCTGGCGGGCAAGGCTTACGCGTTACCATGATCGCGGAATGGGGCAAAGGGCTGTTGGACTGTCGTGACAGTTCTGACCGCCCGTTGCAAATGACGCATGTCAATCGAGCATGGGGGTTTTGACCTTGGGCAGGGCATTGTCTATGTGAGGAGCGACATCAGTTACAGGGACCTTCTGAATGAGCCGCTTGGACAGTTTTATCCGCCGCATGACGTCGCAGAAAATCCTGCTGGAACACCTGGTCGACAAGGTCAACGAAGTTGAAGGCCCCGTTCTTGAGCTCGGACTGGGCAACGGCCGGACCTATGACCATCTGCGCGAGATTTATCCGAACAAGGAAATTTTCGTTTTTGATTTTGCCATGAACTGCCACCCGAGCTGCGCTCCGGATGCAGAACACATGATCCTCGGGGATATCCGCGACACGCTGGCCTTCTGCGAACCGCGGGTGAAAGCCAAGGCCTCCTTTGCCCATATCGATATCGGTTCGGCCGATCCGACCAACGACCTGGCGATCGTCAACTGGCTGGCCCCGCTGATCGATCAGCGCATGGCGGTCGGTGGATTTGTCCTGACGGCTCTGGAGCTGGACCTCGCCAATTTCGAGACTCTGGAAAAGCCGGAAGGCATTCACCCGGGCCGCTACCACGTCTACCGCAAGACAGGCGAAGCCTGATTCTTCTGCTCACCAAGGGACGAATCTCATGAGTGCGCCACTTGCAGGCATCAAGGTTGTCGAGCTTGCCCGCATCCTCGCAGGCCCCTGGACCGGGCAGACGCTCGCGGATCTGGGCGCCGATGTCATCAAGGTGGAAAGCCCCCAGGGCGACGACACCCGAGGCTGGGGCCCGCCCTTTGTCAAAGACGACGCCGGGTCAGACCGGGATGCGGCCTATTTCCATGCCTGCAACCGCGGCAAACGCTCCATCACGGTCGACTTCCGCACGGAAGAAGGCCAGGACATTGTTCGCCGCCTCGTGGCCGATGCGGACATTCTGGTCGAGAATTTCAAGGTCGGCGGTCTCGCAAAATACGGCCTCGACTATGAAAGCCTCGCCAGGGTCAATCCGAAGCTGATCTACTGCTCCATTACCGGGTTCGGCCAGGACGGTCCTTACGCCCATCGCGCGGGCTACGATTTCATGATCCAGGGCATGGGCGGCATCATGGATCTGACGGGTGAGCCGGATGGGGCTCCGCAGAAGATCGGCGTTGCCTTTGCCGACATCTTTACCGGTCTTTACGGCGTCATTGGCGTTCTGGCGGCCCTGCGCCGCCGTGATCAGACCGGGGAAGGCGAGTGGGTCGACATGGGCCTGCTCGACGCCCAGGTCGGTGTCCTGGCCAACCAGGCGCTGAATTACTTCGTCTCCGGCAAGGCGCCCAGGCGGCTCGGCAATGCCCATCCCAACATTGTGCCCTATCAGGTGTTTCCCGCCAGCGACGGCCACCTGATCATTGCTGTCGGCAATGACGGCCAGTTCCGGAGGCTTTGCGGCGTGCTTGGCCGGCCGGATCTTGCAGAAGAACCGAGATACGCCACCAACGCTGCCCGGGTCGCCTGCCGCACCGAACTCGTGCCGATCCTGACGGCCGAGACGGAAACGCGCAGCCGTGACGATCTTCTGGCCGCGCTGGAAGGCGAAGGCGTCCCAGCCGGGCCGATTAACTCCGTCGAGGACGTGTTTGAGGACGCTCAGGTTCAACACCGCGGGCTCAAGGTCGACCTGCCGGCGACGGGAACAGAAGAAGGCACCGTCGCATCCGTGCGCACGCCGATCCGGTTCAAGAACGGGGAACTGGTCTTGCAACGCGCTGCGCCGGCACTTGGTGAGCACACCGATGAAATACTGGCGGAACTCGGGCTTGTTCCGCAAACGCCTGTTTCAGACTGAACCGGAGTGCGCCCAATGAAGGAAGCGGACTTTCTGGATATCGTCGAGAGCAAAGTTCTGTCCAGGCAATGGGGGACGCTGACCCAATACAAGATCCGGTACCGCAGGCGGGACGGGACGTGGCAGGACCAGATCCGCGAAGTCTATGACCGCGGACATGGCGCTGCCTGTCTTCTCCACAATCCGGAAACCGGCTGTGTACTTCTGACACGCCAGTTCCGGTTGCCGGTCTGGTTCAGCGGCAAGCCCCCCTTTGTTATCGAAGCGCCGGCCGGTTTGCTGGAAGGAGCGAACCCGGACGAGCGCATGCGGGCCGAGCTGATCGAGGAGACCGGCTTCCAGATCTCCGAACTGGAACATCTCTATGATCTGTTGATGAGCCCGGGGTCGGTCACGGAATATCTGGCATTTTTCACCGGAACCTACCATCTGAAGGACAAGGTGTCGGAAGGTGGCGGCGAAGAAAGCGAAGGCGAGGACATCGAAGTGATGCATGTGCCGCTCAAGGACGCGCTTGCCATGATTCGCTCTGGAGAGATCGCGGACGCCAAAACAGTTGTGCTCCTGCAGGAGCTGGCATTGCGGCAGGCCGGCCTCTGACAGCTGTTTCACGTTGGATTGGCGGCACCTGCCTTAATTTGACGCTAAGCCTCTGGCAGGTAATCTGCCAGGAGACAACAAGGGCCCGGACCCGATGAAGGAAGACAAGCGCAGCCGCCAGCGGATCAAGCTGACCCTGACGACCATCGTCGGGCTGAGCTTCGGTGCGTTTGTCGCCGTCGCCATCGGTCTTGTGCTCGCACTGTCGGTCTCTGCGAATTTCAAGAACACCTTCTCGCTCCTCAACGACAAGACGATCCTGAGCACCCAGGCGCTTGAAACCCAGCTGCGTACGCATTTCTCCTCGATCGAAAACGCCATCGTCGGCCTGAAACCCTATTTCGACAATGGCACGATCGGCTTCGAGCGCCCGGAGCGGACGCTCGAGGACCTGACCATTGCGCTCAAGTCCAACAGCGACATCACCACGCTGGCAGTGACCGGTCCCGACGGGCGGCGGATCGGGGTTTATCGCGCGCCCAACGGCAAGATCTGGCGTATCAACTCCGACGCACCGCCACCTGGCATGACGTCTCACGAATTGCCGGAACTGGCCAGCGACAGTCCTCCCACCTGGGGGGCGCTCGTCAAGCATGAGGTTGGTCTGTTTGCCAATGTCTCCGTTCCGCTGACCCGGAACGGCGCCATAATAGGGACCCTGACTGCGGCAACCTCCATGGAAGAATTGGGCCGCATCGTCTCGGCCCAGGACGAGGGCGTCGACAACACGGTGTTCATCATTGCCGACGGGGATCAGGTCGTCCTGCATTCGGATTCGGAAAGCCTGCAGACGGGCGGCTCCATCAAGGACAATATTCCAGGGTCCTGGCTCAACCTGGGCGATCCAGTTCTTGCGGCAATTGCAACGGAAGAGAAGCTGGAAGAGTTCAAGAAGGCGGCGGATCTCGGCATTGATGTGTCGTTTGTCACCGCCAATGACGACGAATACATCATGATGAAGGCGCTGCTGGACGGTTTCAGCGACAAGCCCTGGACCGTCGGTCAGTATTATCTCGGCACGACGGTGTCCCGGGAAGTGCGGCGTCTGGCCGGCTCGATGTTTGTCGGCTTTGGCGCCCTGGTCGTGTCGGTCCTCATTGCCTTCTGGATGGGGCGCCGCGTGGCGCGACCGCTCAAATATCTCGCCCTGCAGTCGAAACGGGTCGGCACACTGTCCCTGAGCGACGTGGAGCCTCTGCCGCGCAGCCGGGTAGCGGAGATCGATCAGGTCGCGCTGGCGTTCAACTCCATGGTGGAGGGCCTGAAGGCCATGAACACCTACGTTCCGCGTTCTTTGTTCATCAAGCTGATGCGGCTTGGTGGCGGGCAGGCTGCCGAGGCACGGGAGGCTGAACTCACCATCCTGTTCACCGACATTGTCGGCTTCACGGCCCTGTCGGAACACCTGAGTGCTGAAAAGACGGCCGGGCTGCTCAACGACCATTTTGCCATTCTGGTGGAAGCGGTAGAAGCCGAAGGCGGGACAGTCGACAAGTTTCTGGGAGACGGCATGCTGGCCTTCTGGGGGGCGCCGGATGCCCGGCCAGACCACGCGGAAGCTGCTGTGCGAACGGCGCGCCGAATTGCAGGCGCGCTGCATGAAGCCAACCAGAAGGCGGAAAAAGAAGGACGTCCGCAAATGTTCCTGCGGATCGGTATTCACACCGGTGAGGCCGTGGTCGGCAATGTCGGCGCGCTTGATCGCTGGAATTACACGGTCGTCGGCGACACTGTGAATGCGGCCGAACGGCTGCAGACCCTCGGCAAGGAAGTGCCGGGTACGCCGGAAGTAACGATCCTGGCCAGCGCCGACACCGTGGCGCAATTGCCGCGCGAACGCCATCAGCGGGCGGTCGGGGCGCATCATCTGCGTGGCCGTAGCGGGCGCATGGAAGTCTACTGGCTGGATCCGTTTGCCGTTGGCGATTCGCAAAAAGAAGAACCGCAAGAGTTGCCCGTGTCGGCCGCGGAATAGGGCTTCCGTGGCGGCAAAATCATTGCCGACACTGGAAGTGCAGCAACTTTTCGCAAAATGTGACGTAGATCACATGTGCCGGGTCACTAATCCTGCATTGCTATCCCAAGGCGAATTTGGTTGTCTTTGAAATGCAATGAGGGCTTAGTAAGCCACGTTGAGACATCCTTGCCTGGGAGGAAACGTGCAGTGAATGTTCTCTCGATTGAGGGACTGACGGTAGATTTTAATACGGCGGAAGGTCGGGTCCGGGCTGTTGACGACGTATCTTTCGTCGTGCCTGAGAACCGCACAGTCGCGCTGGTTGGTGAATCCGGATCAGGCAAGACGGTTATCTCGCAAACGATCATGGGGCTTTTGCCGCAGGCGGCGAGTATCACATCCGGCCAGGTCATCCTGGCCGACCCGACCGGGGCAGAGCCGCCGGTCGACATCGCATCGCTGGACCGCAAGGGGCCGCAAATGCGCCACCTGCGGGGCAACCGCGTTGCCATCATCTTCCAGGAACCGATGACGTCCCTGTCGCCGCTGCATACGATCGGCGATCAGATCGGCGAAGCTGCGCTGCTGCACAGGAATGTCTCCAGTGCCGAGGCACGCGAGCTGACCCAGACGATGCTGAGCCTGGTGAAATTCCCCGATCCCAAGCGCGCCCTCGACACCTATCCGTTCGAATTGTCAGGCGGTTTGCGACAGCGGGCCATGATTGCCATGGCGATGATCTGCAACCCGGCTCTCCTGATTGCCGACGAACCGACGACCGCGCTGGACGTCACCATCCAGGCCGAAATCCTGAAGCTGATCCGTGAGGTCCAGTCCGAACTGCGCATGTCGGTGCTGATGATCACACATGATTTTGGCGTTGTTGCCAACATGGCCGACGAGATTGCGGTGATCTATCACGGCCGCATCATGGAAAAGGGAACGGCCGAGCAGCTCTTCTCCAATCCGCAGCACGATTACCTGAAGGCGCTGCTCAATGCGGTGCCGAGTTTTCACATGGACAAGGAGGAGCGCCTTGTCCCGATCCGTCCGATTGAACTGAAATCCGAGGACCTGACAAGCAACCGTCCGCATTGCGAGGTTGCCCCCGGCGAGCCGCTGGTGGAAATGCGCGACGTCACCAAGCAGTTCACTTTGCGCAAGGGCTCGCTGCTAGGCGGCAAGGCCAAGACGATGACGGCGCTCGACAGCATCAACCTGACCATCCGGCGCGGCGAATGTCTCGGCCTTGTGGGGGAATCGGGGTCCGGCAAGACCACCGCGGCCAAGGCTATCCTGCGCGCCCTCGACATTGAGGGCGGCCAGGTGCTGTACAATCGCGGCAAGGGGCTGGAGGATGTTTCCGAGCTCAGCGGTCCGGCGCTGATGGACTACCGCCGCCGCGTCCAGCTGATTTTCCAGGACCCGTTTTCCTCGCTCAATCCCCGCATGACCATCAACGATACGCTGATGGAACCGCTGGAAGTGCACGGCATCGGCACGCCAAAGGAACGGGCGGAGCGGGCGCGTAACCTGATGAACCTGGTTGGTCTCGATCCGAGGTTCCTGCGCCGCTACCCGCATTCCTTCTCCGGCGGTCAGCGCCAGAGGATCGGCATTGCCCGGGCGCTTGCGCTCAACCCGGAATTCATTTTGTGCGACGAGCCGACCTCGGCGCTCGATGTGTCCGTGCAGGCCCAGATCCTCAACCTGTTGCAGGATCTCAAACGCGATCTCAACCTGACCTACCTGTTCGTCAGTCATAACCTGGCTGTGGTAGACTATGTTGCTGACCGGATCGCCGTGATGTGCCGTGGCCGTCTTGTGGAGCTGGGCGAGACCCGCACGGTCGTCGGCAATCCGCTTCACCCATACACGAAGGCGCTGTTGTCGGCGGTTCCCGAACCGGACCTGTCAGCGCCGCTCGACTTTGCCGCTCTGGATGCCAAGAGAGCATCGGAGCCGCATCTATGGCCGGAACCTTTCCGCTTGGCAGACGGCGATGCGCCGTCTCTCATTGAAATGGAACCGGATCACTTTGTCTGCGCACCTGGCCTGAAGAACACCGGGGCGCTTGAGGGGACAGCAGCATGAAGCTTAAGAATTCCATCCGGGCAGGGCTATTCCTGACTGCAGCCTTGATGGCGGGGCCGCTGGCCGCGCTGGAATTGCAGGAGACACCCGGCCTTGATCCGTCACTGCCGCCGGTGGCCGAGCGGCTTCCGACAGAACCCCTGGTGGTTGACCTGGAAGCGAAGGGACGCAAGACCGGCAGGCACGGCGGCGCCATCGACACGCTGATCGGCCGGGCCAAGGATGTCCGCCTGATCAATGTCTGGGGCTATGCCCGCCTCGTTGGCTATAACGAGCAGCTCGAATTGCTGCCGGACATCTTGGAAAGTGTTGACGTCGAGGACGGCCGGATCTTCACCTTGAACACGCGGGAAGGCCACAAGTGGTCCGACGGTCACCCTTTCGGGGCGGAGGACATCCGCTACTATTTCGAGGACATTGTCAGCAACGAGAACCTGACACCGTCCGGCCTGCCGCCCTTTCTGCTGGTGAACGGCAAGGGGCCCAAGTTCGAGGTTCTGGACGAAACCACCGTCCGCTTCACCTGGGACGAACCGAACCCGCTGTTCCTGCCGGAACTGGCAAAGTCGCGGCCGCCCTTCATTTATCGGCCGGCGCATTATCTGAAACAGTTTCACGAAAAATACGGCGACCCGGATGTGATCGCCAAGGAAGCGGCCAAGGTGAAGGCGCGCAGCTGGGCACCGCTCCATAACAAGAAGGACGACATGTACAATGCGCGCAATGTCGACCTTCCGACATTGCAGCCCTGGGTGCGCAAGCGCGATGACAGCGATCTGCGTTTCATCCTGGAACGCAATCCCTATTACCACCGCGTCGACAGCACCGGCCAGCAGCTGCCCTATGCCGACGAAGTGGTCATGACCGTTGCCGACGGCAAGCTGATCCCGGCCAAGACCCAGGCCGGCGAAAGCAATCTCCAGGCCCGCAACCTCAGCTTCTCCGACATCACGGTCCTGAAAAAGGGCGAGAAGCAGAACGGTTACGTGACCGCTCTCTGGTCCAACAGCAAGGGTTCGGAAATTTCCATCCTGCCCAACCTGACGGTCAAGGATCCGGTCTGGCGGGAACTGCTGCGCGATTCGCGTTTCCGGCATGCCCTGTCGGTTGCGATTGACCGAAATCTCCTGAACCGGGTGCTCTTCTTCGGCCTCGGCACACCTGGCAACGATACGGTTCTGGCCTCCAGCCCGCTCTACAAGGCGGAGCTCACCACAAAGTGGGCCGAATATGATCCGGACAAGGCCAATGCGCTTCTGGACGAGATCGGCCTGACGAAACGCGACAAGAAGGGCATCCGCCTGATGCCGGATGGACGGCCGCTGGAGATCATCGTCGAAACCTCCGGTGAACAGCAGGTCCAGGACGATGCGCTCGAGCTGGTCAAGGAAATGTGGAAGGAAGTCGGCGTTGCCCTCTTCGCCAAGCCGAGCCAGCGCGACAACATGCGCGAGCGTGCCATCACCGGCGATCTGGTGATGTCGGTCTGGACGGGCTTCGAAAACGGAATTCCGACCTCCGAAATGCCGCCGGATGACTTTGCACCGGTTCATGGCGACAGCTTCTCCTGGCACAAATGGGGCGATTATTACGAGACCCAGGGCGAGGGCGGTGAAAAGCCCGACTGGGCCCCGGCCGAGCGTCTGATGGAGCTCTACAAGGCCTGGCTCGTTTCCAGGACACCGGCGGAGCGCACCGAGATCTGGGAGGAAATGCTCCAGATCCACGCCGATGAGACCATCCATATCGGTCTGGTCTCCGGTGTGCGTCAGCCGGTCGTGATCAAGAATGTCGAAAATGTTCCGCTGGAAGGCATCTATGGCTGGGACCCGGGAGCCCACTACGGCATTCACCGAATGGATGAGTTCTTCAAGGCGGACTGACCGGAACATCCAGAAGAAAATGTCCCGGCCCGGACAGAAAAAAATTCTGACCGGGCCGGAACGAAAGAAGCGCGGATGAGGTCTTCCAACACATCTTTCGGTATTTCCGCCTTCATGTTAGGCCAAGGCCTGACACGTGCTGATTTTTCGTCATAGTATCGAGACGGAAATCGACTTTTAGTGCAGGTATTGATGAGCGGTCTGCGCGACGTCTCGGGGCTGAGGGGAGTTTAGGTGCTCTATTACATTATCCGCCGCATCTTGATGATGATCCCTACCTTGCTGGTGATCAGTTTCCTCACCTTCCTGATCATCGAGCTTCCGGCCGGCGACTATATTTCCAACCAGATTGCCGCGCTGAAGTCCTCCGGCGAAAGCTCCTCGGTCGCGAAGCTTGAATTCCTGCGCAAGGAATTCTCCCTCGACCGTCCCTTTTTCGAGCGCTACCTGATCTGGATTGGTCTCTGGCCCGGTCCGCACGGTTTCGACGGCCTGATCCAGGGCAACTGGGGCTGGTCTTTCGAATTTGACAAGCCGGTGGAACAGGTGATCGGCCCGACCCTGCCGCTGACGGTCGTTCTCAACTTTGCCACCATTCTCTTCGTCTATGTCGTGTCGTTCCCGATCGGGATCTACTCTGCGACCAGGCAATATTCCTGGGGCGACTATGGCATCACCTTTGTCGGCTATATCGGGCTGGCAACGCCGAACTTCCTGCTCGCCCTGATCCTGCTCTATTTCTTCAATCGCTGGTTCGGGCTCTCGGTCGGTGGCCTGATGGCGCCGGAATACATTGACCAGCCCTGGAGTTTCGACAAGGCGATGTCGGTGCTGGCCCACCTGATCGTTCCGACCATCGTCATCGGCACGTCCGGGACGGCGGCGATGATCCGGCGATTGCGGGCCAACCTGCTGGACGAACTGCACAAGCAGTATGTCACCACCGGCCGCGCCAAGGGGCTGAAGGAAAACCAGCTTCTGGTGAAATATCCGCTCCGCATGGCGATCAACCCGTTCATTGCCGATATCGGCAACCTGATTCCCTCCATGGTCTCCGGCTCGGTCATTGTCTCCGTGGTGATGAGCCTGCCGACGGTCGGACCCGTTCTGGTGTCGGCGCTGCAATCGCAGGATCAGTTCCTGTCGGGCTTCATCCTGCTTTTCGTGGCTGTCCTGACGCTCATTGGCATGCTGATTTCCGACCTGCTGCTGGCAGTGCTTGATCCGCGCATTCGACTGGGCGGGAGGGCGTCGACATGAGCACGGACATGAAGGACAAAACGCCTCAGCGTGTCGTCGAGCACTATGTCGATCCGACCCCGTTCAATCCGGCCACCACGGAGGAAATGACGGCGGAGCAGGAACGCTTCTACCAGGCCTCGCAATGGCAGATCATGTGGTGGAAGTTCAAGCGCCACAAGATTGCGGTCTGGTCGGGGGTGATCCTGATCCTGTTCTACATGTGCGTGCCCTTCGCCGAAGTGATCGCGCCCTATGAGGCAAACACCCGCGACAGCCTGCATCTTTATGCGCCGCCGCAACCGATTCACCTCTTCCATGAAGGCTCGTTCGTCGGTCCGTTCGTCTATGGCATGACCTCTGAAATCGACATGGAGACCCTGCAATGGGTCTTCAAGGACGATCCGAATGACGTTCAGCGGCTGCGCTTCTTCTGCAGCGGTGACGACTACATGTTCTGGGGGCTGTTCGAGGCAAGGTTCCACCTTGTCTGTCCGGCCGAGGGCGGTACGATGTTCCTGCTCGGCACCGACCGCTTGGGACGCGACCAGTTCTCCGGGCTTGTCTACGGTGCCCGCCTGTCGCTCACGGTCGGCCTGATCGGCGTTGCCATCTCGATCATTCTCGGTCTCTTCTTTGGCGGCATTGCCGGCTATTTCGGTGGCATTGCCGACAGCATCATCCAGCGCGCCATTGAAATCATCCGCTCCCTGCCGGAGCTGCCACTCTGGATGGCGCTTTCGGCGGCCTTGCCGGTCACCTGGAGCCCGGTCTGGATCTATTTCGGCCTGACCATCATCCTGGGGCTGTTGGACTGGCCGGGGCTTGCGCGCGCCGTGCGATCGAAGCTTCTGTCCTTGCGCGAAGAGGAATATGCCAAGGCGGCCGTTCTGATGGGCGCCAAACCGAAGCGCGTGATCACGCGGCATCTTCTGCCCGGCTTTACCAGCCACATCATCGCCTCCGCCTCCCTGTCGATCCCGTCGATGATCCTTGGTGAAACAGCGCTCTCCTTCCTCAATCTGGGACTGCGGCGACCGGCGATTTCCTGGGGCGTTCTACTGAACGAGGCGCAGAATATTTCGGTGGTGACCGTCTATCCCTGGCTGATGGCACCGGTCATTCCGATCATCATCGTGGTCTTGGCCTTCAATTTCCTCGGCGATGGTTTGCGCGACGCGGCCGATCCCTATAAGTGATGCGGTAGAGAGTTTGAGATCCTGGCGGGCCGCTTCGGCCCGCCGTTCAATTTTGGGAAGTCATCATGTCGAAAAACGCCTCCACTGCAGCCGGTTGGGACGAGGAATACGAAGCAGGCCGTTGGGCCTTCCTGCGCTCGCTGCCCGAAAGCGGCCGCTATGGCATCATCGGCATGTGGCTATCCCTGACCGGTTCCATGGACGAGGTGCTCGACATCGGCTGCGGTGAGGGGCTGCTCTATGAACGCCTGCAGCCCATGGGCATCAAGCGCTATGTCGGCATGGACCTGTCCCCGGCATCGCTCGAAATTGCCAATGTCGACCCGACTATCGCGAGCTTGCGCGCCGGCGACATGCACACGTTTGAACCGCAGGACGGCGAGACCTTCTCGGCCATCGTCTTCAACGAGGTGCTGCACTTCGCGGAGGATCCGGCTGCCCTGGTCGCCCGTTATGTCCCGTTCCTGAAGAAGGATGGCGTCATTGCACTGTCCATGTATTCGCCGAAACGGCCCGAATCGGGTGCCAACAAGCTGATCAACAAGCTTTGGGAAGCGACCGACGATGAAGCAAAGTGGGACGTCCTCGACGACTACCGGCTCGTGTCCGACAAAAAGGGCGTCACCTGGCGCATGCGGCTGGTAAAGCCGGTCTGAGGTCAGAACAGCTCCCTAAGCAACGGCTCCTCAGAAAATGGACCTCATCCTGAGGGGGACCGGAAGGTCCGTCTCCAAGGGTGGGCCACATGCACTGGAACAAGCGGCCCATTCATAGAGACGCCACATTTCGTCTCCTCAGGATGAATTTGGAGTGTGCCGAAGGGACAGCTCGGCAACGCAACAATAGTCAGCTTGCCGATCTGTTCCGCGGCGCATGGTGCTCGGTGAACTCCAGGATTTTTGTTTGAGTGGTGGGTTGCCCCGGAGCCCTGGAGACGTTTGAGCGCCTTTGGCGCTCCGTCAGTGCAAATGCTGACCCGTGTTGCAGAGGTCGGGATCGGCCAGGAAAACACTTTGCGGCTTGGCGGTGCCGTTCTCTTCGCACCAGCCCCAGGCAATCTACAGGTCGACAAACTTGATTGATTCCTCGGCTTTTAGATATGTCGCCTCAATCAGGCCGATGCAGCCCCAGCAATCTCCACCGCAGTCGCCTGACAACGGGTCTTCTTCGACGTCCAGAGGGCGTTCACATAGGGTGCAGCAACTCATTTGAATACGCGTCCGGGAAATGATCAAAGTCCGGATCAAACTGACAGTCCGAACACGTCCTTGCAACAAATAACAATTGGTTCTGTTGCCAGATAAGGGAAGGCCTCACCAGGCGCGCAGGTCTGGTGACACCTTTTTCCAATATGCCCAGCTCAGTAGACTTCATCCTGAGGAGGACCGAAAGGTCCGCCACGAAGGTTGGGCGGCAATCCGACGAGCAAGCGGCCCAACCTTCGAGACAGCGCAAAAGCGCTTCTCGTGTATGAGGGGGGGAAGTGTAGTGGCGGCCCGTTATTCAGTTCTATGGCGTCAGGTTCGCCAAGGGGTCAAAGATCTGCCACAAGTGACTGGTGAATTTAGAGAAATTTCAAGTTGCGCGATGGTGAGCTGACATGAAGAGATTTTTTTGTCTGTTGCTGGTTCTCATTTTTCCGACAGCTGCGCTTGCATGCAGCAGCCCGGATCTGAACTCAAACGAAGATTTTTTCCGTAATGCAGACCGGGTCTTTATTGGCTTTGTGCACAGTATCGAGTATCTGCCGCCTGAGCCGGGGAAGCCGTTTCTCGTTGAACCCGGATCCGGCCCTGAACATGCGCCTCCCGGCTTGATAAAAGTTGGCTATGACGTCAGCGAAGTGCTGAAAGGGCCTGAGAATGACTCCACACCAGTTGTGACCTGGAACCTCTATCTGGGGGGATGTGGTGTCCAGGTGTTAGCAGGCGCCGAAATGCTGTTTCTGGTGAAAGATTTTGGGACTTACTTATCCGCCGAAGAGATGAAAACAATTCCTGAAGGCGTCGTTGGCATGATCCTGCCGAATTCCTTCGTGATCATGCCAACGGATGCTGCACACGACGCGACACTCGCAGAATGGCAAGAGGTCGCCAGTCGGGTCGCCGATTAAGGTTCAGGTGATTAGCCCTGAGCAAAAGGGCTGTTCAGCCTCAGCCCGGCAACACCACGATGGTCGACTTGCCGCCCTTGTTGCGCAGGGCGTGGATGTCGGCCAGATCCGGGTCTTCGCGCCAGGCCTTGGCGGCGTCAGGGCTCGGGAAGGAGAGCAGGGCGGTGATATTGGGGGCGTCATTGGCCGCCTCCAGAACCAGCGGCTCCGGATCTGCGGCAACCACGCTGCCACCGTGGCGGGCAAGGGCCTCCGCAGCTTTTTCGCGATAGGCGCCGAGCGCCTCCTTGTCTGTGACGGTAATCATGGCGAGGGCTTGAACGGTCATCTCAAAAACTCCTTGTGACGAGATGCCAGGAAGCCTGACCCAATTTTACCTGCGAAAAAATGTTCAATTCAGGAATGCGGATGTGCAAAAATGCACTGGCGAAGTGATCTTGAAGATCCTAAGTCTTTTCGGATGGTGTGTGAGCAACTGCGGGCAGGGTCTTGGACAATTGGGATGATCTGAAATTCGTGCTCGCCGTCGCCAAGGCGGGCAACGTCACCAAGGCCGCCCGGGTACTGGGTGTGACCCATTCAACGGTGTCCCGCCGCCTGACCGCGCTGGAGGAACGCCTCGGCACAAGATTGTTCGACCGTCTGCCGGAAGGATTTGTCGCGACCAGCGCGGGCGAAGAGGCGGTCGAGACAGCACGCCGCATGGAAGCGGAAATGCTGTCGCTCGACACGCGTATCACCGCCAGGGATGCCGAGCTGGAAGGGCCCCTGCGGGTGACCGCTGCCCAGCTGATCTTTCAGGTTCAGCTTGCCGAGATCGTGGCCCGTTTCAAGGAGCGGCATCCCCAGATCGATGTCACGATGAACGCGGCCAACGAAATTCTGAGCCTGCACCGGCGCGAGGCCGACATCGCTGTCCGGGTGACCGACAAGCCGGACGAGACCCTGTTCGGACGCCTGGCAACGGGGCAGAACCGCTGCTTCTATGTGTCCCGCGATTTTGCCCGCAGGTTTCAGGAGGCCTACCGGGACAATCTGACCACGGCGAAAGTGCCTTTCGTCGCCTTCAAATGGTGGAGCAACAGCGTGCCGAAGGAGCTGCGCGAGCGCTATCCGAATGGCGAGATCGCCACTGTCACGGACGACATGATCACCATGCATGCCGCGGTCCGGGCCGGGATGGGGATCGGCCGCCTGCCATGTTTTCTGGGCGACCCGGATCCTGACCTGATGCGTCTGCCGGGCGTCGAGCCGACGCGCTATTTTGACATCTGGATCCTGACCCACCCGGACCTGAAGAATGTCGCCAGGATCCGTACCTTCCTGCGCTTTGCCGCAGATGCCTTCAAGGGGCGCAGCGGTCTTTACCTCGGATCGTGAGACCTTGTCAGATCCAGCGCCGCACGTCGGAAAGGTATGCCTCGTACTCGCTGCCGAACACCTGTCTCAGGCTGTCCTCTTCCGGCTTGATCTGGAACTCGGTCATGTACCAGACAAAGAGCGGTACCACGACAATCACCGTCAGCGTGCCCCAGAACAGCGCAAAGGCCAGCAGCAGGCAGAGCAGTCCCAGATACATCGGGTTGCGGCTGAACCGGTAGATACCGTCGGTGACCAGCGTCGTGGCCTTTTCAGGTTCCATCGGATTGACGGTGGTCTTGCGCGCGATGAATTCAATCACCGCCTGAAGCCCGGGTACGATACCGGCAAGTCCGAACAAAAGCGCGGCTGAGACTTGCCCGGGCAAGGACAGCGAAAGACCGGGCAGGAGCCAGTGACCGGCTGCAAGAAGCAGGACAGCGACCAGAAACACGGCAACTGGCGGCACTTTCAGTTTCATGTCTCACTCATGTTCTGGAAAGTTCGATTGGCTGACCGTGGGGTGTCGCTTTCGCAGCTTCGCCCCAGGCCGCCCTGAGATCCGACAGCTGGCCGGCACCGGCAATGCCCTTGGCCGTCAGCAGCTTTTCGAACGCGGTCAGCCAATGATCATAGTAGCCAAGGGGTTCGCCGCTGCCGTCCCCATCTCCTTGACCGTCTCCGGCAAGTTCCGCACCCAGCGTATCGGCCCATTCGGACCAGGTGAACAGCCCTGCCTGATGCGCCTGCAGCGTCATGGCAAAGACGCGTGCCTCCCAGGGCGCCGAGAAGACCGGGCCACCATCCTGGTCGAGCGGCAGGCTCGGTGCTTGTGTCTGCGGGCGGGCATCACGCGAGGTCAAGATACGGCTCCCAAAGATCGATCCGAAGGCTGAGATCAGGGTCGCTGTCCTCTCCCCAGATATCCGTTCCCTTAAAGGCGACACTGTAGAGCCAGGTTGGCTGTTCACCCTTGCCATGGGCATTGGCATCCGGAAAGACATGCACGCCATGGATCGCGTCGATGGTGCCGACCGCATTCCGCGCATAGCGGGGTAGGCGGGTGTGATGCTCCGGGTTCATGCGCCTGGTCCGGACCTTGTCGCCAACGCGGAACCGGGCCGGCTGGTCTTCCGCCCGATCGGCCGGGCCACCCTTGGCCAGTGTAGCGGCCACGGCGTCTGCCTTCAGAACCCGGTTCACCGGTTTTGCCGGTGCAAGCGCCTTGCCGGTTTCGAGTTCTTCCTGGGTCACGAGTTCCTTGTTCAAAAGCAGCTTCTCAAGGCCCTTGGTCCAGATCTCGTAATAGCTGGAACTCAGGTAATCCGCCGGCGGTAGGGATTCGCGCGCAAAACGGGATGTGTCGATGGTCCAGGCGCCGGTTGCGCCCATGGCAAGCGTCAGCGCAAAGGCACGCTCTTCCCACCTGGCGTGGAAATTCGGCTCGTTGTCTTCCAGTTCGATCGGGCCAAAGCCCATCTGGCCCCCAAGGTCCTGAGCTCCGTTCATGCGGCGGTCTCCTTTTGAGCCGGATCAAGGGCGAGGCCAGTGCCGATCATGCTGTCACGGGTGACCAGCTCCGCAAGCTGGTCTTCGTTCCAGCCGTCTGTGCCGGCAGGCCGTTCGGGAATGACCAGATAGCGGACTTCCGCCGTGGAATCCCAGACCCGGATTGCCTTGCCATCCGGCAGTGTGACACCGAATTCCGCCAGGACGCCGCGCGGATCGCGCACCGCGCGCGAGCGATAGGGCGGCGACTTGTACCAGACCGGCGGCAGGCCGAGCACGGTCCACGGGTAGCAGGAGCACAATGTGCAGACGACCATGTTGTGGGTTTCGGCGGTGTTTTCAACGGCCACCATGTGTTCACCCTGGCGCCCGGTGAAGCCGAATTCCGCAATCGCCGCCGTGGCATCGCTCATCAGCCTTTCCCGGTAAGCCGGGTCGGACCAGGCCCTGGCCACGACCTGGGCACCGTTCTTCGGACCGATCTTGGTCTCATAGGTTTCGATCAGCTCATCCAGGGCAGGCGGATCGATATAGCCCTTTTCGGTCAGCAGCGTCTCGAGCGCCCGGACGCGCAGCTCGATCTCGCTGAGCTCTGAATGGTCGTGATCATGGCTGTGGTCGTGACCGGGCATGGGCAGCTCCAGGCTAGGGGGAGAGATCCTCATATGAGAATGCTGCCCGGCTCCTGTCAATGAGTGTCGAGCCGGAAGGAGGTTCTCAGTCAGGTAACAATGGTTACGAATGTAACTAATTTGATCTAGGTCAAGGCAATCTGTAGATGGCTCTATATAGTTACATATGTAACTAATTCCCGGAGGAGCGGTCCCATGAAAATCGAGCAGATGCATCACGTTGCCTATCGCTGCAAGGATGCCAAGGAAACCGTCGAATGGTACGGCAAGATGCTGAAGATGGATTTCATCCTGGCCATTGCCGAGGACCATGTGCCCTCAACTCATGAGCCCGATCCCTACATGCATGTTTTCCTGGATGCGGGAAAAGGCAATGTGCTTGCTTTCTTCGAACTGCCGACCAAGCCGGACATGGGATTTGACCCGAACACCCCGCGCTGGGTGCAGCATATTGCCTTCAAGGTGAAGGACCGGGATGAACTGATCGCCTTCAAGGATCACCTGGAAGCAAACGGTGTCGAGGTTCTGGGGGTCACCGACCACTCCATCTTCCACTCCATCTATTTCTTTGATCCGAACGGCCACCGCGTCGAACTGGCTTGTCCCGATCCGGAAGAAGACCGTCTTCTGGCCCGTCTCGACGAAGTCAAGTGGCAGATGCTGGACGAGTGGTCGAAGACCAAGCGCGCACCGAAACACGCCGAATGGCTGCATGCCAAAGAGCTGGCAGATGTGTGAGCAGCAGAAATGCACGCGCTGCGGCAAATGCGGCGCCATCGAAACGGCCCTGGCGGACCTGGGAGGAGAGCCTGATGTTTCAAACCTATCAATATCCGGAATTCGAGTATCGGCAGTCGGAGGAGCAGCGGACTGGAACGGTCAAGCGCCATCCGGTGGTGGTGATCGGGGCCGGACCGATTGGCTTGACGGCCGCGCTTGATTTCGCGCAGCGCGGCATTCCGACCGTCGTTCTGGACGACAACAACACCGTTTCCATCGGCTCGCGCGCTGTTTGTTATGCCAAGCGGCCGCTGGAAATCTGGGACCGTCTCGGCTGTGCCGAGCGCATGATTGACAAGGGTGTCGAATGGCAGCTTGGCAAGGTGTTCTTTCGCGACGACCTTGCCTACAGCTTTGACCTCCTGCCCGAGGACGGTCACAAGATCCCTGCCTTCATCAACCTCCAGCAATATTATCTGGAGGAATACATGGTCGACGAGGCCAAGACGTCGAACCTCATTGACCTGCGCTGGAAGCACAAGCTGATCAACCTGACCCAGGACGAAACCGGCGCCACGCTGACGGTGGAAACACCGGACGGGGTCTTCCAGATGGAAGCCGAGTGGGTGCTGGCCTGCGATGGTGCCAATTCCGACACACGCAAGATGGTGGGGGCCGGGTTCTCCGGTCAGTTCTTCCAGGACCGGTTCCTTATTGCCGATATCATCATGAAGGCCGATTTTCCGACCGAGCGCTGGTTCTGGTTTGACCCGCCGTTCCACCGCGGGCAATCCGCGCTGTTGCATAAGCAATGCGACGATGTCTGGCGGCTCGATTTCCAGCTCGGCTGGGATGCCGATCCGGAAGAAGAGAAGAAGCCGGAAAACATCATCCCGCGCGTCAAGGCCATGCTTGGCGAGGACAAGGAGTTCGAGCTGGAATGGGCTTCGGTCTATCAGTTCGCCTGCCGGCGGATCGACAAGTTCCGCTATGGCCGGGTGCTGTTTGCCGGTGATGCCGCCCACCAGGTCTCGCCCTTCGGGGCACGCGGTGCCAATACCGGCGTCCAGGACATCGACAATCTGGGCTGGAAGCTGAAACTTGTGCTCGACGGCGATGCGCCGGAAAGTCTGCTCGACAGCTATCACGAGGAGCGGGCCTTTGCAGCCGATGACAATCTCCTCAACTCCACCCGCTCGACCGATTTCATCACGCCGAAGAACGAGGCCTCGCGCCGGTTCCGCGATGCTGTGCTGGACCTCTCCGAAGTGACCGACTTCGCCAAGCCGCTGGTGAACTCAGGACGTCTCTCGGCGCCAACGCCCTACGCGGAAAGCGCCCTCAACACGGAAGACGAATCCAGCTTTGCCGGCAAGATGCATCCGGGCACCTGCTGCTCCGATGCGCCGATCAAGGTGAAGGGTGAGGATGGCTGGTTCCTGAACCAGGTCGGAGACGGCTTTACGCTGCTGGTCTTCGGTGCTGAAGAAGCGCGGGATATCTCCGCCGGTAATGTTCAGGCCCGTGTGCTCAGGGTCGGCCGCGACCTGGAGGATGCCGATGGCAAGCTTGCGGAACGGTATGACGCCCAGCCGGGTACGGTCTATCTGATCCGGCCGGACCAGCATGTCGCTGCGCGCTGGCGCTATTTCAACGACAACAAGGTGGAAGCTGCCCTGAAAACCGCGATTGGAGGCGCATGATCCGATGGCTCTTGAACTGACACGGAACATCCCGGACCCGGATGGGTTTTACGAGCACCTGGTCTCCAGCCAGCGCCACATGAGCGACGAAGAGGCGAACTGCATGAATGCCCGCCTCGTCCTGGTTCTGGCAAACCAGATCGGCGATCTGGATACGCTCAAGGCCGCGATTGACTTTGCCGCCGATCCAAAGGCGGACAGGAAGGCGGCTTAGGGGCAGGAGCAAGCTGCAAGACCCCTTCAACAAACTCTGGTGTCACCCCGGGTTCGCATCGCGAGACCCGGGGTCCACTCATTTCCAGAAAGCCGGGAATTGCGGACAATGTGTCGACACAGATTACCCCTTCTCCCGATTTGCAATGCGAGTAGGCTCCGGATTCCCGCTTCGCTGCGCCCGGGATGACACTCTGGAAGGTGTCTTCCATCTCCTCTGGGGGAATCTCGCTGAAGTCATTTTGGTTTCTTCAGCCAGACAGGCACACTGAGCTCATCTCGTTGAAGTGGTGGAGGTCAGGGTGAAGATCGGGCTGGGCGGCGGCTGCCATTGGTGCACCGAGGCCGTTTTTCAGGCAATTCAGGGCATTTCAGACGTGGATCAGGGGTTCATCCGCTCCGATCCGCCCGAGGACGCCTGGTCGGAAGCGGTGGTCGTCACGTTCGATCCGGTCGAGCTGCCGCTGGAGGTGCTGATCGAGATCCATCTCAGAACCCACTCCAGCACCTCGCGGCACAAGATGCGCGGCAAATATCGCAGCGCAGTCTATGTCTATGATGCTGGCACCGGTGTGAAGGTCGGCCGAATCCTGCGGACGCTGCAGCATGATTTCGACGAGCCGCTGATCACAAGCGTGATGACGCTTGCCGATTTCAAACCCTCCGACGAGCGGTTCCGGAACTACTATGTGAACGGTCCGGAGCGGCCTTTCTGCAAGACCTATATCGACCCGAAACTGGCGTTGTTGCGACAGAAATTTGCCAGAGTGCTAAGGCCGGATCGGTTCGAGGCTGCGGAATAAGGGGAGACAAATCTTCTCTATTGTCATCCACGCATTGCGTTCATGACACTGAATGAGAGGGCGCGGCGAGGCGGGACCGGCAGCGTGGGGACTACGTTTCGGCTCTGTCATAAGTGTCGCGGTGTTTGTTCCCCTTCGGTGTCACCCCGGCCAAGCGCAGCGCAGAGCCGGGGCCCACTCGCAGGGCTGCTTGCCGAAGCGCAGGACATTTAGAAATTTGCTTAGGCTTCTTGCGAAGTGACCAACGTCTCTGGAAATGAGTAGGCCCCGGGTCTCCCTTCGGTCGCCCGGGGTGACATCGAGAGAAGGTCGGTTGGCCTCACGGATGCGGATGAGGAAACCCATGCCGCTCGGTCAGTGCCGCAAGAATGGCATCCTTGTCATCAATGAAGCCGCCTTCGGCGAGAACCAGCACCGGCAGGCTTTGATGGGCTTCCCCCAGCAGGTTGACAAGTTCCATCCGGGGGCGCGGCCAGGCAATGCGATGGACCGTGAGCTTCTCGTGCAGGTCAGGGAAAGAGGCCAGAACGCCCTCCATGAGCGCACAGTGCCAGCAATAGAAGACCTGGCCGGGGTAGGCAGGGTCTTCGAAACCTGGCCTGAGCAGGAACAATGTGTCCTTCATGCGGCAACGGGCTCCGATGTCGGTTCAAGCGAGAGATCAAACAGTTCTTTCACATCCGGCCAGTCCGCCCCTTCATGATGTGCCGCGATCTCCAGGAACACTTCCAGAAATTCAAAACAGCCTTCGTCATGGGCGAGGTGATGCGTCAGGAGCCCAAGCGGTTCGCCACCGGTGTTCTGTCGCCGTGTCAGTTGCAGGTCAAAGCGAAGGCGCGCGCTTTCCCAGCCGATGAACCGGACCTGCTTCTTCCACTTCAGAATATCAACATGGGACTGGACCTGGCTGGCCTTCGGGAAATGGTACCAGGTGAAAGTCGACAGGCCTGGCAGGCCGATCTCCGGCAGTCTGCGCCGGATGCCCGGGGCGATCCGGTTCCAGGGCGGCACCATGGCAGGAATGAATTTGTCGCCAAACAGGGTTTCGAGCCGTGTTTTGCCGGCAGAAAGCTCGGCCATCAGCTCGTCGGGGTCGCGGCGGGAGCCGAGTTCTGCAGCCTTTTCACCAAGATCCTTGCGCTGGAAATTCTTGTGCTGCCAGCCATGTTGCAGCACCAGCGCATGGGGTTCTGTGGTAAGGCGCTCGGCAAGGGCCTCCGTGGCGGCTTTCGGAATGACAGCGAGCGCCAGATCGACATTGTGCCGGTTGGCCAGGTCCAGCATGCGGTCCAGGGCCGGTGTCGGTTCGATCGCGTCATCGTCCCGCCACCAGAACCGGACCTTTCGGTTCCGCTCCGCGAACCAGTCGAGATGCCGGGTGAGCTCGCGCTGGAAGCGCTGAAGATCGGTCGTCATGCGCTTCTTTCCTTCAGGTCCTCAAGCAGAATGGCAGCACTTTTTTCAGCGCCGCCCAATGTCACTTCATGAGATGCGCGGGGAAGGGCAAGCGCGTCGTCGATGGCCGCTGCAAGGCGCTCAGGTGTCAGCGCCGCTTCGGGTGTGACAACGGCACGCCCGTGGCGGGCAAGCGCTTCGGCGCGCTGCGTCTGTTCGGTTTCGTTGGCCTGGGCGAACGGCACGAAGACTGCCGGAACGCCGGCAACAAGAACATCGAGCACGGTGTTGTAGCCGGCCTGGCTCACGGAGAGCCTTGCCCGCTTCAGAAGCTCCGGAAAATCGCGGCGTGCGCGCTCGACGATCACACCTTCCGACGCGCTTTGCCGGTAAATGCCAAAGGCATCTTCGGAAATGTCATGTCCGATCAGCACCCGCCAGGGCGTATCCTCGGCACGGCGTGACAGCTGCAGGGCATCGAGGGCCGCAGACAGCAGGTTTTCCGCAACTGCGCCGCCGCCGCAGGAGATGATCACCTCGTCCTCGCCGTCACGGCTGTCTGACGGCGGGCGGGGCGCACCGCCGACATAGCCCGTGTAACGCACCAGCTCGGCAACATCGTCTGCGAATGGGAAACTGTCCTCCAGGCGAATGAAACCTGGATCGGCATGCACCAGAATGCGGTCGTAATACTTGAGAGCCTGGTCGGCCATCCAGCGCTCTTTCCAGAGCTCCTTCTTGCGCACCAGAATGTCCCGGATGGAGGTGGCAATCAGCGGTGGCTTGGACCGTGCCCTGGCGGTTTCCAGAAGCGGTGTCAGTTCGAAGTCCAGCTGACGCCGGCCGAAGGGATAGGTCTCCGTCAGGAGAAGATCGTAATCCTGTTCGTCAAAGGCTTGAATCGATGCTTTAACGCGGGCGGATTTCCATTCATCGTCAATATCTTCATCGGCCAAAGTGACAAGGCGCTTGAAGCCCGCATCCGGGCTTTTGCAGGCGGGCAGCTCGATGACGTTCAGACCGTTCGTGTCCAGGGTTGGTGGAATCCGGTTGCCACTGGCAAGCGTTACATCCACACCGAGGCTGACAAGCGCTTTGCCAATGGCCGCGGCACGGACGACATGGCCCGTCCCCAACAGGTGCTGCACATGAATGAAGGCTTTTGGGCTCATGCCGTGTCGCTCGTCCTGGCGGTCAGATGGTTGCGCTTTGCTTTTTCGATCAGCGCGTTCAGGCGGGCAGCCCCGGCCTCAAGCGTGTGAACATTCAGGATGTGCTCGCGTGCGGCGGCGCCCAGTTCGTCGGCGAGGGACGGTGTTCCAAGCACCTTGCCCAGATTGGCGGCCAGGGCACCAACGTCGCCTTCCGGCGAGAGCAGTCCGGTTTCGCCGTCAAGAACGATGTCGGGAACCCCGAACGTGTCCCCGGCGATAACTCCCAGGCCTGCTGCCTGGGCTTCCAGAAGCACGAGGCCGAAGGCCTCCCGGATGGCGGGCCAGACGAGCAGGTCGTGTCGGGCATACTGGGCTGCGAGTGCGTCCTGTTCGAGCGCGCCGAGAAAAGTCGTGCGGTCGGGCGGGAACAGCGCTTCAACCTGCGCCCGCATTGGTCCGTCGCCAATGATGGTCAGGTGCCAGGGCGTATCACGCAGCTCATTGAGGGCCGCGGCCAGAACCTCGTAGGACCGCTGTTTGTCGCCGTCGCGCATCATGCCGACGGCCATCAGTTTCAACGGGGCGGCGGCCAGCGGTTTGGCGTCGGCGGAAGCGGCCAGAAACGGGGCCGCGTCCAGAAACGGCAGCAGCACCGAGAGGTTTCTGTGTGGCACGATTGCGGCCAGACACTCCAGATCGGCATTGTGGATGGCAGCGACCGCGTCGGCGCGTTTGAGCGCCGCGTCAGCTGCGGCAAAGCCGAAAGCCCAGTCACCGGTCTGCCGTTTCGGCGCGCGGCTTGCCTCGACAATGGCATAGGGCAGATCGAAACGGTCGGCCAGAGCCGGGCCAATCCAGTCCGGAGCCTTGTGATAGAGATGGTAGGTCAGAAAAAGATCTGGCCGGTAGCCGGTTTGCTCCCAGTCGGAGGCGACACGCTCGGCTTCCGCCAGTGCGTTGTCGCGCACCTGTTGCTGGATCGTGTCACTGCCGTCCTTGCGCCAGGCCCGAAAACGGCTTGCGACCGTCACCTCATGGCCAAGGCTTTCCAGGGCCCTGACGATCAACCGGCCCATGGTTCGGTCACCGGAGGGGACCGGGTGATCCAGAGGCTTCATCGGTGCGGTGAAGGCGATTTTCATGACTGTCCCACTGTGGATTGCGGTCAGAGAACCTTACGAAATTTCTCCGCCAGACGGTCAAGCCCCGGATCGGTCGAAAACTCGGAGCGGACCCGCTTTGCCGCTGCCTGTCCCAGTTCGTATCGCGTCTGAGGGGCCTGAATGAGGCGGCTCAGGGCGTCCTTCAGCTGGTCCGGTGCTCCGGGCGCGACCAGAACGCCGGTTTTGCCATCAAGGATCAGTTCGGGGATTGCGGAGACCTGTGTCGACAGGCAGCACAGGCCCATCGACTGGGCTTCCATCAGCACGTTGGGCAGACCGTCCCGGTCGCCGGACCTGGCCAGTTTGGAGGGAAGCACGAACAGGTCCGCGTCCTTGCAGGCGGCGATGACCTCTTCGCGCGGCTGCGCGCCGCGCCAGGTGATCCGATCCGAAAGCCCGAGCGCATCTGCCTGACCCTTCAGAACATCCGACAATTCACCGCCGCCAATATGGGTGAAGGTCCAGTTGAGCTTGGCTGGAAGCTGCGCAAGGGCGGCCAGGAGATCGTCATACCCCTTCTTCTCCACCGCACGTCCGACGGACACCAGGCGGACGGGGGCATCGCTGCCATCACGCGCCGACGGCTCGCCGTCGGGTTCCGGAAAGCCGGAAAAGTCGAGGCCGTGGTAAAGCAGCTCCACCTTGCCGGGATCATCGGCAAGCCCGTTCAGGTATTTCTCGTTGACAGCCGTGCAGGTGACACCCCAGGCGGCATCGTTGATCTTGGTCTTCAGGTCCCAGTCCGGGCTGGTCCAGATGTCCTTGGCATGGGCGGAGAACGACCAGGAACGTCCGGACAGATGGGCCGCGTAGCGTGCGGCCGAGCAGGGCGTGTGCAGATAGTGGGTGTAGATCCAGCTGATGTCTTCCGGCAATTCATGCGCGAAGACACAGCCCTGTGCCCATCGCCGCCGGCGGTCGGCATTGGGCTGCTGTTTGAAATCCGCGTCGAACAGCGCCTTGGCGGTCGCGTAGGTCGGCTGCTTTTCCGCCCAGCGTTTGGCACGGGCCACGCGGGCCGGATCGTCCCGCACATATTCCGGCAGATACATCACCTCGGCCGATATCTGCCGGTGCAGGTCGTGGATGAAGGGGTCGTAGGGTTTGCGCAAGGCAACGATCAGAACACCGATACCCCGTCGTTCCAGACCGAGGATTTCCTGCGCTATGAAGGTTTCGGACAGGCGCGGGTAGCCTTTGACCACAACGGCGATACGGGACATCCAGTGTCTCTCTGTTTTCGGCTGGTGAATGCGGCGATGGCCTAGAAGTTGACCAGTTTCCGCTCGTCGGATTGCTGCTCTTCGAAGATCTCTCCGACACGGCTCGAAATGATCTCGAGCCCGCCCAGCAGATTGTCGACACCGGCGGAAGAGGGAGAGGCCATTTCCGGCAGCTCCGACAACGCGGCGGCCATCAGATCCGGATCCGGGTACCGATCAATCGGCAGGACCTTGAGCAGACCACTCTTTTCGGCGCGTTCGGCGCGAATGGCCTGTTCCCGGCGCGGCACCACACGCGGCACCATAAGGGTCGGTTTGTCGAAGGACAGGATTTCGCAGAACGTGTTGTAGCCGCCCATGCCGACAATGGCGGTGGCGTTGGCCAGGTACGGTTCGATCTGAGGGGTGAAGCGTATGATTTCCACGTCCCGGAGATGCTCTGCCCGTTCACTGAACTGTGCGGCCGCTGCAGCCGGCATGAAGGGGCCCAGAACGATCAGAGCCGGAAAAAGCGGTCTTTGCCGGGCCTCATAGGCGCGCATGACCCAGTCGACCATTTCGACCCCGTCGCCACCACCGCCCGGTGTCACCAGAATATAGGGCTCGTCGTCGAAGGGCGTCGGCGCCGGTTGATCGAGCGCTGACTTCGGCAACTCGCGGCGCAGATATCCGGTATAGCGCAACTTGTCGGAAACGGTTTCCGGCAGATCTATCCCGTCAAGCGGATCGCAGATGTCCTCAGGGCCATAGACCCAGATCTCGTCATAAAGGTCTTTCAGCGCGGGATAGACGTTCTTGCGGTCCCACTCTTCCTTCAGGATCTGCGGATCATCCATCACGTCGCGCAACCCGAGCACCAGGCGCGTATCCGTTTCCTTCAGGGCTTCCAGGGTTGGCAGCACTTCGCCGCGCAGCCCCAGAGGCTCCTTGTCGACGATGAAGATATCCGGGTCGAACACCTTCGCCGTATGTTCGATGATCGAGGACCGGATCGCCAGCGTCTGGTCGATGTTGATATGCAGTGAGAGCGGTGTGTACTCGCCGTTGCGCAGTTTGATCACGCCGGGAATCCGGACAAAGTCGACCCGCGAGCGGAATTCGAAACTGCCGATGATCGGGGAGCCGGACAGGATCAGGACGGACAGGGTGTCGAAATCGCCGACCAGTGACTGCGCAATGGCCCGGCACCTGCGCAGGTGGCCCAGCCCAAAGGAGTCATGGCTGTAGATGAGGATCTTCGGCGTCTTGGAACTCATACTGCCCCTAAATGTGTAAATCTGCCCCGAGAAGGCTTATGTCTCAATTGATTGGGTGTTGTCACGTGCGGATATGGCTTGACACGGAACTTTCGACAAGGAACGGTCTGCGGACCCTTTCAAACTGATTGTTGCTAATGCTAATCCTGGCTGGCGCATCGATCACGGATCGCTAATATACCAAATCTGATCTGCTTGCACATGTTTGATCCTTATCTGTTTGGATGAGCTTATGGAAAAGAGCCTTTTCGGTTTTATTTGGAAGTATAGTGCCAAGCAGCAGATCTTCATCCTCATGGTCACCGTGCTCACGTATCCGGTGGTCTATTTCCTGCTCGAACTGCCGAAACTGATCGTCAACGATGCGGTGCAGGGCGACAATTTCCCGCGGACTATTTTTGGCTTCGACTTCGACCAGATTCCCTATCTGGTGCTCTTGTGCCTGACGTTCCTGTTTCTCGTGGTCGTCTCCAACGGCCTGAAATTCTATCTGAATGTCTACAAGGGGCGTCTCGGCGAGCGCATGTTGCGGCGCTTGCGTTTCGAGCTGTTTCAACGGGTCCTGCGCTTCAGGCTGCCGCATTTCAGGAAGGTCAGTTCCGGCGAGATCATTCCGATGATCACATCGGAAGTGGAAGACGTCGGCGGCTATATCGGTGAAGCGTTTGCCTTGCCTGCCTATCAGGGCGGCATGCTGATCGTGCAGCTCGGCTTCATCTTCATGCAGGACCCGCTGCTCGGTCTTGCCGCGATCAGCTCCTATCCGATCCAGGGCTACGTTATTCCGCTTCTGCAGCGGCGCGTCGTGCTGCTCTCGCGCAAGCGCGTGAAAAACGTGCGGGTAATCGCCGACAAGGTCGGCGAGAGCATCACGGGTGTTGCCGAAATTCACGCAAACGACGCGGCTGCCTGGCATTCGGCGGACATTTCCGACAGGCTCTATGAGAACTTCAAGATCCGCTACGAGATCTTCAATCGGAAGTTCCTCATCAAGTTCCTGAACAATTTCATGAACCAGCTGACGCCGTTCTTCTTCTATCTGATCGGCGGCTATCTGGTGATTGAAGGCAATCTCAGCATCGGCGCATTGCTGGCCGTGATTGCCGCCTACAAGGACCTTGCCGGTCCCTGGAAACTGCTGCTGTCCTTCTATCAGATGACGGCGGATGTCAGCGTCAAGTACCAGACGGTCGTTGAGAATTTCGACCCGTCCGACATTTACGACACCGAGCGCCTTACCGCTGACGAGACGGTCGAGCTCACCGGCGACGTCAAGTTCGAGAACGTCAATTTTTCGGGTGGTGCCGCGGGTCAGGAAGTCATGGACGTGTCCCTGACCGTACCGGCAGGCAGTTCCACCGCCATTGTCGGGCCAGACGGATCCGGGCGGTCGGAGGTGCTGCAGCTCGCGGCCGGACTGGTCTCGGCCTCCACCGGCCGGGTCCTTATTGGCGAACACGATCTCGACAAGCTGACGGATGCGACGCTCGGCCGCGAAATTGCCTATGTCGGCGGCGCCGTCCATGTCTGGACCGGCACGATACGGGACAATCTCTATTACGGCCTTCGGCACAGGCCGCTCGTACCGCCCAAGCGCGAAGGCGAGGATCTGAAGAATTATAAACGCCGGGTCAGCGAAGCGAAGCTGACCATGAATCCGATCTATGACCTGGGCGCCGAGTGGGAAGACTTCGAAGCCGCCGGTGTCGACAACGAGCGCGCGCTTGACCAGAAGGCGCTTGAACTTCTGAAGGCCGTCAAGCTCGACAAGGACATTTACCGTCTTGGTCTGCAGTCCCGTTTCGATCCGTCCATGGATGACGGTTTTGCCGACAAGATCCTGAGCGTGCGGAACAATCTGGCCGACCGGATCGCGAAGGAGCCTGCACTCGGCGGATTGGTCGAGCTTTGGCACCGGGACCAGTTCAATGCGAGTGCCAGCCTGGCCGACAACCTGTTCTTCGCCGTCCCGTCGGACCCGAATGTCACGATGGACGATGTGCCCGACCTCGAAGAGGTCAAGGCCTTCCTGACGGAAACCGGCTTTGACAAGAAGCTGCAGCAGATCGGCCTGAAGATTGCCGAAACCATGCTGGAACTGTTCTCGAATGTCTCGGGCGACAGTGGCCTTCTCGGCGCTTATTCCTTCATCACGCTCGATGAAATTCCGGATTTCGAACGCATTGTCCGGATCGCGAAATCCGGTCAGCAACGGCCTGGCCTGACGGAGGTCGACCGGTCGCGCCTGACCGGCCTTGCGTTCAAGCTGGTTCCGGCCCGTCATCGTCTGGGGGTCATGACGGACGAACTCAGGGACGAGGTCATTGAAGCACGCAAACGTTTCCTTGAGAGCGTGGTCAAGAACAGCGACAACTTCGTTGCCTTTGATCCGGATGTCTACCTGCCGCCGCTCACCATCGAAGACAATCTTCTGTTCGGGCGCGCGCGCGTCGACCGACGCGATGCACGCCGCCGTATTGATGATGTCATTCGTGCGATCGTGGAGGAGACCGGATTGCGGCATCCGATCATCTATGCGGGCTTCGGCTATCATGTCGGCGTGGCCGGTTCCAAGCTTTCCGCGGGCCAACGGCGCAAGATCGCTCTGGTGCGCGGCCTTCTGAAAAACGCAAAAATCACCATATTGGACGATATCGCCACCGGAATGACAGAGGACGACAAGGGCCTGCGCGACGGCTTGCGCGACATCCTTGCCGAAAAGACATTCCTGTATGGCACGTCCAACGCAGACATAGCGGCCGAATTCGAGCAGCGTTTCGTATTCGACCAGGGACGGCTTACAGACAAGGGGTAACGGGATGGCGGTGAGGAGAAGGGCAGTCGGTTTGCCGACAATGCCAGGCGCATCGGACAAAACCTGGCCCCAGAACGAAACCGGGGGAGAACGGTATGACACTTGAAACGGAAGTCGAAGCGCTGCGAAAGGTGCCGCTATTCCACGGCATTGACGAGACGAAGCTGCGCCTCCTGGCCTTTATCAGCGACCGAACCGAATACCCGGCCGGCGAGCGCCTCTGCTCTCAGGGAGAAGAGGGCGATTGTGCCTTCATCATTCTTGCCGGAGACGCGGACGTTCTGGTTGCGACCCCGGAGGGGGAAAAGAAGGTCGCCCAGGTTTCGGAGAATTCGATTGTCGGCGAAATTGCCATTTTGTGCGATGTGCCACGAACGGCGACGCTTGTTGCCGCAAACAACATGGATGTTCTGACCGTTTCCAAAGATGATTTCTTGAAACTCTTGAAAGAATTTCCGGATATCTCACTTGAAGTGATGCGGACATTGGCGTTGCGGCTTGAACGGACGACCCGGGACTTGGCCGATGCGCGCCGCAGCGCTGGAAACGGCTAGGGAGCAACATGTGACCGAGGAATTTTCGCTTCGCTGCTGGGGCGCGAGAGGATCGACGCCGACACCCGGATCAAGCACGCTGCGTTACGGTGGCGAGACGTCTTGCTTCGAAATCCGCGCCGGCGACGCACTCGTCCTTGTTGACTGCGGATCCGGGGCCCGCAATCTCGGCATGGAATTGTGCCGGAACAAGACCCGTTCCTTCGATCTCCTGTTCACGCACACGCATCTCGACCACATTTGCGGCCTGCCCTTTTTCAAGCCGGCCTATGACCCAAGTTTCGAAGTGACGGCCTGGGCCGGCCATTTCCAGGACGAGACCAACCTCGTCGACATCGTCAGCCGGATCATGTCGCCACCGATATTTCCGGTGGCCGCCAAGACGCTGAAAGCTGTCGAGTTCAAGTCCTTCTCGGCCGGGGAGAATCTTCCTCGGTCGGACGATCTGGTGATCCGCACAACCCGGTTGAATCATCCAGGTGGCGCATGCGGTTACCGGTTCGAGTTTCACGGCAAGTCCCTGTGCATCATCACCGATCACGAACATGGAGACCCCGAGATCGACGCCGCCCTTCCGGACTTTGTCCGGGACACGGACATCATGATCTATGACGCCATGTTTACCGACGACGAGTATCAGACCTACAAGGGCTGGGGTCACTCCACGTGGCAAAAGGCCGTGCAGCTTGCCAGAGACGGAAATGTGAAGACCCCGGTCCTGTTTCACCACGATCCGCGCCGGTCTGACGACGAACTGGATGAAATCGGCCTTGCAGCCCAAAACGCCTATCCGGGCACTCTGGTTGCCAGCGAGGGGATGGTTCTGCGTCCCTGACCGCCTTCCTTGCGACGGCAAAAAAAAGGGGCGGCCCAAACGGCCGCCCAAAAAACACTACAGTTTAAAAATGGATCATATCGCCGAGTGCAGGAATGCGGGTATTCCTTGGTTGCGCCCGGAAAACACGCTCGACTACCTTGAAAACGCGGTACACGAGAGCGACAAATACGATCAATAGTTGTTTACAGGGTGTATGCATTAAGTGCATGGTCCATATGGACTAAGCGGTAGCAATTTTGTCGGTGAGCATTGCCGGATTGCATAGGATTATTGTTATATTTCACAGTGTTCGTTGGGGCGGGCATGACTGTTGAAGCTGAAAAATATATTCACTTGACGAACCTGGCGGTTGCAGCTGCTTTGCAGCCGGATCGCTGGCAGGTTTTCCTCGATGATCTTGGCAAGACGCTCGGAACTCAGGTGTGCACGCAGCTCATCGGCTATGATGAGCAGACGAAGGTTGCGCCGCTGGCCTATTCCTCGGGTTACGATCCGGCCATCCTGGAGATTTACGAGACTCACTACGCCGACAAGAACCCGTTTGCGGCGAATTTCGCCAAATGTGCCGTTGGCGACGTCATCTCCACCTTTCAACTCTGTCCACCCGACAAGCTTCGGAAAACAGAGTTCTATGCCGATCTGCTGGCGCCGCTTGAAGATATTACCGGCGGCGGGGGATCCATGCTGGCATTCGACGCCGACCGGATGTTTCTGATCGGCGGCAACATGCGTGCAAAGGATCGGGACCGCTACGAGGCGGACTGGTTGCAACTATGCAGCCATCTCGCGCCCGTCATTCGCCAGTCCCTTGAGATCAATCGCACGATTTCAGGGCTTTCCTTCGAAAAATGGGCCGCCGAACAGCATCTGCTGGGGGCGGGAACCGCACTGTTTGTCGTCGATCCCGCCATGGCGATCCACTATGCCTGTTCAGAAGCCGAAGCGTTGCTTGCCAGTGGTACATTGGTCGGTGACGGTTTTGATCGTCGTTTAAGGTTTCGCTCTGAAAAAGTGCAGCAGGAATTCAGCGACTTCGCACACTTTCAGGCCCGGGGCGACCACAATATTTTCAAGAACTGGCGGTTGACCGGCAATGATGGCCGGACCTGGACATGCAGAACCATCGGGGTCCGTCTGGCCGATCTTGATCGAACGCCATTCGGCATTTTCATGGACAAGTCCATTTCGGCGATACTCGTGGCACTCAAACGGGACGCGAACAGCGTCTCCTTGCAGGAGCAGGTGCAGCGTCTGCTCGGGTTGAGCCGCGCCGAAACCGACACGGTCCTGAAACTTGCGGACGGGCTTACGCCGGCGGAGATAGCCGACCGGCGGAAAATCAGCGTTCATACGGCCCGAAACCAGGTCAAGTCCGCCCTTGCCAAGACCGGGTGCCGTCGGCAAAGCGATCTCGTCCGCAAGGTGGAGCAAGTGCGCCAACAGGCCAACTGGCAATCCTGAGCCCCGCTCACATCCGCTCACAATCCCGCGGGCCTGCTTGCGCAATCCTTCAGAGACGGTGAAACTCCGGTCACCGTTTCTTTTTCCCGGCGGCGACATGAGTTCATTTGCAAAAACAGTTCGATATATCCTGCGCGGCGGACCGCCCGTAGATGGTCTGCCCGACCGGGTTCGCGAGGATATCCGGGCGCGCGAAGCCTCCTCGGAACGGCTGATCGGCTGGGTGCAGCTTGGCCTGGTGCTGTTCTTTTCAACGCTTTATGCCATCGCGCCACGGGCGGAAGGCTCGGCCGGTTTCAACTTCGTGCCCTATGCGCTGATGGCGTATTTTCTGTTTACGGTGACGCGGCTGGTCCTGTCCTACCGCTATGAATTGCCGGAATGGTACCTGCTGGTGTCGATCTTCGTCGATATGAGCCTGCTGGTGGGATTGATCTTTTCCTTTCACATTCAATATGGCCAGCACCCGACCTTCTACCTGAAAACTCCGACGTTGATGTATGTGTTCCTCTTCATTGGCATGAGGGCATTGCGCTTTGATCCGCGTTTCGTTCTGACAACGGGGCTGGTCGCCGTAGCGGGCTGGCTTGGACTGGTGTTCTATGCGGTCGTGGCCGACATGGACCGGATGCGGGTGACCCGCAACTATGTGGAATACCTGACCGGGAACAACATTCTGATCGGCGCTGAACTGGACAAGACCATGGTCATTCTTGCGGTGACCGTCATTCTGTCCGTTGCCCTTTACCGGGGCCGTTCCATGCTGTTTGAGGCCACCAAGGACCACGCGGCGGCCATGGACCTGCGCCGGTTCTTTTCGCCGGAAGTCGCTGCCTCCATCACGGACGCCGACACAGAGTTGCAGGCGGGTGAGGGCCGTCAGCGGGACGCGGCGATCCTTTATGCCGATATAAGGTCCTTCACCTCGACTTCGGCAACGCTGGCCCCCGAAACGGTCCTGGCGGTCCTGGCCGAATACCAGAACATGGCCGTGGAGGTGATTGTTGAGGAAGGCGGGCGGGTCGACAAGTTCCTGGGCGACGGCATCCTGGCGACTTTTGGCGCGGTCCAGGACAGCGAAACCTATGCCGCCGATGCCCTGCGCGCCGCGGCCCGGCTTGTCGAATCCGCTGCACTTGAGCAGCAGCGTTTTCTGGAGGCCGGCTGGCCGCATCACCTTGAAATCGGCACGGCCGTTTCCGCCGGCCCGGTGACTGTCGGCGTGATCGGCTCGAAACGGCGCCTGGAATTCACGGTGATCGGGGACGCTGTCAACAGGGCGGCAAAACTGGAAGATGCCAACAAGGTCGAGCGCTCGAAGGCATTGACCGACAAATCGACGTTTGAGCTGGCTCTGTCCCAGGGGCTGGACCTGCCGCTGCTGGAAGCCCGGCCCGGGGCGGAAGTCGCGGGCATGAAACAACCGGTCGACCTGGTCGTGCTGGCCCGATAGCCGGCACAGACACATCTTTTCCCTTTGGTTGGACAACACGGAATTGCTTGACCGCAGCGTCATTCTCGGTCACTTTGCCCGTTAAATTGACCTAATCGTCAACAAGAAAGATTAAATCCATTAATTTCAATGGATTGTGCCTTTTCAAGGAGAGCGACGTGAAACTGGATTCTTCTGTAGCCGCAATTGTGACAGGTGGGGCCTCGGGGCTCGGGGCGGCAACGGCCCGCATGCTGGCCGGTGAGGGTGTGAAGGTGACCCTGTTCGACCGCAACGCGGAGCAGGGGGAGGCCGTTGCAGCCGAAATCGGCGGTCTTTTCGCCGATGTTGATGTCACCGATCAGGCCAGCGTCGAGGCCGGTTTCGAGACGGCACGCAAGGCGCATGGCCAGGAGCGGATCCTGGTCAACTGCGCGGGCATTGCGCCGGTTGCAAAGACCACGTCGCGCGGCGAGGCGCATCCGATCGACATGTTTGAAAAGGTCGTGGCGGTCAATCTTATCGGAACCTTCCGCTGCCTTTCGATCGCTGCAACGGGCATGGTGGACCTCGACCCGGTCACGGCCGACGGTGGCCGCGGCGTCATCGTGTCGACCGCATCTGTGGCCGCCTTTGATGGTCAGATCGGCCAGGTTGCCTACGCCGCCTCGAAGGCCGGGGTCGCCGGCATGACCCTGCCGGTTGCCAGGGATCTGTCGAAATCAGGTATTCGCGTCATGACCATCGCGCCGGGTATTTTCGAAACACCCATGCTGCTGGGCCTCTCCCAGGAGGTTCAGGATTCGCTCGGTCAGCAGGTCCCGTTCCCGTCACGGCTCGGCAAGGCGGCTGAATATGGCCAGCTGGTCAAGTCGATCTGCAAAAACGACATGCTCAACGGTGAGACCATCCGCCTGGACGGTGCGATCCGCATGGCCCCACGCTAAAAAAGGGGTTGCCGGCGGCACGCCATATGTGCCGCCGGATTTGCCAAAGTATTCCACAGACACACTTTTTCATACGCATATGGTCAAATCCCGACTAAGCTGACGCAGGGGCGCTCGTATTTCAGCAGCGCTTTCACGAATTCGGGGGACTGACCAATGGCCGAACAAGCGCATGCACTTGCGCCACATCATCTGCCGCCTTTCATTCCAACGGCAGATGGTGGTGACTGGCTGATGAGCGTCATGCTGGTGGCGCTGATTGTCGGCGTCATTCTGCTCGGCGTGTTTTACCTGCATCTTCATTCCATCCCCGAACGGCTGGCGCACAAACACGGGCGCATGCAATTCGAACTGGTCGCGGTGCTCGGTCTGCTCGCGCTGTTCACCCACAACAACATCTTTTGGGTGGCGGCATTGCTGCTGGCCTTTATCCAGCTGCCGGATTTCTGGACACCGCTGGAATCCATGGCCCATTCCCTGAGCCGGCTTGCCGGGACCGGAGGCGTTTCTTCCGAAACTCTGGTGGAACGCGATGAGGAAGCGGAACTTGCCGGAGCAGCGGCACCGCCCGCCGAAAACCTGACAGCAGAAAGCGAATTGGCTGCGGCATCAGCGCCGGCAGACTCGGGGCCATCAAGACCCGAGTCGGCAAATGCGGAAGGGGAGAACAAGCATGTTTGAGCTTCTGTTCTGTTCGCTGCTGACGATCCTGCCGGACTTCCTGATCCGCCGCTTTGTTCAGGGCAAGCGCATCGGCAAGGAAATCACGCTCTATTCGGTCTGGTTCGAACTGCGATACGGCATCGTTCTGTGCCTGATTCTCACCGTCTCCCTGATCACGCTGATCTTCTATTTTCATCCGACCTCCACGACTGCGGTTTCCTCCTTCCGGACCGTTCCCATCCTGCCCGAGGGCTCTGGCCGGGTGATCGAGACCTATGTGCCGCGGGAACTTGAAGTCGAGGTCAAGGCGGGCGATCCGATCTTCAAGCTGGACAGCACGCGTCAGGAAGCCGATGTCGTCACGGCAACGCAGGCAATCGCCGAAATCCAGGGCGAGATCGCCCTGGCACAAGGTGAACTTGCCGTTGCAACAGCGCAGGTCGAACAGGCCGAAGCGTCCCTCAAACAGGCCCAGGACGAACTCGATACACGCCAGGAACTGTTTGAGCGCAACGCCAATGTTGTCAGCGAGCGCGATCTTGAAAAGCTGCAGAATACGGTGGCGGCACGTCAGGGCGCCCTCAACGCGGCCAAGGCAAACCAGGATCTGGTGGAAACGAAGATCAATGTGTCACTGCCGGCCCGGTTGAACAGTGCCGAGGCCCGGCAGGCGGAAGCGCAGGTCGAACTTGAGAAAATGACGGTCTATGCCGGCGTTGACGGCACGGTCAGTCAGTTCGTTCTGCGCAAGGGCGACATCGTCAATCCGCTCATGCGACCGGCGGGCGTACTGATCCCGGCGGACGCGCAAAGGGAGCGGATCATCGCCGGATTTGGTCAGATCGAGGCCCAGGTTCTGAAAGAAGGCATGGTTGCGGAGGCGTTCTGCGGAGCAGTACCCTTCACGATCATTCCGCTGGTCGTCACGGAAATCCAGACACAGATAGCGTCTGGCCAGGTCAGCACCGGCGGGTCTCTTTATGACGCCAGCCAGTCCGTGAAACCGGCAACGATCACGACGCTGCTGGAGCCGCTTTACGAAGATGGCCTGCGAGACCTACCGCCAGGCGCCGTCTGCACCGTCAATGCCTACACAAACAATCACGAACGGCTTGCCTCCGGCGAACCGATCGGGACAGGGGAGTTTGTCTTCCTGCATGCGGTGGACACCGTTGGTCTGGTGCACGCCATGCTCCTGCGTCTGCAGGCCTTGCTCTACCCGATCCAGACACTTGTCCTGACCGGTCATTAATGGCGATGGAGATGGACGGACGGCAATCGCCGTCCGTAGCCATGTCACTCTGCTTTCAGTCCGCGTAGCTGACCACTTCGAATTCGATACCGTCATCATCGTCGAAGTAGAAGCGGCGGCCTGGTTCATAGTCGCCGTGATTGTGGGTCTTGTAACCGCCGGCCTTGATCCGTTCTTCCGTGGCATCGATGTCGTCGACAACGACGGCCACATGATTGAGGCCACCATGGGTGTGGTAACTGACGGCATTCGACCGCAGGGGCGCGTCTGCCGGACGATAGGCGGCGATGTAGCTGGTGTCATTGCCGATATGGTAGGTGGTGCCGCCCCCCAGGCTGGCGCCTTTCCAGCGGATCTTCCAGCCGAACCAGTCTTCCAGTCTTTTGGCCGTTGCCTCCGGGTCGCTGACGGTCACGTTCACATGTTCCAGGAATGCGCTGCTTATGGCCTTGTCCTTTCAGGTTTGACCTTTCTCGGACACTGGAGATAATTCCTCAAGTAAGGTTGAGGTCAAGAGCGAAAAAGGAAAAAAATGAAGAAGCTTATGACGGGTGCTGATCCCTTGACCATCGGCGAGCTGGCGGAAAGAACCGGTTTGTCCGTGTCGGCCATACGGTTTTACGAAGACAAGGGCCTGGTGCACCCCAGCCGCAATGCAGGTGGACAGCGCCGCTTCCTGCGCGCCGACATTCGGAGGCTGTCCTTCGTGCTCGTGGCCCAGGAATTCGGGTTTTCCATTTCAGAGATCGCGGAGCAGTTGAAGCGTTTGCCGGAGGGCAGGGCGCCAACCAAGGCCGACTGGTCGCGCATCAGCCGTGAATTCCGCGCACATCTCGATCAGCGGATCGAGCGCATGACGGCCCTGCGCGACAAACTGGAGTCCTGCATCGGCTGTGGCTGCCTGTCCCTGAAATCCTGCCAGCTCTACAATGCCGGCGATGCAGCCGCGAGCAAGGGGCGGGGACCGCGCTATCTGCTCGGTGACAGCCCGGATCTCAAGGTTTCAGACACATGACTGGTCGCTAATGAACACGGAACAAAGTCTTTCAATCCCTCCTTTGCAAAAGAACCAAATCAGCTCAGAACGGTAGGCAAGCCCGATTTGGGTCAGCATGATCGGCGTGAGGAGATGAAAATGACCGAAGGTGTCATCTATAGCTTTGGGGCCAGAGAAGAGGCCCCGCATACGATTGGGTGTGCTCCTTTGGATGGTGATGTCAGAAAGATCGAATATGTCGATACAACTTTTGATAGAGCAGTCAATCCTTTGTTTGAGGCAGGTAGGCTGTATGCAGGTCGCGCAGTCAAGCCAGACCATGTTCCAACGCGTGCACAATGGGGAAGCAAGCGGTATCCCCCCCTGATGTTGTATACACGTACGAGATGTATTTGGTGTCCGATGCCTTCAAGGACATCATTGAACGCCATGAACCGGGCGTTCATCAGTTTTTCCCCGTCGAATTGGTCTACAAGGACGGGTCATTCGCACGGCAGATGTACTTCTTTAATATCTGCACTCGCCTGGACGGGATGGACCGGGAACAGGCGACAGCTCAGCTCATAAAAGGCATCGCATTTGAGCCGCGCACCGGGGAGTTTGTGTTCAGTCTGAAACAGATTGGCGATGCTCATGCCTGGGTCGACAAGCACGTGATCTATGGCACCTTCCTTTCCAGTACCGTCGTCGATGAAATGAAACAAGAGGGCTTGACGGGCACCGCTTTCAATCCGTTCAAAGCTGTCTAGCCGGATTCCGTTTCCGGAATCCGGCGTCTGATGCTCTAGCGGTTGTCGAGTTGAGCGCGGACCCTTTTCAACCCGAGTTGGGTGATGCGATAGGGGCCGCTGTTTTTCGACGAAATCAACCGCTTGTATTTCAGTTTATGAAACAGGTGCGGCGTGCACCCGCCCCAGAACCAGCCGTCCCGGGTAACGGTTTCATGATTTAGGATGCGGCCGTTCTCGTCCTTTTCAACGAGAATGTAGCCGCCTTGAGCCAACAGGTGCAGAACCCGCTGCTCGGCTTTGGAAATGTCCATTGATGCTGAGAAGCCTGACTGAACATCAACCGCTGCAGTCCATCCCCATTGGCGGCCTGGAGTCACAGGCACCTGTGCATTCACGGCTCCGGGGGCGAATGCCTGTTCGGCAGTCCGGACGTGTGCCAATGGCGGCATTGTCTGTTGCGGTTGGTGCAAACACAATCGGTCAGCTGCCGCAGCTAGACGCATGCAGCGCTGTGTTGTGATCCCGGCTCTTCTTGGCCGGGCTTTACCGGGACTGTTTAGATCCGCGCATAAAACCTCTCAATTGATGCGAGAGCGTCTATCACGAGAGCGGAAGCCTCACAATGGCAGGGTTTGAGAGTGTCCAGGTTTTGCGCGGCCCCTGTTGCAAAATTGCCCCGAATTTTGGGCCGGGACAGGTCTTGACGCCGGAAAGGCTGGGTTTTCCGAAAAAAACGTCAGCTGCGTTCCGCCGGCCAATAACCGTTGTCAGGGTTTCTGGAAACGGCGACGGCTTTCACGTCTTTCGAGCCGCAGGCGCTACATTTCAGTGTTTCGCTCAAAGCGGAAATTTTCTGGTCCCCGGCATACCGCGCTGCACTCATGTAGCGGAACCGGCCACAATGGCCGCAAAGTATAGCAAGACGACGGTCGGTCTCACACAATACTTGGACGGTTGGGTCTTCTTTCTCAATCGTGGAAAGTAAAGCCATGTAATTAAATCTTGTTGCTTGGCAATGGGATCGGGACGAATGCCGTCATTCGGCAATCTTAGTATTTCAAACTAGCACAGGTTGTCTGGAAGTAAAGGGATAAATATTTACATGAATAGCTATTCATGTTCTTTCGCTTACGAAAACTTTCGTAATATTGTGCGCTGTTTCTGTCTTTTTCCGTAGATGTTGTTTGATGTGCAGTGCGAAGCGGCGGGCTGGCAACCTTGGCAATTGAGCCGGTTCTTCGGTGCGCTGCAAACCTGAATAGAGATCATATGCGTTGTCCGGGAAATGGGTAACCGGTCGGTAAGATTGTGCCTCGCCTTTTGACATCGGGGACGTTATGAGAGGCCCATGACGATGCTCTCAGACACTTGGCTGGATCTGCTTGGCCTGTCCGGTCTTTTGAACCCGTTTGCGCTGCTGATTGGCGCTTATCTTGGCTGGCGTGCCGACCGGCTGCAGAAACTCTGGATCGCCGGTTTCGCGGCGGCGGCACTGTCGCTTATCCTGGAAGCTGCTGTAGGCATGCTGCAATTGCCTCAGCCGATCTCTCAGGACGCGGGGGCTCTTGCCATGTTCCCCTTCCGGTTTGCCGGAGGGTTTCTGGTGGCGCTTGCAGCCTTTTGGCTCAGCCAGCGTCGCAAGCGCGGCTGAGCGCGATCTGGAGGCTGGTCTACGAACGCCAGCTGTTGAACAGCTCTGCGTTCGGGCAGGCGTCCAGCGCCTGATCGGCACCTTCAGAATTTACGTCCAGCCATTTCCGGCAGGTTTCCGTTTCCGAGCAGTTGATGCAGCGAAAGGCTGCGGCCCGGATTTCGGCATCTGAATGCGCCGCAGTGGGCAGGTGTTTCATTGCACCGATCGTATCAAGCATTCTGCCCATCAACTCGGCGCGCTCATTCAGGCGATCCATCCAATTCAAGCTCGGTCTCCTTGACATATGGAGCTTCGGTGCTGTTGCGGCGCTGCTGTCTGGTTACGGGCCGGAAAGCTGTTACCGATTGTCGCTCAAATCTGAGGCAACGGCGGCAGGCGTGCCTTGATCCGTGTCAACTCTGGGATTTCTTTAAGAAACCGGCCATACTCACAACCTATGATTCCCGGACCCTGGGCTTTGGCCTGAGGACCTGCAGGCGAAGTGCCTTCACCCGGAGAAGGTGTGATGGTTGAAACAGTGAGAGCGTCGACGCTGCCGCAGGGGGCTGCCAACGGTGCCGCTGCCTCCCAGCTCGAGCCGGGGACCGAGCTGAAGGCGCGCGTGGAAAGCAATCTGCCTGGTGGTGTCGTCCGGCTGGCGACAGCCGACGGCAAGGTCGACTTGCGCGTTTCCGCCCCCTTGCCGACCAATGCGGAGGTGACCGTCACTGTTTCCGGCAGCAAGCAGCAGCCAACCATCCTGATCACGCCCGACAAAGGCGCAGCCCCTCCGGCGCAGCAGCCAGCAGGCTCCGGGCAACGCCAGGGTGGCACTCAAATTCAGGCGCCTCCGACCCAGGGCGGGTCGGCGCAGCCTGCGCCGGCCCTGCCGACGGTTGCCGCGCATCCGGTTGTTACCGCCACACCAACGGGGGCACATCTGGTTCAGGTCCTGCCGGCCAGTGTGCCGTTGGCTCAAGGTGGTAGTCCGCAAGGCCAGGTGCCCGTGTCCACCGGGGCTCCGCTCTTGCAAACACCAGCAGGACAATCGCTCCTGTCCGGGCAGGCACCGCTACCAGCTCAAGGTCAGGCTGCTCCGGCAAGCGCACCGCAGCAAACAGGGGCGCCTCCGGTTCAGGCTCAACCGGCGTCCTTGAACGGACCGGTTGCTTCTGTCGGCACACCGACTGCCACCTCCAATCAGATCCTGCCCCAGGCGACTGGCGCAAGCGCAACGCCGCCGCAGGTGGGAGGAGCGCCAGCTGCGCCAAACGCGCCGGGCACTGCTGCAACCGTGCAGGCCGCTCCACCTGCCGGCGGACAGATATCCTCCAGTGGAACCCAGACCGGTGCGCCACAAAACACGTCCGTGGCAACCGGAGCGCCGACAAACCTGGCCGGTACGGCGCCAACGGCCCCGCCGGGGTCTGTTTCAGGTGTGGCGGCTGGTGCTGTTTCGACGATCCCATCACCGGCCGCGGCTGTTCCCGGGTCTCAATCCGGCTTGCCGCCGCAGCCATCGGCTCCGCCTGCGTCGGCGACAGGGGCTCTCCCGTCTTCATCGGTAACCCCTCCTCAAGCGACGGGGCAGCCGGGCCAAGCCCCGGGTTCTCTGCCGGCCTCGGGGCCGATCGGGGCGGGTGGCGCAGCTCCATCGGGGACATCCGCCGCCGGACCAGTGCCTGGCACGCCGCCGCAGGCGGCTCCCGCGCCGCCGAATTCTGCGATCCAAACCACATCGCCGGTCCAGTCGGGGCAAGCAGGCGTGAGCACGGCGGGCTCGCCCGCGTCCTTGCAGAGCCCCGCGCCGGCTGGTGCCCTTTCGTCGGGTCCCCCTGCTGCCCCATCAAATGCACCTCCTGCGCCGGCGTCCTCCGGCCCGGCTCCGCAGGTTACCGGTACCGCGACCACTGCCCAATTCGTTTCCCAGGCTGCGGGTTCGAATGCTGCGCTCGCGACGCTGACGGCAGGCACCGGTGGTCTCGGTCAGCAACCGGGAGCTCCACCAGTCCGGATCCTGCCCGGGCAACCCTATCAGCAACTTGGCGGCCAGGCGCTCGGGGGGCTGCGACGCAAGTGTCCAGCCAGCCGGCCGCGCCCTCCGGTCAAGGACCTGTGGCGCAAATTGCAGGCGCGCTGACCCAGCCATTGAGCGAACAACAGGCTGGTCTCACCAGTCTCTTTGCGCAGATCGGCACCCTGATGAGTGCGCAAAATGCCGGAAGTGTGAGCCTGCCGGACTCCGTGACCAAAGCCATGCAGCAGATCCTCGGGCTGAGGCTCAACCTCTCCGGCGGTCCGACAGCAGGCGATTTTCAACAGGCGGTGCGCCAGTCCGGCCAGTTCCGGGAGGCGCAACTGGCACTGCCGGGAAACTCGGGCGGTGCGGTTCCGGATCTGAAATCGGCCTTGCTCTCCTTAAAGTCCCTGCTGCAACAGCTTGGACACCGCCCGGAGATCGCGCGTCCTGCGGGACAGCCGGCCGCGCCCTCCCGCCACACGCCGCCTCAAGGTCAGGCGCCGCAATCGGCGAGCGGATATTGGGCGGGCGCGGCCCCGCAGAACCTGCAGGCGCTGCTCAAGGAAACGGATGCGGCACTTGCGCGCCTGCGGCTCACGCAACTTGCCAACACAGGTCTTGCCCGTGAAAGCGGGCCACAAGTGGCGGCCAAGCCCATGGACGTGGTGCTGGAGCTGCCGCTCGCGCTGGGGCAGGAAACCGCGGTCATGCAGATGCAGATCGGCCGGGACGGGGCCGGCAATCAGACGGATGACGAAAGCGAACCCGCGTGGCGGCTCAGATTTGCGCTCGACCTGACTGCCACAGGCCCGCTGGAAGCCGCAATTTCGCTACGTGGCGGCGGCACCTATGCCAGCCTATGGGTCGAACGCAAGGACACGTTCGACAATCTGAACGCCGTCCGGGAGACCATGGAGGCCGCCTTTGCCGATGCGGGGCTCGACCTGCAGGAACTACGGCTGGTGCGTGGCCTGCCGCCGAAGACTGCTGCCTATTACGGCGCCATGATCGACCGGCAATCATGAAGGGACGTTTGCTGTGAACCAGAGTGACACAGACAAGAAACTGGCGGTGGCCCTCAAATACGAGAACGAGGGTGCGCCGGTTGTCACGGCAAAGGGGGCTGGAACGGTTGCCGAGCAGATCGAGCGGCTGGCGCGGGAAGCCGGCGTTCCGATCGAACAGAACCCGATGATGGCCGAGGCCCTGTCGCAGATCGAAATCGATCAGGAAATCCCGGTAGAGCTTTATCAGGCCGTTGCTGTGCTGGTCGGTTTCATCATGCGCACCGGCGTGGCGCAGCACCCACCGCGCTCCTGATCGGCACCTTATATTGTCGCCAGGCACGTTCCACTGTGCGAAAGCGCTGCCGACGGACAAGGAAACCCTTGCAGCGCGGCCAATTCCCGACTAGGTCATCAGTCTGCCAATTGTTCGCGCCGCAGCAAACCTGCCTCGCTGTGGTTCCGCGCGAAATCGAACGAACAGGATTCTTGACGAAAATGACGATTGTCGACGTACGCACACCCGATCCGAAGAAATTCATCAAGGGCGCGACCGGCGACTGGGAAATCGTGATCGGCATGGAAGTCCATGCCCAGGTCACGTCCGACGCCAAGCTCTTTTCCGGTGCCTCGACCGAATTCGGCAAGGATCCCAACGGCAATGTCAGCCTCGTTGACGCGGCCATGCCCGGCATGCTGCCTGTGATCAACGAGGAATGCGTGCGACAGGCGATCCGCACCGGCCTGGGCCTGAAGGCCGAGATCAACCTGAAATCCGTGTTCGACCGCAAGAACTATTTCTATCCGGATCTGCCGCAGGGCTACCAGATCTCCCAGTTCAAGCAGCCGATTGTCGGCGAAGGCAAGATCCTTCTGGACATGCCGGACGAGCAGGTCGAGATCGGTGTCGAGCGACTGCACCTGGAGCAGGACGCCGGCAAGTCGCTACACGACCAGCACCCGTCCATGTCCTTTGTCGACCTGAACCGGTCCGGCGTCGCTCTGATGGAGATCGTGTCCAAGCCGGACCTCAGGTCCGCGGATGAAGCCAAGGCCTATCTCGGCAAGCTGCGCACCATCCTGCGCTATCTCGGCACCTGTGACGGCAACATGGACCAGGGCTCCATGCGCGCCGACGTCAACGTGTCGGTCCGCAAGCCGGGCGGTGAATTTGGCACGCGCTGCGAAATCAAGAACGTCAACTCGATCCGTTTTGTCGGCCAGGCGATCGAATATGAAGCGCGCCGTCAGGTCGCGATCCTGGAAGATGGCGGTTCGATCGACCAGGAAACCCGGCTGTTCGATGCCGTCAAGGGCGAAACCCGGTCCATGCGCTCCAAGGAAGAGGCGCATGACTATCGCTATTTCCCGGATCCCGACCTGCTGCCGCTGGAATTCACGCAAGATTTTGTCGATGACCTGGCCCAGCATCTGCCGGAACTGCCGGATGACAAGAAAAACCGCTTCATCAGCGACTATGGCCTGACGGCATATGACGCCGACATCCTGGTCGCTGAAAAGGCGTCTGCCGATTTCTTCGAGCAAGTGGCCAAGGGCCGCGATGCCAAGCTTGCTGCCAACTGGGTGATCAACGAGCTCTTCGGCCGCCTCAACAAGGAAGGCAAGGATCTTGCCACCAGCCCGGTCTCTGCGGCCCAACTCGGTTCCATCGTCGATCTGATCAAGGACGGCGTCATTTCCGGCAAGATTGCCAAGGACCTTTTTGAAATTGTCTGGACCGAGGGCGGCGATCCGGCGGCCATCGTCGAAGACCGCGGCATGAAGCAGGTCACCGACCTCGGCGCGATCGAGGCGATTGTCGACGAGATCATCAGCGCCAACCCGGACAAGGTTGAGCAGGCGAAAGCAAAACCAGGCCTTCTCGGCTGGTTTGTCGGCCAGGTGATGAAACAGTCCCAGGGCAAGGCCAATCCGCAGGCTGTCAGCGACATGCTGAAACAGAAAATCGGCCTGGAATAAACACGGCACAATTGGAGGAGACAGTCATGGCGGTCACATTGCCGATCACCGGAGCCTGCCATTGCGGTGCTGTCTCCTACGAAATGAAAATCCAGCCTCGGTTCGCCGTGGAGTGCAATTGCTCGGTCTGCCGCAGTCTCGGCACGGTCTGGGGACACGGCGAGGCGGGCGACATCACCGTGACCGCGGTTCCCGAAGCGACCCTCAGCTATTCCCGCGGTGACAAGGAACTTGCCTTCCACACTTGCCGGACATGCGGCTCGACCACCCATTGGGAAGCCATCAAGGGCGACGCCAAGGGCCGCATGGCCGTCAATCTGCGTCTTGCAGCGCCCGGGACGATCGAAGAGATTGGCCACCGTCATTTTGATGGGGCTGACACGTGGACCTTTCTGGACTGACGCCGGCAATTCTGCTCTGCTTGCGGCCCGCGCATTCGGGTCAAGAGGGAGATTGAATGCAGGACCATCTTGCCAGCCTGCTTTTGGCGCTCGGGATCTTTTGCGCCGGTTTCGTCAGTGTCGGGCCCAATATCCTGTCCGTTATCGGGACGTCGATGGAAAACGGCCGGGCTGCCGGCTGCCGTCTTGCGTTGGGGATAGGTATTGGGGCAGGCGTGTGGGCATCTTTGACCGTCGCAGGGCTGACGGCCCTGGTTGCGTCCTACGCCCATGCGATTACACTTCTGAAATTCGTCGGAGCCGCTTATCTCCTCTGGCTTGCCTTCCGTGCCTTCCGGTCGGCCGCCTCCGCCGGGACGGACCTTACCACCAGCGTCGCAAGCGGTCACAATCTGACATTGAAAGGGTTCTCCATCCAGATGACCAATCCGAAAGCGGCGCTGCACTGGGTGGCGATCGTGGGTATCGGACTGGGAGGGGACGCGCCATTGTGGTCCGGTCTGACACTGATTTTTCTCTGTACGGTTCTGTCGATATTCGGACACATGGCCTACGCGCTCACGTTTTCGACCCAGACAGTCGTGCGTTTCTATCGTAGGGGCCAGCGCTGGATCAGCGCCGCACTGGGTTTGTTCTTTTCGTTCGCCGCCTTTAAGTTGGCGACCTTTCGACCCTAGGATCAGGTCTCGTTGATTTGATCGAACTGGCGCAACAGACGTCAACGAGTTGCGAGGAAAAGCGCGAAAAGCAAGCGTCTTGCCCGGCTGGGCGATTTGACAATGCGTCCTGACCATCGTTCGACATAAGACAAGTCAACTCGCTATATCAGGAGAGTTCCTGTCCTCCGGCGCCGCCTCGGGAAAGCTGCCGCTCCCTGTAGAACATGTAGAGCCCGGCTGCGACGATGATCGCAATGCCGGTCAGGGTGGCGCGGTCGGGGACATCCGAGAAAACAAAATAGCCCAAGAGGCTGGCCGACAGGATTTCCAGATACTGCAAGGGTGCCAGCGCACCTGCCGGCGCCAGCCGAATGGCCTTGGTCGCCAGCAATTGTGTGACTGTGCCTATCAGGCCGAGAACGATCAGCAGCGCCCAGTCGACGGGCGCGGGCGGCGTGAGTGCGAGAAAGGCAATGTTCAGCGGTGCGCCCAGGCCCATGGCGGCAACAATCGCAACAGCCCCTGAACAGCACATCCAAAACTGCAGCGCAAGCGGCGTTTCCCTGGCGTTCTGGGCCCGTGTGAGGGTAAACACGATTGCGACAAAGATGGCCGACAAAAAGGGCAGCAGAGCCGCGGCGCCAAACTGCTCAAAGCTGGGCCGCGTGACGATAAGGGCGCCGGAAAAGCCGACGGCAACGGCCGTTATCCGCCTCAGCCCGAGCTTTTCACCCAGAAACACCGACGCAAACAGTGTCAGCAGGAAGGGCGAGACGAAGTATATGGCCGAGGCGTCGGCGAGTGGCAGCAGCGTGACAGCCCAGAAATAGGACAGCGAGGCAGAGGCCAGGAGCACGCCGCGCAACACCTGAGAAACTGTTGGAACAGGCAATCTGCTGGATCCACTGAGGGAGAAGAAGGCAGCAAGAATCAATATCTGGACCAGGAGCCGGGCCAGGGTGATCTGACCCGGTGCCATCTGCGACCCGAGCGATTTTGCGATCGCATGGGAGATGGGTGCGGTCAGAACCGCAACGGCCATGAAGATCATGCCTTGTTCGAGGCCGCTTGCCGCTGGTTTGAGGGGCCGGACATCAAGGGCCAAGGGAAACTCCGCAATCTGGAATGGGCCCGAAGCGTAGCGATGCAGTCCTTTCCTGACCAATCAATGATTGTGACCTTGACCTTCAGGAGGATTGATCGATGACAGTCTGGCCGGCGCCAGGGCGTATTGCTGGGCATCCTTGCGGAAATGCGCTAAAGGGCGCAGGACCCTTTGTTTTGATCTGACTTGCTGAGTCGAATGCCTTCCGTGACCCTGGACAGACCTGACAGGCCCTTTTACGCGACCCCGTTGGGCGTATGGGCCATTGTAGCGCTCTGGGGGCTGTCGCATCTTCTGTTGCGCGCTCTGTCAACGCCTGTGCTCGGCACGGACGACATGTTCGAAAACGTGCTCGTCCAGACGCTCCAGCCCGGTTACATGCTGCGCCAGCCACCGCTTTACGAGTGGCTGCTCTTTTCCGCGCAGCAGATCTTCGGCCCGACGATCTGGGCCGCACTATTTGTCAAATACGGCTTGATTTCGATCGCAGCCCTGTTCCTGTTCCTGATCGCCCGCAAGGCGATAGCCGATCCGCGCCTGGCAGCGCTCTGTGCCTTTTCCTATTCGCTCTATTACCAGTTCGGCTGGAACCTGCATGAGGGTGTCACCCACACGGTGGTGCTGACGACGGCCTGCGCCATGAGCGCTTTCTTTTTCCTGAAGGCGCTGGAGACGCGTCAGCTGGTCTTTTATCTGCTCTTTGGAGCAGCAGCCGGCGCCGGGCTTCTGGGCAAACACTCCTACCCGATCTTTGTTCTGGCTCTTTTGCTGGCGGCTTTGAGTGACCCGGTCTGGCGCGCCCGACTGCGCCTTGCCGGCCTTCTGCTTGTGCCGCTGGCGGTGGCGCTGGTCTACAGCCCCTATGCCTGGTGGATCCTCAGCGAGGGATTGAAACTCCTGTCGTCGGTCTCCGACACGATGGGGGTCACGGCGCAAACGTCTCATCTGAACCGTGCTGCGGAAGGGCTTGGGAAGCTGGCTTTCGGTCTTGTCGGCTTCTCCGTGCCCCTGGTACCGCTCTTGTTGCTGTTGTTCTGGCCGCGTTATCTCGGACGACGGGAGCCGGCAGTATCCGCGGTCAATGATGTGGCCCGACTGTGCGGACGCACGGTCCTGGCCATGATCGTTTTGACTGCGCTTCTGATCGTCCTCACCGGTGCCACCTATGTCAAGGAACGGCACATGCACCCCCTTATGCTGCTTCTGCCGATCTTCCTGTTTGCGGACCTGGAGCGTTTCGGATTTCAGAAGCAATGGCGCTGGCTTTGTGCTGTTCTGCTGGCCCTTGTGGCCGTGGCGTTTCTGGCCCGTGTGCCTGGCCTTGTTGCTCCTGACCGGTTCTGGTGCGGCGGCAAATGCCGTCATATGAAGCCCTATTCGGATTTGAAATCGCCGCTTTCAGGGCTGGGGGCTGCGAAGGCGACGCTTATTGCCGATAACGGCTATACCGGCGGCAATTTGCGGGTTCTCTTCCCCGACGCCCGCGTGGTCACCAAGGCGATTCCGTCACCCGAGCCGCCTCGCGACAAGTGCTTTTTCGTCTGGGAAGAGGGGGACGAGAAGCCCGAGGCATCGGCCGTCGAGCGATTTTATCGCAACGCCTTCTGGAAGGGCTCCACACCGAGCTCTGCCACCTTTCTCAACGGTGCCTGGCCACACGGCTTCAAGCCGCAGGGCTGGCGAACGACCTGGTGGGGTCTAGCGGAGTTGTCTCCGGATGATCCCGTCTGCCAATAAAAAGTGACAGCCATGGAAGCTGTCTGGAACGCGAGTGAAATGACCCATTCGATCACGATCAAGAAGGCGCTTCCTGAACACCTTCAGGCAATCGTTGCCATCATCAATGCCGGCGCGACGTCCGTCCGCAAGGGACGTGAATTCGATGATTGGGAGGAGTACCGACCGGCCTTCGACGCACTTCGAACCTCACCGGAATGCGATGTCTACGTGGCGCTCGATCAGACGGGCGAGGTGGTCGGCACCTTTCAGATCCATTTCCTGAAGGGTCTCGCGTTCAAGGGCCGCCCGCGGGTGGAGCTGGAGAGCGTGCATGTGCGTCCCGATCAGCGCGGCACCGGCGTTGGCCGGAAGATGGTGGAACATGCCGAGGGTCTGGCGGCGGAAGCGAATGCCTGCATGATCCAGCTCACCTCCAACAAGGAGAGGGAGGGCTCGCATCACTTCTACCGGAGGCTCGGCTATGACCAGAGCCATCTCGGTTACAAGAAATTGCTGATGTGACCGGCTCCGGTCGCAGCATTTCCAAAGGTGCAAGGGGCACTGTTTGGCCTACTTCACCCGCCGCCAGGTCTCTTTTTCGCAAACATTGAAAACAACGCGCACACAGCCCTGGACCTCCAGCGTGTTTGCGTTCGTCTTGCGCACAGTCGCATTGGCACTGAAACCGCGCCGCGGGTCATAGGCCCGGCCCTTCCAGCTGTTGGAAGCCGGCTTGAGTCGCCACAGGACCTTCAGGCCAAGGATCTTGCGGCTACGTTTGGACTCGTCCTTGTTGTTGAGATCCGGAGTCGATTGCACCGTGTATCCCTTTGGAGCCGGAAAGTCGACGATGCGGCCGCAAGGCTCGTTGCCGCAAGCCTTGATCTCGACCAGCGCGCCTGCCGGGGTTTTCCAGGTTCCGTTGATATCCGGAGCGGCGGACGCATTGGCTGTCGCAGCTGCAAGGAGCGGCACCGCCAGAAGGCCAGCCTGAAAGCGAGACAAAACGGATTGACGAAAACGGAACTGAAAAAAGTCGGTCACGAAAAACCCCGCCGCATTGCTGGAGATGGATGCGCCACAAGGTTTTACCAGCAAATGCGACGGGGCCGTGGCCAAATCGACAGGATTTGGCAAGGCCCGCACTTTTTGTGTGGATCAGTTTGCCCGGGTCCAGGTCTCGCCCTTGCAGATCAGACCACCCATCACGCACCCCTCAAGCTTCAGTTTGTTGGCCGAGGTCAATTTGATGAAACCGGTATAGGTCTTGCCGTCCTCGGCGTTGTAGACCTTGCCCTTCCACTGGTTTTCCTGAGACGTCGGTTTCATGGACTGGACGATTTGCACGCCGACCAGCGAGCGGTCACGTTTGGATGTGTCCGGGTTCTGGGTATCGTTGCGCGGTTCGCGCAGCCAGATCAGTTTGCCGCAAAGTGAGTTGCCGCATGAACTGATGCGGATTTTAGAGGCCCCGTTCGGGCGCACCCAGTCTCCCTTGGCGTCTGCAGCGATTGAGAGCGTCGATGACGCGGTGACGAGACCGGCGGCCAGCAGCGCGGTGTTCAGGACAGATTTCAGCATGTGTTCCTCCCAAAGCTGAATGCCTTCCGTTTACGGAAACGGAATGTATCGGCATTGAAACGCGCTGAAAAGCCGTCACCTAGGGGAAGGTCGGGAAGTTTTTGGGTCCGGTCTTGCAGGAGAGGGCGCTAGAGTCTGGGCAGACTGTCAATCCACTCCAGACTGGCGCCAGCGATTTCCTCCCAGGCTTCTTCCAGTTGCATGTAGTGGCAGCGGCCGCCGAACTGGAGGAAAGTGGCTTGCGCGCCATAGCGGTCGGCCATGCTGCGCGCCGTCGTCGGCGGAACCACCTTGTCCTCGCTCCCCGACAGGAACAGGAGCGGCGCCCTGGCCTGTTCGAAGTCGACCTTTGTCGCCTGATGGATGTCATACATCCAGAAAAACAGCTCAAACAGCACCTGGCCGGATTCCGTTTGCAGGCGATCACAGATCTCGTGCTGTTGTGCGCTAGGCATGGTGTTGAGGCCATAAGTGGCCAAAAGGTCGAAATCCTGACCAGGCACCATTTCCCAGAACGTGCCTGCCGACATGAACATCTTGCCGAGCGCACGCTCCATCTCGGTGGTCGGAACCGCGCCGTTGATGATGCTGCTGTTGATCAGCACACCGGCGGCAATCAGGCCGCGGCCATTGAGCAATTGTGCAATCAGGCCGCCAAGCGAGTGGCCGATGACGATGGGCGGCTTGTCCAGCGTTGCCAGAAAGCCGGCAATATCCTCGACATAGTCTGAAATGCTGACACCGGTCAGCGCCGCTGTCCGCTCGGGGCCGTCCGGCAGATCGTGATGCCGATAGGTCGGCGTGTGGCAGTCAAAACCCTGTTCCTGGAAAAAGCGTCTGAACGGTTCCATGGTCCAGGGGGCGGCATTTGTTCCATGCAGCAACACGATCGGAACGTTTCGCATTTTCTCTCTCCAGGGCAGGGCCGGTTGTGAACCGGACGGGCATCAAAAAAATTCGGGAGATGTTGCCATGGTGAACAGAGTCTTGCGAGCTCCTGTCAATTTTTCGGAGAATGCGATTGATTTAAAAGAGAAAATCGAAACCCTATGCTTACCGGTGTATGAATTTCAGATTTGCTTAAAACTTTGTTCGGATTGCGTTAAACGTGATTTTTAACGAGCCTTTTAACTGCTCCTGTTGAAGTAACCCTCAGGAAACGACGGGGAAAGCTTCGCGAAAGCTTGCGTTTCTTAGATTGGATTGTTCCGGGGGCTCGGCTCCGGTCTTCAGCCCGATCGCTCACGGGGAAGGTGCCTCGCATGTGTTCCAGAAGGAACGGGAGGCATCAGGGAAGTCTGACAGAGGATGAAAGGGGAGCACAATGGCTCGTTTTGAAATGCACTCGGCGGATATGGCCGCCTTCGCTGAAAAGCCGGTCACGGCGGATATTCTGTTCCAGATGGGCCTGGACAGTGCCTGCGGCCGTCACGGCGCGACGGATCTGGTCACGGCACACAAGTGGTTCAACATTGCCGCGCTCAAGGGCAACAGCGATGCCGCACGTTATCGCAAGGAAATCTCCTGCGAGATGAGCTCAGCCGAAATTGCCGAAGCACAGCGCTCGGCCCGCGAATGGCTGTCGATGCATTGAGTTCGGTCAGGGCTGCCGGCCTGACGGCATCTCCACCAGAATTGTTCATGTGACGCGGCAGAAACATCTCTGCCGCGCCCATCCCGGTCTCCGGGCATAAGGCGCATTCCGGGGCCAGCCTAATGGACCGGTGCCAGACCATGCGCGTCCCAGAGCGCCCGCTCTATCGTCGCGCCAAGCGCATATTCAAAGCCGACCACCTGGCGGCCCTCCGGATCCAGCCGGCATCTGTAGGCGATTTCATACCATTGCCTCTGGCTGCGTACTGCGCCGGCAGTGACCACAATCATTCCATCACGTATACGCGCATTGCGGAACGCATGCGGTGCAAGCCGTGTCGGCCGGAAGCCTGGCTTGCCCTGACGCAGCTGTTCCATGGCCTCCAGGGCACAAACTTGTTCACGCCTGTCCGCCCCCACCAGCGTCGACAGCGCCCGGCGCGCCTGTCGGGAACGGGGATCTGCGAGGACAGAAGCTGCCAGAAACGTTTCAGCACGGATCCAGGTATCGCCGGCTTCCCGGTCTTCGGGAGGGCCGGTTGTTACCGGCAGGCCGCGCTCGTCAGGTCGGGGCAGCGGATCTGAAGGCTCTGAATTGTTGGGCTGAATGCTCGGGCCGGGGTGCGACAGATCGGGCCTGATGATTTCGACCTCGACAGGCGCCGGGCTGGAAGGCGTCCGGGTGGGGGCGGTGGAAAGCTCAGCGAGCAACGCATATACGGCAAGGTGAAGCCAGATCGCGCACAGAAAGGCAAACCGGTCGGCGACCAGTCGGCTCAGTCGGTCCTGTGCAATCACGATTGGAATGGAACGGCTCCAACACCGGGTCCTCGGGCAAGAGGTCTAAGCGCAGCAAAAGAGTGCGGCCGAAGTGTGGAGCTGCAAACAACAACTCAAGGGTCATCGCCCTAGTTCATGAGCTGGTATCTGGCGACAATGCCGTCATAGACGCCGTTTTCCTGAATGGTCGTCAGGGCAAGCTTGAACTTTTCAACAAGGTCCGGGTCCGAGTTCTTGCTGAAGGCCATGTAGAGAAACTTGGACAGGTCGTCCAGGCGATAGACTGGTTCGAAGAGTTCCGGATCCATGCCGTCGCGGCGGACCTGGTAATAGAAAGACGCTTCGTCGAAGGGGACCAGGTCGATCCGGCCATGTGCCAGTTTGCGCATGTTGATGAGGTCCTGGCTTTCAAGCTCGAATTTGGTGAAGCCCTTGCCCTCGAGGTAAATGTGGTTGACGTTTTTGAGCGTCACGCCAATGAGATACGCGCGGGCATCATCCAGGGAATTGATCTGGATCTTGTCATTGGACGCAAGCTTGAAGAAGGACGTGGTGATCGGGCAGACAATGCCGACCCATTCGAACAGATCCTCGCGCTCCGGAATGCGGGCCATGGAATAGATCAGGGTGTTTTTGCGGGTCTGCGCCATGAGATAACTGCGGGCCCAGGGATAAAACACGATGTCCGCCTCCAGGCCGGTCTCAGCCAGAACAGCCTGGACGACTTCGGTCGACATGCCTCTTGCAACGCCATCTTCCTCATAATTGTAAGGGGGCAGTTCTTCGGTCACAATCAGAAGGTCGGAGGCAAATGCTTGGCCGATAAGCGCAATTATCGAAAAGGTTGCAAGCAATAGTCGCACAAGAAAACTCCGGTTGCGATTTATTTTCTTTCTATTTCAAGTTTTGGTGGCTTGTTGGCTCGATAAAGCTTTGTCATCACCTAGCGTAAATTAGATCAAAGCTTATTTACAAAATGCGAAGACGAAAAGTTAATCTTGTGTCTGATTGACCAAAAAACGTCCGGGTTGACGATGCCAGATGTCCGGGCATGTGCCCCGCCTTCGCCCGTGGCTGGCGGTTCTTCTCAGTTCATGAGCTGGTAGCGCATCAGGATCTCGTCGTAACGGCCGTTTTCCTTGATTTTCTGCAGCCCGGACCGGAACCGATCGACAAGATCCGGATTGCTGTCCTTGTTGAAAGCCATGTAGAGGTCGCCGCTGAGACCCTCCAGGCGGTAAACCTGCTGAAACAGCGTGGGCTCAAGCTCTTCAAGCACGACGCGGTGGGCGAATGAGGCCTCGTCGAAAGCAATCAGGTCGAGCCGGCCGAGCGCCAGTTTTCGGATGTTCAGAACATCCTGGCCGACAACCTCGAGATTGGTGAAGCCCTGGCCCTTGAGATACTGGTAGATCACATCCTCCACCGACACTCCGACACTGTATTGTTTGGCTTCGTCCAGCGTGCCGATCTGAATGGCTCCATTCGAGGCGAGCTTGTAGAAAGACGTGTTGAAGGGGGCGATAACGCCGACCCACTCGAACAGATCCTCGCGTTCCGGGATGCGCCCGATCGAGAAGATCAGGGTGTTCTTGCGGTTCTGCGCCGTGAGATAGCTGCGCGCCCACGGATAGAAGGCGAATTCCGCTTCTTCACCGATTTCGTCCAGAACCGCTTCCATGACCTCGACGGACAACCCCTTTGCCTCGCCGTTTGTCTGATAGTTGTAGGGGGGAAATTCCTCGGTGACGATCTGGAGGTCGGTTGCGCTGGCCTGCGCCAGCCCGGCCAGGCAAAAAAGGGTCATGAGCATCAGGCGCATTCAAGCATTCCTTCTCTCCTCTCCCCAGCACAAGTTAGCACTTGTTGCGCAGCTCTGTCCAAGGCCGCTCGAAACCCTTCCTGCGGGCAACAGGTCTTGGCGCACTTGCCCAGGCGCACGGACATCTTCTGCCGGGTTGAAGATCAGGCGCCGGACGCAAATGGTCTTCAGCGAGAGACAGCGCACGAAGCCAGCTGTGTGCGCAGGCAGGGGCGCCGGCTCAACAAGTCCGCCCCGGTGGAAAAAGTAGGCCCACGCAAAAAGGCCCTTGAACTTGCGGGCGTTTGTTCGTACACGGGCGTTACCGGAGAGGTGGCCGAGTGGTCGAAGGCGCTCCCCTGCTAAGGGAGTAGGCGGGCAACCGTCTCGAGGGTTCGAATCCCTTCCTCTCCGCCATATTTTCTGATAAGCTATTGATTTTAAATCGACAATGGATACGCTGATTTTTCAGGCCATCATTCAGCCCATCAGTCGATAGGTTTATTCACAGCCCTGACGTTCAATCAGGATTTTTTCGCCTCAAGCTCTTGCACGACATCGCAACAGAGCCTACCCAATATTTAACTCGGCTCTTTCATGTCATCCGGGTTCATCACCAGCTTGCGCAGGACGTGCTCGCCAACCGAAACCGCTCGTTTTCCCGAGCGCGACTCAGGAGGCTTGCATGTGCGCAGCACGGCAGACTGATCTCTTTCCCGCCATTGATCTTTCCACCTCGGGGAGTTCCAGACTTCTCGGTTGCCGACCGAGCCACCAACGTCTGCGCTTTGCCGTCAAGCGTGAACGTGTCGCCGGTCGCCGGGGACCCATCCCACCTTCGATGTAGGCACTTCGGAGAAGGTTGAGCAGTTCATGCATAGCATCGCGGATAGAAAGAGGTTTTGGCGCTCGTTCCACGACAGCCTCGCAGAAGACGCGGTGTGTTGCAGAGGGCTGTCAGAAAAGTTTTGTAAAAAAAATAATTTATAAAATACAAATAGTTATAGAGGCGTCTCTCTCTGTTTTGCGGGCATTTCCCCGGCCGGCTGTTGTAATGAACCGGGTGTTTGTTAAGGTCGCGCCACTTCCTGGCTGATGGGCGCGCCCCATTTGCATGGTTCATCGAGGCTCCAATCGCTTCGCCCATCATTTTGCGGCCGTCTTGAGCTGCAGTTGCGCGTCTTTTGCCTCTGGGTCCGGCACCCGGCCTACACTTGTCAGGCCTGTATGCCTTCATTGGTGCTTCGCGGCACGTCATTGCCGGATCTGAAACTAAACAGTTCTGTTTTGCGCCGCCCTTCCTGGGGGGCGTACGAGCGCGTGCGCGCCGCGGCCCGCTTGGGCCGTTTGAACCGACCACAAAGGGGATTGATTGCATGCAGTCTGAACAGTTGGCGACAAATGCCGAGCTGCATCTGGACGAGCAGACCTATGGCTTGGATCCGACGGCGGACCGGGAAACCGACCTCTACCGCGGCGAATACATCATGGCCTTTGTCGAAAAGTGGGATGAACTCATCGACTGGGAGGCGCGGGCTGACAGCGAAGGCCAGTTTTTCATGGATGTGTTGCGCGCCCGGGGCAAGGAAAGTGTCCTGGACGTTGCCACCGGCACGGGCTTTCATTCGGTCCGCCTGACCGGGTCCGGCTTCAATGTCACCTCCGCGGACGGATCTGCCGCGATGCTGGCCAAAGCCTTTGAAAACGGCCAGAAACGCGGCATGATCCTGAAGACCGTCCAGGCGGACTGGCGCTGGCTCAACCGTGACATTCAGGGCAAATACGACGCCATCATTTGCCTTGGCAATTCCTTCACGCATCTGCATCAGGAAAGCGACCGCCGCAGGGCTCTGGCAGAGTTCTACGCGGCCCTGAAGCATGACGGTATCCTGATCATCGATCAGCGCAACTACGATGCGATGCTCGACAACAAGGATTATTCCAACAAACACAAATACTACTACGCTGGTGAGAAAGTCAGGGCGGAGCCGGAGTATCTGGACGAAGGGCTCGCACGCTTCAAATACAGCTTTCCCGATGGTGCCGAATACACTCTCAACATGTGTCCGGTGCGCAAGAACTACATGCGCAAACTGTTGTCAGAAGCCGGTTTTGAGCGGGTCCGCACCTATGGCGACTTTCAGGAAACCTATGCTGAGAGCGAACCCGACTTTTTTATCCATATCGCGGAGAAGTCCAGTCTGCATCTTGCGCGCTGGGGCGGGGCACCGCTGGAGGAGGGCAAGCAGGACATCCGGGAGGTCGCGGAAACTTACTATGACAGCGACGATGCGGACACGTTCTACAGCATCGTCTGGGGTGGGCAGGATCTGCATATCGGCCTCTACGACACGACCAGCAACATCCGCGACGCGTCAGACCTCACCATTGATGCAATGGTCAATATGCTCCCCAACCTGGACAGCAATGCGACGGTGCTCGACATCGGCTCCGGGTACGGCGGGGCCATGCGCAAGGTGGTCAAGCAATCCGGCTGTGAAGCGATCTGCCTGAACATTTCCGATGTCCAGAACGACACCAACCGGCACCGCAATGTTCAACAGGGTTTCAAGGACAGGATACGCGTCGTTCACGGTGTCTTTGAGGACATACCGGAAAAGGCCGAAAGTGTTGAGATCGTCTGGAGCCAGGATGCAATTTTGCACTCCGACCAGCGTGATCAGGTTCTCAAGGAAGTGCATCGCGTTCTGAAACCGGGCGGATACTTCATTTTCACCGATCCAATGCAGGCCGACGATGCCGACCCGGCCGCACTTCAGCCCGTCTACGATCGCTTGCAGCTCAACAGCCTTGGCTCCTTCCGCTTCTATCGCGAAGCGGCGTCCGCGCTTGGCTTCGAGATCACGGAACAGCAAGACATGACCGACCAGCTCAGGAACCACTACCACAGGGTCCGCGAAGAACTGCTGGCGAACTACGACCGGCTGCTTAGCGAAGGGGCATCTGCGGCATATCTCGACAAGATGGCAGCGGGTCTCCAGAACTGGGTCGACAGTGCGGATGCCGGGCAACTGGCCTGGGGTATCCAGCTGTTCCGGAAACCCGAATAGCTTTCCAGACATGTGAACCCTGCCGGTCGCCGATCATACGGCGGGCAGGGGGCAACGATTTCCCAATCACAAGGAGTGCGCAATGACGCAAGACACCTGGCTGTTCACCAGCGAATCCGTATCTGAGGGCCATCCGGACAAGGTTTGCGACCGGATTTCCGACACCATTCTGGACGCTTTCCTGGCTGAAGATCCAGATGCCCGTGTCGCCTGTGAAACCCTGACCACGACCAACCATGTGACTGTCGCCGGTGAGGTCCGTGGCCCCCAGAAAGTTCTCGAGAGTGTCGAGGACCTGGTTCGCGCGGCCGTCAAGGATATCGGCTACGAACAGGACGGGTTCCATTGGAAGACCATGGAAGTTGTCAACCGCCTGCATCAGCAGTCGGCCGACATTGCCATGGGCGTTGATGAAGGCGACAAGGGCGAAGAAGGCGCCGGTGACCAGGGCATCATGTTCGGTTACGCCTGCAACGAGACGGAAGAGCTGATGCCCATGCCGATCCTCCTGTCGCACAAGATTCTGCGCACCATGGCCGAGGCTCGAAAGGCCGGCAGGGAACAGCGCCTTCAACCGGATTCCAAGAGCCAGGTGACCTTGAAATACGAAAAAGGGCGTCCTGTTGGGATCGATGCGGTCGTCGTCTCGACACAGCACGGTGAGAATGTCAGCCAGGAAGAGGTGCGTGAGGCAGTTCTGCCTTTTATTCTAAACGCATTGCCGGTCGGCTGGGCGGTTCCTGAAAACCGGATTTACATCAATCCGACAGGACGTTTTGTCATTGGCGGCCCGGACGGCGATGCCGGACTGACCGGCCGGAAAATCATTGTCGACACCTATGGCGGTGCCGCTCCGCATGGCGGAGGGGCGTTCTCCGGCAAAGACCCGACAAAGGTCGACCGGTCGGCCGCATACGCGTCGCGCTACCTCGCCAAGAATGTGGTCGCGGCAGGCCTTGCCGACAAATGCCTGATCCAGCTCGCCTATGCGATTGGTGTCCCGGATCCGGTCGCTGTCTATGTCGATACGCAGGGAACAGGCAAGGTGGACGAGGTTGCGCTTGGAAAGACGCTTCGGGAGATGGTTCGCCTGACCCCTCGCGGTATCCGTGAACAGCTTGGATTGACCAAACCCATTTATGCGCGGACCGCAGCTTACGGACACTTCGGACGGACGCCCGATGAGGACGGTGGCTTCGGTTGGGAAAAGACCGATATCGCCGACGACCTGGCCCGGCACTTCGGAGCCCGGGCCGACGCGGCCGAATAATCCAAAAAACTGCCCCGGTGCGCTGCGCGCCGGGGCCCGCCTTTTTCCCAATACGCCCGGGAACGAATTGGGCCGGTTCTGGGGGGTGAACGTCCAAACGATCTGCGACTTTGTACACAATCATGTGCGTTTCGGTCACGAAAATTCCCGGTCTACCCGGACGGCTGCCGAAACGCTAAACGAAGGTGTGGGTGTTTGTCGAGACTACGCGCATCTTGCAAGCACATTGTGCCGCAGCTTGAATATCCCCGCACGGTATTGCGCCTGATATGTTGGTGACATTGCCCAGAAACCACCCTGTCCGCCAATGGATTCAGCTGCTTGGATGGAAATTTATCTTGGTGGCAAATGGTGGACGTTTGATCCGCGCAACAACGATATCCGCTTAGGAAGAGTGCTTATTGCCCGCAGGCGAGGTGCCGCTGACACACAGTTTTGGCCAGCACAAACGCGTCGATTTCCAAGTGTGGATCGATCAGATAGAGGAAATACCCTGACTCACCTTGCGCCGAAAGGCATTCCAGGTACCATGACCGCGGTCGATCTTGTCATAAGAACTCTGTGGGCGCGCTTATCTTTGCGCTGAACGCGTTTTCTCCAATCAATCTCGATTTAACCGATGCAGTGTGCTTTTGGCGCATTGTTCTCTGCTGATTGACGGGAACTTGTTACGACCACCGGAACGGAAAAGCTCATAAATACCAACAAGGTCTTCGGCTTTATCCAGCCCGAAGAAGGTGCCTCGGACGTTTTTGACAACATCACTGATTTATTAAGCCGGTATCTTGTCGCTGGTTTAAGGTCAAAAAGTTGAGTTTCACGTCGTCAAGGACAAACGTTCTGGCAAATCTGCTGCTGGCAAACTTCAGGCAGCTTAAGCTCGCATCCTCGCCCGCGACCAGGGATCTCCTGGCATGGAGCACTGGGAAGATTGAAAAGGTAAATCATGCCACGAAAGCCAAACTACAGCTTTGAACGGTCCGAACGGGACAAGGCGAAAGCCGCTAAAAAGGCTGAACGCCTGAAAGCCAAGACTGAAAAGGCGGAGGCACGCAATGCCGGTCTGCAGAAGGACGGCAGCGCCGAAAGCTCCGATCAGGGCGAATAGCTAATCTGAATTAGGGACACGAAAAACAGGGGATGGCCGAAGGCGATCTCGAGACCAAAACGAAACCGTGGGCATCGATAGGAAATCAATTGCAGATTACTGTACACAACAATGACGTGGAAAAAGCACTTCGGGTCCTTAAGAAGAAACTCCAGCGGGAGGGTGTTTTCCGGGAAATGAAAGCCAGACGCGCGTATGAAAAGCCTTCTGAAAAACGCGCTCGCGAGAAGGGTGAAGCCGTCCGGAGAAACCGCAAGGCAGCTCGTAAACTCGCACAACGCGAAGGTCTGATCCCGATGAAGAAACGTGCGGCTCCGGCTGGCCGCGGACGTGGCTAACAGGGCGCTTGCGACACGAAGCCAATCACACTCTTGTTGGACCTGGAACAGTTACACAAAACTGGCTGGCACAATGCTGGAGTGCTGGCCCTCTTGATGTAGGGTTAGAGGGCTGGCCTTGCAGCCGCTTCTGACATTTCATGACAAAACAAAGCGCTTGAGACGCATCGGTATCGGGACGAGCCCGATGCCGATAAATTCGCTGATGTCGGCCTAAAACTGATACCGCAGAAATAGCAAAATTCTTTGAATTAGGCTGGCATTTTATCTGATTTCGGCAAACTGGAATCCATTTGATCCCACGGCTGTGCGCTTTTCACGTAAATGTCACGGCTAGGTTCATACCAGCTCGGATCATCCAAACTACCCGCAAACAGTATCATTGCGCCGGGATTTGCCTTGTTGATCAGAAACAGCGGTGACCCACATTCAAAGCAGAAGCCGCGAAGCATTGCATGGCCGCGATCAGCATGGCGCTCGAACCACTTTGGTACCCCTTTTTCGAGCTTAAAATCTGTCTGTTTCGCCAGCACTGCTTCAAAAGCGCACTTCCATTTGTCTGCTGGCAATCACGCCCACTACATCGGTTGAAACACAGGTTCGTACACCTCAGAAGTGTTGAATTGGGCCTAGTTAATCGCAGTGTAGCGCGGAAAGAATAGTCTTCGCTAAATATTGTTGCCTCCCAAAATCTTCTGGAATGGTAGAAATATTCGAGAATAATCTTGCGGCCGGCCTTGTTCTGACTGCGTTTCCCACCTATATCTTCAGATATCGATTTTGCTTGACGAACTTTGTCTCTGCGCACACGGCGCCTCGTACGATCTTCCCTTTCAACGTCGACTTATTCGCTGTGGTGCACTTTTGAGCGTGCCGCGGAAGTTCTCATGACCGATTGAAAGGAAATCGTTATGACCGTCGGAACCGTAAAATTCTTCAATGCCACAAAAGGCTTCGGTTTTATCCAGCCTGAAGACGGGGCGCCGGACGTTTTCGTCCACATCTCAGCCGTCGAGCGCGCCGGGATGCAACCGCTTGTCGAAGGTCAGAAAGTCAGCTTTGACGTGGTCCAGGACAGCCGTTCCGGCAAGTCTTCTGCTGACAATTTGCAGGAAGCTTGATCCCCGTCCCCGGTCTTTGACCACGGATGTACTGGCATGGACCACAAGGATGGGTGGAAAGGCCGGGAGTTTCCCGGCCTTTTTGCGTTCCCAACCCAAAAGGAAGCAGAGCAATGGGCCCCGCGAACAAGCTCGGCAAACTTGGCAAGACACAGCGGATGACCGCTGAAACCAAGGCAGATGTGACAAAAAAAGTTTCATTGGAGATTTCGCGTACGGAGGCCGAACAGAGACGGTTCAAGACCGAGAAGCTCAGGGCCGCCAGGCTTGCGCTTCAAGAAGAACCACCGCGTGCCGAACCAAAAGCCAAGCGGAAAGGCGGCGGGAAAACGCTACCCAAAGCCTAGTGGTTGAAAGACTGGAATGCACGCTGCCTTGAAGCAAAACAGAGGGTAACCTCGAAAATGACCAAATGCTCAATTGAGCCCGGGCAGCAGCAATACAATCGTGCCTGGACCACAGTTCTGGCGCGCTATCGGCAGCCAAGTCCGATGCGTAGCGCACGCGAAATTGCGATAACTGTATTGTGTTTTGTCGCACTGTGGACCGCCGCTGTGGTGACCATTCTCCACGTTGGCTGGTGGGGCCTTGTCTTTACGATTCCCACAGCGGGCTTCCTGGTCCGTCTATTCATCTTGCAGCATGATTGCGGTCACGGAACGCTGTTTGCGCATCGCAGTCTGAACAACTGGATCGGCCGTCTGATCGGTGTTTTCACGTGGGCGCCTTATGATTACTGGCGCCGAACCCACGCTGTTCACCATGCGTCAGCCGGAAACCTTGACCGTCGGGGTATCGGAGACATTGATACTCTCACTGTGCGCGAGTACCGGAAACTCTCACGTTGGGCGCGTGTTCGCTATCGGCTCTATCGGCACCCACTGATCATGTTCGGACTTGGGCCGGCTTGGCTGTTCATATGCCAATACAGGCTGCCGATTGGTCTCATGCGCGCCGGGACGCAGCCATGGCTCTCCACGATTGCCACCAATATCGGAATTGCGCTGCCAGTCGCAGCAATGATCTGGTTGATAGGTCTTGGCCCTTTTCTCGCTGTTCAGGTTCCTGTGACGCTGATGGCTGCTACGATCGGCGTTTGGCTTTTCTACGTTCAGCATCAGTTTGAGGAGACACACTGGGAAGAACAGGACAACTGGGTGTTTCAACAGGCCGCCTTGCATGGCAGTTCATATTATGTGCTACCTCGTCCAATTCAGTGGATCACCGGCAACATCGGCATACATCACGTGCATCACCTGGCCGCCGGAATTCCGTTTTACAGGCTACCCGAGGTTCTGCAGGACTTTCCGGAATTGCAGAGTGTGAACCGGATCACGTTTCTTGAAAGCTTGAATTGCGTGAAATTCGTCCTCTGGGACGAGAGCAGAAAGCGCCTTATTACCTTCCGGGATGAAAAGGCCACGCGCGCAACTGCCGCAATGGGCGACGAAAAGGCACACTGACCGTGATTGAGACAATCCTTCTTACGGCTGCGCGCATACTGACGCTCAATCAGGGCTCCGTCCTGACCAATGCTACAGGTTTCTTCTTTCAAAGGGACGAGCGGCTTTATCTCGTGAGCAGCAGGCACGTGTTCATAGATGAAACGAGCAGACATCGTCCCGACGCGTTCCAGATTGAACTTCATGTATCTGCTGAAGATGTAGCGCAGACCATCCATTTCCTGATCCCACTTTATCACGACGGCAATGCATTGTGGCGTGAGGGGTTCGATCGTGGCGGCCTCATCGACGTGGCACTGATCGAGCTCGATAAACACCGTTTGCCGGAACAATGCGTGTTGCACGCGTTCAGCGAAGCGCATTTGATCGATCCCGCAGCGAACCAGCCGGAAGTTGGAGAACGACTTCTCATTCCCGGATACCCGCTCGGCTTTTCCGACACATTGCATGCATTGCCGGTCGTAAGACACGCGATTATCGCTTCTTCCTTCGGGATGCGTTTTCAGGGCCAGGGCTACTTTCTAACCGATGCTCGGACACATCGCGGCAGCAGCGGTGCTCCGGTGCTGATGTACTCGAAGCATGGTGAGATCGGCGACGGAACATTGAATTGCCACCTGATTGGCATCCATTCGGCGCGGCTCGATGTCGTGACCCGGGATGTTACCGTAGACGAAGCTCTTGGTCTCAATTGCGCATGGTATGCAGACGTGTTGATGACTTTGACGGAAGACAATTCAGAGTAGTTGCTTGTGTGGAACACCCAAACGGTGGACCTATCGTCTAACGTGACAACAGGACGAACAAACCTGCCTTCATTGCAATGAACGGCTGCTTCCAGGAATAGACCGTGGAACAAGGTCTCTCACCGTTCGCGCGAAGGCTAGCGCCCCCGGTAAAGCCATGAACACCAAAAAATTCCTGCATCGCTAGCGCGCAAGATTTATGTGTTGTCTTCGAGGCTTTTCACCCTGTTGAGTTCTTCACCGGACAAGCCGAACTGAACCAGATTGGAAAACATGGTAATGCCGGGCATCAGAAGGTCGTCGGGAAAATCATAGTCGGGGTTGTGCAGGTCGGGCAGGGTTTCGCCGGCTCCCAAACCGAACATACCGCCTTTAAAGCGATTGGTGAGTTCGCCGAAGTCTTCCCCCCAGCGAAACGGCTTGTCGATCAGCAAAAACTCTGCCTCTGCCTGCACAGATGCCGCCTTGATCATGTCGAATGAAAGCTGGCTGTTGGTGTTGGCGGCAAACTCCTCCCGGGTTTCAAAGTCGAACGCCAGGCCATAGTCATCAGCCAGGTTTCGCGCAAAAGCTGACAGGTCATCCCACATGCTTTCAACGACGGCACCTTGTGCGGCTCGCAAGGTGAAATGCACTTCACCATATCCCGGGCAAACGCCTGACGCCTGAACGCCCATTTCGGTGTAGACCGGGACAATCAGCGCATAGGCCGCCGGCGTGTCGTAATTCGCCTGGATCTGCCGCGCCTTCAGGGTCAGTTCCGCCATGGCAAAGGAGGGGCTGGCGCCGGTTTCCGGTTGTGCGCTGTGGGCTTCCTTGCCGGAAAATGTCACAGCTACATATTTCACCGCCGAGGCAAAGGTTCCGGTCTTGCAGATCACCGAGCCCTTTGAAAATCCCGGCAAATTGTGCAAGGCGAAGACATAGTCGGGCTGGATCTGTTTGAAGTTCGGATGCAGGCAGCAGTTTCGTGCGCCTGTTCCAGTTTCTTCGTCGGGCTGAAACAACAGGACGACGCGCCCCTTTGCGGGCCGCTCGACGAGTGTCTGGGCAAGACCTGCCAAAATGGCCATATGTCCGTCATGACCGCATTTGTGGCCGACGCCGTCGTACTGCGACCTGTAGTCGATGTCGCTGTTGATTTCATGGATCGGCAAGGCATCCAGCTCCGCGCGGATCATCACCGTCTTTCCGGAAGCCGAACCATTGTAGACGGCCGCAAAACCGGCCCCATCCAGCTCAATAAACTCGTCTGGCGCAGCATGCTCGGCCAGAAAGGCACGCATGTGCTTTGCCGTTTCAAACTCTTCGCGTGACACTTCCGGGTGAGCATGCAGCCAATGGCGCAGTTGGACTAACTGGTTGAGATCTATCGCCAAGGGTCAGGGTCCTCTTGAAACGGGGCGGGAGAATTTTGACTGTCGTCAGCGTTTCTGGATGTTCACTTAGTACTGCTGTTCGAACGCGCCACGCAACAGCAACGCGGGCAAGCCGGGCGAAAGTCGCCCGGATGTTTATCCATGAACCGGTTCAGCCCAGCACGATCCGGGGAAAGTAGAACGAAACGACCCAGTTCGGGGCGTCGACGATTTCGGAGATCCTCAGGTCGCCACAGACGGAACAAAGCATATAGGCGTCGTCGGCCGACATTGACGTCATTCGGGTCAGGTGCTCGATCATGCCGCTGACGCTGTCCCTTGCTGCACTCGCAAGGTCCGGGCCGATGCCCGTTGTGACTTCGTAGCCGCGTTTATCCAGATGGCTGGTGACAGGGCCGGGCACGGTGAAACGGGGAAATGGCGGAGCTCCGCCCTTGATGACGTCCAGTGAGACGACAGCATCCATCGCACTTTCAATCGCCGTACCGCAGACTTCCCCATCCCCCTGAGCGGCATGGGTATCGCCAAGGGAGAGCAATGCCCCGGGTACTTCGACCGGCAGATAAAGCGTTGCACCCGCTGCCAGATCGCGAATGTCCATATTGCCGCCAACCCTGCGCGGCGGAATGACCGAATGGGGCCCAGGGTCTTTGGGGGCAACACCGATCGTGCCAACAAACGGCTTTAAGGGCACCTGGGCCAGATCCGAATAAACGGCCGGCTGGAGCGCGCTGGTTTCATATTGCCACAGCTTCAGGGCCGGGTGTGGAAACTGATCCGCCAGGAGACCGAAACCTGGCAGGATCGCGGTCCAGCCGAAACCGCTCGGCACAAATTCTTCGATGTGCACCACAAGCGCATCGCCGGGGTCTGCCCCGTCCACGTATATCGGTCCTGTCACCGGATTGGCGCATTCCGGACGCAGCGTTGCGATGTCGGCGAGCGTGCTTTTGTCGGTAAAGTGTCCTCCTGCGGCATCCTTGCACTCGACCAGCAATCGGTCGCCGGGTTTGGCAAATTGAACCGGCTCGATCGACCGGTCCCAGCCGAAATGCGTGTGGCATCGATGAATGGTGTGAGCCGCAAGGCCATGCGTGCTCATCCGTCTTGCTCCCTGTCGGCCGGCCCAAGGCGGCCCGGCGACCGCATGGCGGCGCGCTCAAGCATGTATTTTTCCGCTTCCATCATGTGTCCGCGCATAATCATGCGACACAGCTCGCCGTCTCCGGACTTCATCGCCCTGAGCAAGCGGACCTGATAATGCAGCCCGGTTTCGCGCAAGGCCGGATTGGGCTCTTTGTAGATTGACCGGCACACGGTCATGTCTCGCAACAGGCTGAGCAGAAAGCGGCAGGTAAAAGCGAGAATCGGATTGCCGCAATGACGGGTCAGTTCCTCGTGAAAGTCCAACTCCGCCAGCCGCTGCGCATATTCTTCTTCAGCCGTTCTGGGTTCGTCTTCATAAAGCCGGATACAGCCCTGAAGAGCTTGAAAAGCCTCTTCGGTCAGACTTCCGGCGACGGAAGCTGCCAGTTCCGGTTCCAGCTGCTTGCGCAATGTGTAGATATCTGAGATTGACGGCGGATTGAACAGAAACAGGTTGTCCAGAAGACCGATCGCCTCTCCAGGTTCGACGGCCGATACGAAAACGCCTCCACCCGGTCCGCTTCTCGTCGAAATGAGCCCCTGAAACTCCAGGACTTTCAACGCTTCCCGCAGCGTGCCGCGGGATACTTTCACGGCATCCGGCAACAACCACTCAGCGGGAATTCTGTCGCCCGGTTGCAGCCCGGCCGCCACAATTTGCTCGCGGATCTGTTGAGCCACCATATCGGGGCGGCGCTGCCGCTTCCGTGGTTTTGTTTCAGACGCCAGGTCGAGGTTTTTCATAGCCGGATGAACTTGTTTGCCTGTTCCCAAAGCCTATGCGCGAGTCAGCGGATGATAGCAAGCTGCCACATGGCCGGCGCCTTGGCCGGACGCTTCCCTCCGCGCCGGTTTGGACGCCAGGCACACATCCGACTTGCGCCCACACCGGGCAGCAAAGGCGCATCCCGGCGGCGGATTGTAAGGATCGGGCAGCTCCGCGTCCGCATCCTCCGACATCAATTCGTGCCGCCCGGGGGCTGGCGCGGAGCGCATCAATAGCTCCGTATAGGGGTGCAACGTTTCGGTAAAGACATCCGTGGCCGTGCCAAGTTCGACAAGCCGCCCGAAATACATCACCGCAACCCGGTCGCTGACGCTCTCAACCACCGACAGGTCGTGACTAATGAAGACATAGGTCAGACCAAATCGATCCTTCAAGTCATCCAGCAAATTCAGGACCTGCGCCTGTACGGAAACGTCGAGCGCCGACACCGGTTCATCCAGCACAACAAGCTCCGGTCCTGCGGCCAGAGCGCGCGCGATTCCGATACGTTGCGCTTGTCCACCTGAAAACTCGTGCGGATACCGATCCAGAAATTCCGGCGCCAGATTGACCGCGTCCAGCAATTCGGCCAGCCGCTTCTGACGCCCCGTGGCATCGAGATCCGTCAGGTGTTTGAGGGGCGCTTCCAGAATGGTTCTGATCGTCTTGCGGGGGTTCAACGAGGCGACCGGGTCCTGAAAGACGTACTGAACCTTGCGTGCCAGGGCCGTGCGATCCGTTTTCGCCAGCGCCGCCAAATCCTCGCCGTTAAACGTGATCCGGCCGGCCGTCGGCAGGTCAAGCCCGACGACCAGCCGGGCCAGGGTGGACTTGCCGCAACCGGATTCGCCGACGATACCAAGCGTCTCGCCTTGCCGCACCTCCAGACTGAGGCCCTGAACGGCGTGGACAGCCGGCATCCGTCCCCCAAGCAGCTTGCGACCGCCGCCAAAAACCCGTTCTACATCGGCAATCGACAGGAGCACGCTGTCTTGCAATTCATCCATGGCTGACCTTGTCATGCCGGTGCTCCTGGCGTGAGGGGATAAAGACACCGAACACTGTGATCCTCAGATGTTGTGGCCAGGTCGATATGGCCTGTTCTGCATTCGGATCTGACCTTCGAGCACCGGTCGGCAAAAGCACATCCTGCAGGCAGGTTGTTGACAACCGGTGGCCGGCCCTCGATGGCATCAAGTCGCCGTCCGGGCTCACCAAGCACAGGGACGCATTCGATCAGCTTTGCCGTATAAGGGTGCTGCGGATTGGACAGAACATCGTCTGCCTTGCCGGTTTCAACAATCCGGCCCGCATACATGACCGCGACCCGGTCGCATAAGGCAGACACAACTCCAAAATCATGGGTGATGAACAGGATCGCCGCATTGCGCTCCCGCCGCAGCTGGTTCATCAGCGTCAGGATTTGCGACTGGACTGTCACATCAAGCGCTGTGGTGGGTTCGTCGGCAATAAGAAGCTTGGCGTCATTGGCAAGCGCCATGGCGATGCACACGCGCTGTCGCATCCCGCCCGACAATTCGTGAGGATAGGCAGACAGGCGCTCAGCCGGGTTGGGAATCCGGACCAGCGACAGGAGTTCGATCGCCTTGTCCCGGATTTGCGCGGCGGAGAGCGGCTGATGGGTGCCGATCGCCTCCTTGAGCTGATCGCCGACCGTGAACAGGGGATGCAAGGTCGAGAGCGGATCCTGGAAGACATAGGCCACGGACCCGCCGCGCAGCTCACGGATCCGGGTGTCGGATGCGGCAAACAGATCCTCTCCCTCAAGAAAGGCGGCTCCGCCTGCAATGCGTCCAGGCGGTGTGGGAACCAGTCCCATGATGGACATGGCGGTCACCGATTTTCCGGAGCCCGACTCCCCGACGAGCCCCAGGCATTCGCCCTCTTTCAGATTGAGATCAACACCGCCGACCGCCTTGTAAACCGATCCGCCGATCTGGAATTCGGTGCGCATGTCGCGCACATCCAGGACACCGCCATTGGCGGACGGTGCCGGAACGGGCTCTCCGTTCCGTTTGACCGCGGTGCGTGCCATCGGGCGCGTTAACGATCCGGAGCGCAGGCGCGGGTCCAGAACGTCGCGAACGCCGTCGCCGAACAAATTGATGCTCATGACAAGGATGAAGATCATGACGCCAGGCACAATGGAAACATGCGGGGCGGTGAACAGGATCTTGCGGCCTTCGCCCAGCATGGAGCCAAGATCCGCTTGCGGCGGCTGTGCTCCCAGGCCAAGGAAGGACAAGCCTGCCGTTTCAAGGATCATCCAGCCAACCGTTGTCGACATGGTGATCACAATCACCGGCAGGACATTGGGCAGGATTTCGATGAACAGGATCTGCGCGGGCGATTTCCCTGAAAGCCGGGCAGCGTCAACAAATTCCCGACGAGACAGGCCCAACGTGATCCCGCGTATGTTCCGGGCAAAGAAAGGGATGTTGACGAGGGCAATGGCGTAAAGCGCATTGAGTAGACCGGGCCCCAGAACCGCGACAATCGCGAGGGCCAGCAGGATATATGGAAAGGCCATCACCATATCGATCCCGCGCATGATTATGGCATCGACCCGGCCGCCGGCGTAACCAGCGACCAGCCCCAGAAGAGACCCGAAAAACGCCGCGATGATCGTTGCGGACAAGCCAACGGCAAGAGAAACCCGCGTGCCCCAGATCAGGCGTGACAAAAGATCCCGGCCCAGGTGATCCGTGCCAAGCAAGTGCCCGTCACTGAAAACCGGAAGCAGGCGGTTTGCCGGAGCCGTAACATCCGGGTTGGCCAAGGGCAGCAGCGGAGCTGCCAGCGCAATCAGGCAAACAGCGATCAGGATGACCAGTCCACATGTCGCCAGTGTGTTGTTCAACAGAAGAGAGAAAGTACCGGGTCTTGAGACTTTCGCAGAAGACTTCGCCGGCGTGCTCAGTGCAGTGTCCGTCATCAGCGCAGCCTCGGATCAATAATGGTCTGAATGACATCGGCCAGCAGATTGAAAAACACATAGGCCGCCGCGACGACGAGCACGCCCCCTTGCACAAGCAGCAGGTCACGGGTGGAGATGGCCTTGACCAGCATGGAGCCGATGCCCGGCCACTGGAACACGGTTTCGATGTAAACGGCCCCGCCTATGACGAAACCGGCCTGAATGCCGATCACCGGAATAACGCTCACCAGCGCAGCCTTGAATGCATGTTTGTAGATCACCTTGTTTTCGGAGAGACCCTTGGCGCGCGCGGTCCGGATGTAGTCCTGACGGAGCACCTCCAGCATGGCTGTCCGGGTCAGTCTGGCAATGACCCCGGTCGCAACGACGGACAAGGTCAGGGCAGGCAAGGCGAGATGATGGAGAAGGTCCGGCAGGTCCCCACCGCCATAGATGGCGTACATACCGGACGCCGGAAACAGTTTGAGTTTCACGGCAAAGATGAGGATCAACAGAAGTCCGAGCCAAAAGGATGGCGTTGAAATGCCGATCAGGACGAGGAGCGTAATGATCTTGTCGGTCCAGCCGAACTGTCTCACGGCAGAAACGATACCGGCCAGAAGTCCGAAGACGGAACACAGGACCAACGCGGTGCCAGCCAGAATGAGAGTTGCGGAAAAACGCTCCAGAACTTCGTCGAGAACCGGGCGGTTGAGCGTATAGGACCGGCCGAGGTCGCCCTGGAACAGATTGCCGATCCAAATGACGTATTGCTCCAGAAGGGTCTTATCCAGCCCGAGATCCTTGTTGAGCTTGGCAACGTTCTCCGGTGTCGCGTAAGACCCCAGAATGGCCGTTGCCGGGTCCCCAGGGATCATGGCCATGATCATAAAAACGATGATCGTTAGACCGAACAGGACCGGAATGGCGGCCAGAAGGCGTTTGGCAATGTAAGCGCCCAAGGCATTTCCCCCTCTTGTGCCCGAGCTGGGCAAAGACACGTGTCCCGGCAGACCCGAAGGTGCACCGGGACAGAGATCACAGTCTTACTGTGGCTTCTTGACGTCCTGAAGCATCAGGAAGAAAGACGGCTGCAGCTTGAAGTCTTCGACGGAAGCCTTTGTTACAGCATTTTGCTTCCAGTTGGCGACGAAGACCCAGGGTGCGTCTTCCTGAACGACCTCCTGCATCTCCTTGTAGAGAGCGGCGCGTTCGGCCTGATCCGTCACCTGGCGGGCTTTTTCAAGCAGCTCGTCCACCTTGGCGTTGGAATAGTAACCGGAGTTGAAACCACCCTTGTCAGGGAAAGCTTCGGTACGCAGCGCCAGGAACGGCAGTGTGTCCGGATCGTTTGTCATCCAGGCCATTTCTGCCATCGCGGCCTTACCTTCAAGACCCGGGTTCACCTTGCCGAGGAAGGTGTTCCACTCGTAGGTCTCGATCTTGACGTTCATGCCAACGGCCTGCAGGTCGGCCTGGATGGCCGTGCCCATGGCAACCGGGTCGAGCATGCCGGAACCGCCTTCGGTGACGTAGAAGGTGATTTCCTCGCCGTTGTATCCTGCTTCCTTCAAGAGCGTCTTGGCCTTTTCAGGATCATAGGGATATGGCTCCAGACCTTCGTTGTACGCCCAGGCGAATGCCGGCGGGGTCGGTCCAGCGGCCACGTCCGCAGTACCCTGCAGGATGTTTTCAACCAGTGCCGTCTTGTTGATGGCGTAGTTTGCTGCCTGGCGGGCTGCCTTGTTGTCGAACGGAGCTTCCTTGGCATTCAGGATCAGGAACCAGACGTGAGGGCCTGCCTGCTCCAGAACCGAGAAGCTTGCATCGGACTTGAACTGCTGCAGGCTGTCCGGCGGAACTTCGACCATGACATCCAGACCGCCTGATAGCATTTCCGCGATGCGGGTGTTGGCGTCGGTGATCGGGCGGTAGATCAAGGCTTCCAGCTCCGGCGCACCGTCCCAGTAATTGGCGTTCTTGACCGCTACCACCTTGGCATTGGCTTCCCATTCGCCGAAGGAATAGGCACCTGTTCCGGAAGGATTCCGGCCAAAGTCCTTGCCGTGCTGTTTCACTGCTTCCGGTGAGACGATCAGTCCGGTCGGATAGGCGAGGTTGGACAGGAACGGCGCATAAGGTGCATTCAGTGTGAATGTGACAGTGGTGTCGTCATCTGCAGAAACGTTTTCGACAGCGGAAAAGAAGAACGACAGCGGGAACGGTCCCGTGTCATGGTAGGGGTGTTCTTCATCCAGCATGCGATCGAAGTTGAATTTCACCGCCTCCGCGTTGAACGGTGAGCCGTCGTGGAACGTCACCCCCTCGCGAAGTTTGAATGTGTAGGTCTTGCCGTCGTCTGAGATTGTCCAGCTTTCGGCCAGCGCCGGCTCAACTTCGAGCGTTCCATCTTTGTAGCGGACAAGGCCGTCATAAAGATTGACCAGAATACGGAAATCATTGACCGCGGTCACCGCATGCGGGTCCAGAGACTTTGGTTCCGCAATTTGCCCGACGACCAGGACATTGGGTGGAGTTTGCGCCTGCGCCTGTGGCGCCAACGCAAGGAAGGCCGAGGCAAGCGCCGCGGCTATCAGTTTTTTCATATCCATTCCCCTCGTTGTGTTCTGTGATAATTAATCATGATCAATTGCATCTTCGCAATAATTATTTCATATTGATTTCAATTCTGGCGCGTGGTGAGGCGCTGAAATACCCGATAAGCGTTTGACACATTGAAGGAAATGACATGAGCCACGCCCCGGCAAAAATCGATCTCGACCGTCTCAAGGAGTTGCTCGCCGGGGTAAACACGTTTGGAGCCAATCCGGCATCGGGAGGGTTCAACCGGACGGGATTTTCAGACGCGCACATGGCCAGCATCGACTGGTTTGAAGATCAGATGCGTCAGAGCGGACTGACCACCAGCCGGGACGGAGCCGCCAACCTGTTCGGCCGGACCGGCGCTGGAAATGGCCCGTCCGTGATGATCGGCTCGCATCTGGATACGGTCATTGAAGGAGGCGCGTTTGACGGAGCGCTGGGGGCCTGCGTGGCCCTTGAATGCGTCCGCGCCATTCAGGATGCGGGCCTCACATTGAAATCGCCGATCGAAGTGGTGGCCACATCGGAAGAAGAAGGCCGGTTCGGCGGCATGCTCGGCTCGCAAACCATTGCCGGTCAAGTCAGCGAAGCTTGGCTTGATGGCGCAGCGGATGCCAATGGCCTTCGTTTGAAGGACGCCATGGCCGCGCAAGGACTTGATCCCGTCGAGATCCTCTCATCCGCGCGCTCAACCGGCAGTGTAAAAGCGTTTCTGGAGCTTCACATCGAACAGGGGCCCGTACTGGAACGCGAAGGAACAGATATTGGTATCGCCGACCGTGTGTCCGGCATTTGCAATCTCGAATGTGTGCTGACCGGCGTCGCCAATCATTCCGGCACGACGCCGATGAACATGCGCGCGGACGCCTTTGCCGGTCTGGCAGAGATCAGCGTCGAAATTCCGGATTTGATCAAGGACTATGGCACCGACGCCAGCCGGATCACGATCGGCAAAGTCGAGCTTTCGCCCAACCATACGCACACGGTCCCGGGTGAAGCGGCTTTTACGATTATCTTGCGCGATGCGGACGAGACGGTGATGCAGGATTTGCGATCACAGATGGTGCAAATCGTTGAAAGAATATCCGACAAGCACAGTCTGTCGCATACGATTGTCGAGCGAAGCTGGCTGTCGCCGGTGACCCTGGATCCGGATCTGGTCAAACAAGGCCTGAAGCGTGGAAAAGACCTGGGCTATTCCGTGAAATGCATGCCGTCCGGCGCAGGACACGATGCCCAGACCATGCAGACCTTGTGTCCGTCTATGCTGGTTTTTATCCCAAGCAGAGACGGCATCAGCCATTCGCCCAAAGAACACAGTGACTGGGCGGACATTGAGAAGGGTGCCAATCTGATGCTGCAGATGCTGATCGAACTCAGCTGCTGAGCGGGCGCAAATTCGAACCGGTCTCATTTGCCTTTAGGGAAAGTCGCCACGAAGAAATTTCGCTTATGATTTCCTCGTGGGTCAGGATCGGTGCGGCGTCGAGTTTGTGAGCGTTCAGCATCTTGGCAACCTCACCGATAGCCCGCACGAGTCTGGAGCGTTCTTCGACTTGCAGCGTGGCTATCGACAACGGCACATCTGCCTCTGGCCAGAACTCTAACAGATCTGGCGTAACCTTCGCCATGCGGACCAAGCCGGCCCGATTGACTATCGTCTGACGCGCAAAATGGTTCAGCTCTGCAGGGACAACGACATCAAACATCAGAAGGATGTTTTCCGGTTCTATCGCTCTGGCGCGGCTGCCGCGGGTGCGGATGTGCGCGCCGCCTTGACAACCTTCGGTATCGACGCCAGCCATGGCTATGAACGCATTCACATGCGCGCTCACAGATCTGTTGGTGACCTCTGCACTTCCTACGCGCTCAGTCCGGTTGAGATCCAGCGGGACGCCAAGGAGTTCTCGGGATTGAAAGGCTTTACGACACAGCCGCTCGAAGACGCAGATCGGGAGCTTACACCCGAAACGGATGATTCCGGACCAGGCTCTCCTGTATAGGCGATCCAGGCTTTGAAGCATCGTAACAGTTACCGGTAAGTCCTATCTTCAATTGGGACTTCCCGGATCTTGTCGCGCAGCATGTCCAGCATCGCTTTCTCCGCACGGTTCATTTTCGCCTTGGGGTTCCAGACAAGATGAACGCCGATTTCTGGCAGGCCTTCATAAGGGGGCAGTTGCCATAGCAGGCCGTCGCGCACATCACGTTTGACAACGTGAACGGGCAGGGGGCCGACGCCAAGTCCAGCGATGATCATGCGGCGCACTTCCTCTAGATGCGCCGAGGTGCCAACAACACGGTCTTCCAGATCGGCATCCGCGCGCATGAGCGTTACCGGGCGCAGTGCATCTTCCAGCCGGTCGGTCACAAAGCTGACTGCCGCTTGACCCGCAAGGTCCGATTTTTCCAGTTCAGAACGGCCGAACAGCGGATGAGGCGGTCCGCAAAACAGACCAAAATACTCTCTGAAAAGGCGCATGTATTCCAGTTTGGGATTTCGGTCCCGCACCAGGCATATGGCAAATGACGCGCGGCGGGCCGTCACGGTTTCCAGGGCTTCCTTGCTGGCAGACACACTGATGGAAAGCGTTGCAGCCGGGTGCCGTTCATGGAAGGTGCGCAAAGTGTCGTCAAACAGAGGGCAGACCACATGGCTTGCCATCGCGATGTCGACATGCCCGCGAACCTCGTCCGTCACATCGCGCATCAGCGTGCCGAGCCGCAAAATGGCGCCTTGAATTTCAATCGCTTCCTTGAGCAGCAAGGTGCCGGCTTCCGTCAGCTGGAAATAACCAGGTTTGCGATGAATCAGCTTCCGGCCCATGCGCTCTTCCAGCCGTTTCAAGGCGCTCGAAACAGTTGGCTGTTTCAGCCGCAGCCTTTCAGCGGCTTCGGTCACGCTGCGCGAATGAGCCAGAACGACGAAGGTTCTCAACAGGTTCCAGTCCAGCTCTCGGGCCAATCTGTCGGCCTCAATGGGACGCAGGTTTTCAATCATTGATCTGATCTATACTTACAATTTTCATTATCTATTTGATCTATGAAGGCCTGCCTGCAACGCTGAAGTCAAGTAGTTTTGACAAGGGAAAAGGTGGGTTGAGCGCATGAGCGTCGAGGCGCGGGAACGACGACAGCCATTGATTCTCCTGTCTCCGGCACTGACGGCGGTGGGGCTGCTTTTGTTTGTGCCGCTGATTTTCATCGTCGTTTATTCCTTCTGGCTGCGCACCGCGACAGGCGCCGACCAGGCGGGCTTTTATCTCGACAACTGGAACGAGGCGCTGACCGATCCCTTTTACCGGGACATCCTGTTCAGCACATTGCGGATCGCGGCG